>DPBR01000064.1:0-317 GCA_003516865.1 Oscillospiraceae bacterium
AGCGAAATTGGGTTATTGCAGACAATGCAGATGGTATACTCGCGGATTTTCCTCCTAAAATTTTCCCTCGGAAAATTTTGGGAGGGAAAACGCAGAAGAGGACGGTCGGCAAAGCCCCTCGCGGGCAAAATAAATCGCCCCTAGCAGGAACTAGGAGCGGAATTGGGTTATTGCAAACTATGCAGTTGGTATACCCGCGGCTTTTGGATTTTTCGTGCGAAGTGCGAAAAATCCAAAAACGCAGAAGAGGACGGTCCAAAGGACCGTCCTCAAGTGGTCGAGATGACAGGATTCGAACCTGCGACCTCTGCGTCCCG
>DPBR01000064.1:495-8938 GCA_003516865.1 Oscillospiraceae bacterium
CTCTGCGTCCCGAACGCAGCGCTCTACCAAACTGAGCCACATCTCGATAATCAACATCAAACATTATAACACATAATTCCCAAAAAATCAAGTACTTTTTAATAAAAAGTTCGATAAACGATAGAAAAAGAGAGGGAAAAGGCGTAAAAATGCAAAAGTGCCTTGACAAGAGAGAAGAATTGTCATATAATAGGAATAGTGATGTTTGAAAGTCATTCAAATATCTGAATCAGAATTGACACAGGAGGATAACTAAATGAGAGTTTACAATTTCAGCGCAGGCCCTGCGGTATTGCCGGAAGAGGTTCTGAAAGAAGCTGCGGATGAGATGCTCGACTATAACGGAACGGGAATGTCCGTTATGGAGATGTCCCACCGTTCAAAGGCGTTTGATGAAATCATCAAGACTGCGGAGCAGGATATCCGCGACCTTATGAACATTCCGTCGAATTACAAGGTGCTTTTCCTTCAGGGCGGCGCTTCTCAGCAGTTTGCGGCGGTTCCTATGAATATGATGAAGAACAAGAAAGCGGCGTACATCATCACGGGACAGTGGGCGAAAAAGGCTTTCTCCGAGGCTAAGATTTACGGTGAAGCGATAAAAGTTGCTTCGTCCGAGGACAAAACGTTCTCGTACATACCCGACTGCTCGGACCTTGATATTCCCGACGACGTTGATTATGTATACATCTGCGAGAACAACACGATTTACGGCACGAAGTTCAAGACTCTCCCGAATACAAAGGGTCATACGCTCGTAGCAGACGTATCCTCCTGCTTCCTTTCCGAGCCGGTTGACGTAACGAAGTACGGCGTGATTTACGGCGGCGTACAGAAGAACGTAGGACCTGCGGGACTTGTAATTGCGATTATCCGCGAGGACCTCATCACCGACGACGTTCTTCCCGGAACTCCCACAATGCTGAAGTGGAAGACTCAGGCTGACAATGATTCTCTCTACAACACGCCGAACTGCTATTCAATCTACATCTGCGGCAAGGTGTTCAAGTGGCTCAAGAAGATGGGCGGACTTGAGGCTATGAAGGCGCTCAACGAGAAGAAAGCGAAGATTTTGTACGATTTCCTCGACAGCAGCAAGCTGTTCAAGGGTACTGTAAATCCCGCCGACCGTTCGCTTATGAACGTTCCTTTCGTAACCGGAAACGAGGAGCTTGACGCTAAGTTCATCAAGGAGGCTACCGCGGCTGGCTTCGTAAACCTCAAGGGTCACAGAACCGTTGGAGGCATGAGAGCTTCGATTTACAACGCAATGCCTATCGAGGGCGTTGAGAAGCTGGTTGAGTTTATGAAGAAGTTTGAGGCTGAAAACGGCTGATAAGCGCTTTAAGTGAAAGGAACACTGTTATGTATAATGTACAGATGCTGAATAAAATCGCTGCCTGCGGAACGGAGCTTCTCGACAAGAGCAAGTATGCCGTAAGCGAGGAAGCGGCAAATCCCGACGCAATTCTCGTTCGTTCTGCGTCGATGCACGAGATGGAGCTTGGCTCAAATCTTCTCGCAATCGCAAGAGCGGGCGCAGGTGTAAACAATATTCCGATTGACAAGTGCAGCGAGCGCGGAATTGTCGTTTTCAACACGCCCGGCGCGAATGCAAACGCGGTTAAGGAGCTTGTGATCTGCGGACTTCTCCTTGCTTCGAGAAAGATTGTTCCCTCGACCCAGTGGATTATGACGCTCAAAGGCAAGGGCGACGAAGTCGGAAAGCTCGTTGAAAAGGGCAAGAGCCAGTTTGTAGGTCCCGAAATTACGGGCAAGAAGCTCGGAGTAATCGGTCTTGGCGCAATCGGAATACTCGTAGCAAACGCGGCTGCGGCTCTCGGAATGGAAGTTTACGGCGCTGACCCGTATCTGAACGTTGAGCACGCTCTGAAACTTTCGGGCAAGGTTCATTACGTTAAGTCGAACGATGAGATTTTTGAAAAGTGCGATTATATTTCGCTTCACGTTCCCGCGACTGCCGACACAAAGGGTATGATTAATGCTGAAACAATCGCGAAGATGAAGAAAAACGTTCGCCTGCTCAATTTCGCGCGCGGCGACCTCGTCGTTGATACTGCGGTAATCGACGCTCTCGCAAACGGTGGAATGGCTTGCTATGTAACGGATTTCGCTTCCGACGCGCTTCTCGGCGTTGAGAACGTAATTGCGCTTCCTCATCTTGGCGCTTCCACTCCGGAGAGCGAGGACAACTGCGCTGTTATGGCGTGCAAGGAAATCGCCGATTACATCGAGAACGGTAATATAACCAATTCCGTAAATCTCCCGAATCTCGAAATGGCAATCACGGGCAATGCGAAAATCTGCGTTATCCACAAGAATGTCGAGGGCGTTATCAACAGCATAACCGCTCCGATTTCCGAAGAAGGACTGAACATTGAGAATATGATGAGCAAGTCCAAGAAGGATTACGCATACACCTGCCTTGACGTTACCGGCAGCACCGACGATATTCAGGAAAAGCTGAAGGCGGTTGCAAACGTTGTCGGCGTAAGAGTTGTAAAGTAAATACAAACGGCAATAAAAAATCGGCGTACCCGCAAAAGGTACGCCGTTTTTTATTTCTTTTTCTTGATAAGGCAGATGTTTGAAACGAACCACAAAACCGAAGTCACGCTGATGAAAATAAGCACAAACCAGTTGATTTCCTCGTTCCAGCGCAGGATTATCACGGCGAAATCGCCGATAAGCGCGACAAGAAACGGGATAAGCGAGAAATTGTTCTCGGCTTTTTTGGTGAAAAGGCGCTTCAGCATAATGGTGAACAGCACGACCATTCCCGCCGAAACAACGCATTCAATGGGGATAAAGAGGTATTTCAGGTGAATATTCGTGTGATAAACGACGGGAATTGACATTGAATACGCGGTGACATAGGCGAACGAAAGCCATTTTATGAGCGCACCGCCGTCTTTTTTCGCGCACTGAAACGTGTGAATAGCCATAGCCGCGAGAAGCATACCGTAAGAGATGAACTGCATTGCGGGGATTGAGCCGTTCGTGTGGACCATACCGCCGAAAAGGAGAATACCCGCGGCAACAGCAAGCTTTGCAAGTTCGTTTTCGCCGAAGGTAAGGGGAAGCTCCTCGGCGTCGTCGGCGGGAACGCGCCATTTTGTCGCGATATAGACATAAGCGCCGAAAACCGCAAACAGCGAAAGCGCGGTCATATACCAGTCGAGCGCGTCATATTTTGCGATATCGCCCATAAAAACGGTGACAAGGCTTATAATTCTCTCGACCGAAAGGATAAGGAAATACGCGAGAATAAAGACTCGTTTGAGTTTATCGGCAGTTGTGCGTTTTATCATACCAAAACCTCCGTCAGACGCTTATGTACTCGCCTGTTGTCATAACGGGCGCGGCGCAGAGCGTAAAATCCCGTTCGATAACCGCGCCGTTTTCCGAAAGCAGATTTTGCGTGCGGGAAGCCGCGGTTGCGGGAGTGTTATTTTCGCGGGAAAGATGACCGAGAATGAAGTGCCGCGTGCCGCTTCTGAGAAGCCGAAGCGCAAATTCCGCGCAGTCGCCGTTTGAGAGATGACCCTCTTTTCCCGAAATCCTGCGCTTCAAATCGGCGGGATAATTGAGGTTTTTCCTCAGCATTTCCTCGTCGTAGTTGCTTTCGAGAAGTACCGTCCGACAGCCTGAGAGGGCTTTTTCCGCGTCCTCGGTGACAAAACCGGTATCCGTGCAGACGCCGAAGCTGTCTTTCCCGAACGTAACCTTATAACCAACGCTTTCCGCGCTGTCGTGAGAAGTATGGAACGCGTTAACCTCAAAAGCGGCGCTCTTGTAGCCGTCGCGGATATCGTACATCGGGAAATCCTCCGGAACTTTGCCCGAAGCCCGAAGCGCGTCAATCGTGCCGCCCGAAGCGAAAATCGGTAGATTTGTGTGCTTTACGAGCTGTTCGAGCGCTTTTATGTGGTCGATATGCTCGTGAGTAAAGAAAACGGCTTCAATGCCGTCAAAATCCGTGTCAATAAGCGAGAGCGCGTTTTTCAGCGCCCTAAAAGAACAGCCCGCGTCCACGAGAATACCGTGACCGCGAGTGCCGATAAATGTTGAATTTCCGCCGCTTGACGAACAGATGGGATAAATTCTTGCCATAACTTCCCTCGAAAACGTCCGCTTTTTTATTTTATTCCGATAAACGAGCATATATTACTCGCCTCAAACGGCTCTTGACTAAGCCGAGCGTCCGCGGATTCAGATTGCCTGTTTTGCCGAACCGTCGCTTGCGGGGTCAGGCTCGTCAACCTTGATGATATCTGCGCCGAGCGCGCGCAGCTTAACTTCCATATTCTCATATCCGCGTTCAACGTGGAAAATATCGTATATTTCCGAAACGCCTTCCGCGCTTAAAGCCGCGATAATAAGCGCCGCGCCCGCTCTGAGGTCGGTCGCTTTCACGGGAGCGCCGCGAAGCTTTGAAACTCCCTCGATAACGGCGACTCTTCCCTCAACGGAGATATTCGCGCCCATTCTTCTCAGCTCGTCGACATAGCGGAAGCGGTTGTCGAAAATGCTCTCCGTAACCATAGAAGTACCCTTCGCGCAGGTGAGAACCGCGGAAATCTGCGGCTGCATATCGGTCGGGAAGCCGGGGTGCGGCATAGTCTTGATGCTTGTCCCGACGTAGTTGTCGCCGCCGATAACGCGCACAGCATCGTCGTACTGCTCGACCTGAACGCCGATTTTGAGGAGCTTGTTTGTGATAGGCTCAAGGTGCTTCGGGATAACGTTTTTGATGAGAACGTTGCCTTTTGTCGCCGCGACAGCCGCCATAAACGTTCCCGCCTCAATCTGGTCGGGAATAACGGAATAAGTCGTGCCATGAAGCCGCTTTACGCCGCGTATTTTGATAACGTCCGTACCTGCGCCGATAATATCCGCGCCCATAGAGTTCAGGCAGTTTGCGAGGTCGACAACGTGCGGTTCTTTCGCCGCGTTTTCGATAATTGTAAGTCCCTCCGCTTTAACCGCCGCCATAATGCCGTTTATGGTAGCGCCGACTGAGTTTTTGTCGAAGAAAATCTGGTTTCCGACAAGCTTGTCCGCGCTGAGATTAACCATACCGCCGTCTATTTCGCACTTAGCGCCGAGCGCCGCGAAGCATTTAAGGTGCTGGTCGATAGGTCTGTCGCCGAGATTGCAGCCGCCCGGCATAGAAACGTGCGCGGAGTGAAATCTTCCGAGAAGCGTGCCAAGGAAGTAGGTTGTCGCGCGCATACGCTTCGCCATTTCGTAAGGAATGGACATATTTCTGATGCCGCGGGTGTCGATTTCAACGCTTGTCTTGTCGATAACGCGGATTTTCGCGCCCATTTCGGACATAATCTGAAGAGTAATATCAACGTCGCTGATACCCGGTATATTTTCAATAATGCAGGGCTCGTCCGAAAGAATAGTCGCGGGGAGGATAGCGACGACGGCGTTTTTCGCGCCGTTCACGGTAACCTCGCCCAAGAGCTTCTTTCCGCCCTTGATTATATATTTTTCCATAAAGAAAATCCCCCTGTCCCCAAATCGGGACAATTTTATTTTTATATGTTATATGTATGATTAACAAAGAAATTATCGGGATTGGGGCAACACCGCACAATTAACGGCTTGCGCCTTTGTCATTTACTCGCTTGTTCTTTTTAGTGTGATTTGTAAAACAAATCATACGGTCATATTGCCCGAAAACTCCTTGAACGCATTATACGCTTCGCGAAAAACGCTACATACAGTATTCCTGCGTCGTTTTCGTTCAATTTGACGAAAAAGTCTCGGCGCGATTAAACGACAATAATTATGCGGTGTTACCTAAAATTTTATGAAAATGTGAAGTAAGATTTTATCGGTATAATGCGGTGAGAATGTAAATTGTACAAACCCACACTTATACATTATACCATACTTTTGATATTTTTTAAAGGCTGAAAATGAAAAAAAATGCAAACGCTTCATTTTTTGTTAAAATCCACTAAATTACATCAAAAAAACACGGCATTTTCCACATTTACGTTCAAATATGTTTTTTATTTGTTTCTCACCGATATTATTGTCTAAAAAAACGAGAAGTAATCTTGACAAAAAATGAATTTTATGCGATAATGATATATGTGGAAAGACTGTTTTCCGAGATAAAGATAATGCGGAGGAAATGAAACAATGGTAAAACTGAACGAAAATTTCGGCAATCTGAAGAAAAATTACTTGTTTATTGAGATTGCAAAGCGCATAAAGGCGTATTCCGAGGAAAATCCCGAAGCTGCGAAAAACCTCATAAGAATGGGTATCGGCGATGTTACACGCCCGCTTGCGCCCGTTGTTGACGAGGCTATGGTAAAGGCAAGCCGCGAGATGGGCGTCCGCGAAACGTTCCGCGGCTATGAGGACAGCGGCGCGGGCTATGATTTCCTGCGCGAGGTGGTTTCAGAGTATTACAAGAGATTTGGCGTGGACGTTCCCGCCGATGAAATCAGGATTTCTGACGGCGCAAAGTCCGACTGCGGCAATATAATTAACATTTTCGGCAGCGGAAACACGGTTCTCGTGACAGACCCCGCGTACCCTGTTTACGTTGACAGCAACATTATGAACGGAAACAACGTAATTTTCGCCGATTCGACCGAGGAAAACGGCTTCTGTGCAATGCCCGACAAGAGCGTAAAGGCGGACCTTATCTATCTCTGCTCTCCGAACAACCCGACCGGCTCGGCGTACACCTCGGAGCAGCTCGCAAAGTGGGTTGAATACGCGCTTGAGAACGACTCGGTAATCATCTATGACGCGGCTTATGAAGCGTTTATCACCGAGGATAATATTCCGCACTCGATTTACTGCGTCGAAGGCGCGAAGAAGTGCGCGATTGAGATTTGCTCGCTGTCAAAAACGGCGAGCTTTACGGGAACGCGCTGCGGTTACACGGTAATTCCGTTCGAGCTTGTGAGAAAGAACTCCAAGGGCGAGGACGTGAGAATTGCCGACCTTTGGGCAAGACGTCAGGGAAGCTGCTTCAACGGCGTTTCCTATCCCGTTCAGAGAGCGGCGGAAGCCGTTTTCACCGAGGAAGGACAGGAGCAGTGCCGTGAAAGTATCGCGTATTATCAAGAAAACGCGCGTATTATAATGAAAGCGCTCGATGAACTCGGAATAAAGTACACCGGCGGTGTAAACTCGCCGTATGTATGGCTGAAATGCCCGAACGGTATGGACAGCTGGGAGTTCTTCGACCTGCTTCTGAAGAAAATTCAGGTTGTCGGAACGCCGGGCGCGGGCTTTGGAAAGAACGGCGTCGATTGGTTCAGACTGACTGCGTTCAACACGCACGAAAAGACCGCCGAGGCTATGGAGAGAGTGAAAAAGCTTCTGAAGTAAGGAGAACGATATGAGCAAATCGCGGCTGAAATTAACCTACAATTCACCCGTTATACTGACGTTTGCGGCGATATGCCTTGCGACGGTGCTTTTCGATTATATGACGGGCGGCGCGTCGAATAGACTGCTTTTCGTGTGCTATGGGCACGCAAATCTGCTTGACCCGCTGACATATTTCAGAATGTTCTCATATGTTTTCGGTCACGCAGGCTTTGAGCATTTTGCCGGAAATATCACGCTGCTTCTGCTTGTCGGACCGATTGTCGAGGAGCATTACGGAAGCTGGAATCTTGTGATAATGATGGGCGCAACGGCGCTTGCGGGCGGACTTTTGAATATGTTCTTCTTTGATACGGGACTAATCGGCGCTTCGGGGCTTGTTTTCCTGCTGATAATCCTAAGCGCGTTTACGAGTATGAAAAAAGGTGAAGTCCCGCTTACGCTTATTCTTATCGCGGCAATTTACCTCGGACGTGAGATTTACAGCGGAATTGCGGTAACGGATAACATCTCGCATTTCGGTCACCTTTGCGGCGGCGTTTCGGGCATAGCATTCGGTACTGCTTTCCACAAAAAGAAGTTCGAGGGATAGTATGCTCGCTTCGCTTCAGTCGTCGCGCTCCGCGCTCCAGTGCCTCCGGCGGCTTAAGGTCTTTTTCTGAAGAAAAAGACATTAAGAATCCAAAAAGACTTTTTAATTCCTTGGCAAGACTTTAAGTCCGCGATACTGCCCTATGAATCGAGTGTTCACTCGAGTACAACATACGAATCTATGCCCAGATTGTTGCTTCACGAGATTTGCGGGTATGGATTTGCGGGTATGTTTGATAAATAAAACAACGGGAGAACCAAAAATTCTCCCGTTTTTGTTTGTTGTAATCAAGCAGCCGGAGCAACATAGCAGGCATAGATTCTTGTGTATTACCCGAGTGATAACTTGATTCATAGGGCTAGAGCAGAATCTAAGACTTTAGCGCGAAGCGATTAAAGTCTTTTTAGATTCCTAAGACCTTTTTCTTCAGAAAAAGGTCTTAGGCCGCCGGAGGCACTG
>DPBR01000064.1:9120-34650 GCA_003516865.1 Oscillospiraceae bacterium
GGAGGCACTGGAGCGCGGAGCGCGACGACTGAAGCGAAGCGTCCCGCCGGAGTGCGGGTTAATGGATAGCTTTCATTTTAGAATAAAGCGTTTCAAGAAGCTTTCTGAGCGGCACGAACAGGACGAGCGCGAAAGTGAAATTACCTGCACAGTGAAGCAGGTCGAACGGGATGCCCGAAACCCAGCGCGCCGCCGCGTAGCCTAAGCCGCCGATTACGATATCGACGGGCATACACAGCGTGCCGAAAAGCAACCCGTAAGCGCCCGAAATCACAGCCCATAGCACGGGATTTTCGACTTTTCGGAGAGCCATCGCGGCAAAAGCGAGGATTGCCCAGATGTAGAGGTAATAGATATTCCAAATTCCTATTCCGAAAACGAGGATTTCAAGCGCAACATAAACGTACACGGAATAGAAGCACTTTTTTCCGAAAACGACCGCATAAACCATTGTGAGAAGCGACACAGGCTCAATGTTAGGAAGTCCGCTCAGCGCGAGTTTAAGCGCGAAAGTGATGCTGCCGAGGACGCCGAAAAGCGCGATTTCACAGAGCAGAAGCTTGTTATTACGCTGCAAGAGTGTATTCCAGCTTGAACTTGTCGCCGTCGTGAACGGGGGTTGCGTCAACGCCTGTCATCGCGTACTCATCGCCGATGTAAAACGCCCAGTAAGCGCCGTTTTTATCCCAGATTGCCTCTTCGCCGTCAACGACCTCGACCATCATTCCGAACTCGCTGTCCGTTCCCGAAATAATCTTCTCGTTTTTGAGAGCGGCGCCGAGGTATTCTTCATCGGTGTGATAGGTGAAATCCTTGGCGTTCTTGTCGGCGTGAACAACGGTGAGGGTGTAAGTTTTCGCGCCCTGAGAGGTTGCGGGAAGCAGGAAGAAGTAAATTCCGCAGAATACTCCCGCCGCGACAACAAGCGCGATAACCGCGATTATAATGCCCTTTTTGCTTGATTTTGTTTTCTGTTCCATTTTGTTCTCCTTAATGTAATTTAATAAATAAAAAGACCGCGGCACTCCGTTTCAAGAGCGCCGCGGCCGTTTTTCCACAGCAAAGCAGCGGGTTCTGTAAATCGCAGAACTCGCGGTGAAGCCCGTCATAATGCCGGACTTCGGCGTTTTCGTAGGTCTTCCGACTCGCGGTTTCAAGGCTTTGCGGCATTTTTGCTGCTGCGCTGCCTAAAGGAAAATTCAGCCTTCCCGATTGCTCAGTGACTAATTTTCATTTCGTATACGAGAATTTTCCAAGTCGCTTACGGCGGCGGTACCGTCCGTGGATTTCACACGGTTCTCTTGTTCAGCGAACACGGTTCATCGCCGTGAACGCCACGAAACGCTTTTATTCAACTCATTTATTTTACCACGCTTTTCGGCAAAAGTCAAGCGGTTTGATGATTTTATACGCAGTGAGAATTATTTCCGTATTTTAATCAAATCCCGCGAAAACGCGCGTTTTGCAGTAATTTGCAGTCAATTTTGCCCGAAAACGCGCGTTTTTGCAGCGATTTGCAGTATTTTTGGCTCAAATTTCGGAATTTTCCGAGATTTTAACGCAAGACTTTTCGCGGAAATTAAAGCCAAGCGATTTTTTACAAATCGAGAATTATGCTCTCGTTTTTGAGCAATTTCCGCGAAAACGCGCGTTTTGCAGTAATTTGCAGTCGATTTTGTCCGAAAACAGGCTTTTTGCAGTATTTTTGGCTCAATTATCGGAATTTTCCGAGATTTTAACGTGAAGTTCTTTTCCGTCAAGCGGGACGGAAAATTCTTGGTTCAACCGCACATTCACCACGTTTTCGGGGAAAATCCGCTCGCTGTTCGCGAAGATTATTCCCGTTTTCGCGGCGCTTTCGGTCATTTTCGCGGTTCCGTGATAAAGCACGAAATCTCCCGCCGCGCTCTTGTCGCTCGTTTTCGCGCCGACAAAAGTCCTGCCGTTAAGCGAGAAAACCGCGTTCTCGTCAACGATTTCCGCTCCGTCAAGCAGTTTCGCCGCAATTTCGTTCGTGAATATTCTGTCCGTTTCGACAAGTCCCGAAAGCTCTCTCAGCGAAACCGCGCCGCAGTAATCCGCCTCGAATGCCGCCAGAACGCTTATTTTCACGGCTCCGCGTTCCCGCAGACAGCGCGAAACATCTTCCGCAAGACCAACCCCGTTTCCCGAAACGAAAACCGCCGCTTCACGTCCGCAAAATGCAACGGCGGCGCTTGTCCGATAATTTCCGATAAAGCGTATTTCGCAGCGGTTTTCAACGCGAATTGTCGTTATCAGCAGCGACAAAAGCGTCACGACCGCCATTCCCTCGGAGCAACGCCGAAGCGTTTTCATCGTCCCGAACGCACCGAACGTCAGCAGAGCCGCGCAAACCGCCGCGAGTATCCACGCGCCCTCGAAATCAAGCGAGAGATACATTCTGCGGGCGTTTCCGAACAGCTTTATAATCGCCGATACCGCCCTCATCGCCAAGTCAATCGGCACTCCGAGAACGCCGATTTCAAGCGCTCCGAGCAGTATCATAAACGTCATTCCGACGGTCATCAGCGGCATTATCAGTATCGACGTGAACACCGCGCCGAGCGATGCGCCCCTGAATACCGCCGCGCTCACGGGCGAAGTGCAAACGAGCGCACAGAACGAACAGCAGACAACGCGTATTCCCGACGAAAGAAACTCCGCTTTTTCGGGAAGCAGCACGCAGAGCCGCTCGGACAGCCTCGGCGCGACGACTCCCGCCCCGAATACTCCCAAAACCGACATCGCAAAGCCGATATCAAGCACAGCGCCGGGAGATATCAGAAGTATCGCCGAAACCGTAAGGCAAAGCGTGTTCAGCGTTTCGGAGCGCCTGTGCAGAAGCGGCGCCGCTGCGTTTATCAAAAACATTACCGACGCGCGGAAAACGGACGCGGAATATCCGAAAAACACAACACCCGCCGCTGCCGTCAAAATCGACAGTATACTGCGAAGTTTTCGTCTGCTTTGCGGTATCAGCTCAAGCAAAACCGCCGCAAGTATCGTGAAATGCGCTCCCGAAACCGCTGTATAATGCGCCGCGCCGCTTATTCTGAACATTTCGGTCAAAGTCTGAGAAAGACATTCGTCGCGCCCGAAAAGTATCGCCGAGGCGATTTCGCCGCTTTCTCCCGCGACATTTTCCCGAAGCGCGGAATAAAGCCGTTCGCGAATCGCGCCGATTATCGTTCGGAAGTTGATTTTCGCGGGATTTATCGAATGGTATTCCGTGATTTCGCCCGAAAGCAAAATTCCTTTTGCCAGATTTTGCGTGAGATAGAGCGGGTCCGCCTCGGAAAGCTCAATCTCGGCTTCGCCGGAATAGCCCTCGCTCACTTTCGCTTCTCCCGTCAGCCGCACGTTCGCGCGCAGACCGCCGAGGGTTATTTCTCCCCTGAACTCAACCTTGTCTTGCGAACACTTCAGCATTTCGGCGACTGTGAACTCGGCGCGAACCGTTTTCCCGTTATACTCCATTATCGGCTTGCAGTAAAATTCAACGTGAAGCGTCATCAGAACCAGACCCAGAAAAAGTCCCGCAAAGCACGCCGCGAGATTTCGCTTCTTCGCGAACGCAGCCGCAAAACCTATAGCGGAAAGCGGTATCGCCCACACGAAAACGCTTTCCTCGAAGTATGCGAACAGCATTCCCGCCGCGAGAAACGGCGCGAACTTCACTATAGGCAGTGAAAATATACCCTTTTCCTTTTGTTCCATTTTTCTCGATTCCTTTGAAATTTTTAGGGCAACACCGCATAATTATTGTCGTGCAATTGCACAGCCGGTAATTGTACGGCGCTGCCTTAATAATTTAACGCTTTAAAGGGAAAACCCATTGACAGGAGAAAAAAATCGTGTTATAATATTAACGTATGTTGGTTTTTGACGAGGAAAGTATTTTTTTCGCGTTTTCCGAGAAAATCTGCTCGCGCTCGCGCTCGGTCAGGTCAAATCCGCGCAGAATTTCAATAAAGCGGTTCTGGTCCGCCCACGGAGAGTCCGTTGCGAACAGAATTTTGTCCGCGCCGTGACGTCTGATGATTTTTTCGGCGGTTTCGGGATAACGGTCGAGTACAAACGCCGTGTCCATATAAACAGGCTTTCCGCACAGCTTTTCAAGCACCTCTTCTCCGAGGTCGCAGCCGCCCATATGCGCGAGTATAAGCTTGTCGGATATTGCGCTTCCCAGCTTTTCCAGAACTTCAAGCACCATATCCGGCGTGCAGTGTACGTCATTTTTATAGCCAACGTCTATTCCCGCGTGCGTCACAACGTAAAGTCCGCGCTTTGCCGCGGCGGAAATTATCCTCAGAACGCGCGGGTCGCTGAAAAAAACGTCCTGATAATCGGGGTGAAGCTTTATCCCAAAAAGTCCCGCGCTTTTCACGAAATCAAGGATTTCTTCGATGTTTTCGCAGTCGGGGTGTATCGCGCCGGCGTATATTATCCCGTCTTTTCCGTTAAGCTCGGCGGCAAGCCTGTTTATCGACTCAACCTGCCGCGGAAGCGTCGCCACGGGCAATATTACCGAAAAATCAACCCCCGAACGCTTCATACTCTCCTTCAGAGAAGCGAGCGTTCCATCGCGAAACGGCTTTACATCGCCTTTCTGCGCAAGAAATTCAATCGTCTGCGCGGCTATTTTATCGGGGAATGTGTGAGTGTGGAAATCAATTATCATTTCTGTTTCTCCTTGCAATTAACGTAAATTTGCAGAAACAATTATACCACATTTTGGAAGTTTTTTCAAGCAGTTTATCTTTTTTACCGTTAAAATCAGCTTCGGCTGTTTGGAAAGGATACATATTTTAATGACAACTATGATTATTACAGGCGCTTTTCTGCTTGTGTTTTTCGCCGTGATGATTTTCATCGGCTTCAGAAGCAGAAAACACGCTGCCGATGTAAACGGTTTCGTTCTCGGCTCGCGGCAGGTCGGTCCGTGGCTCAGCGCGTTCGCTTACGGAACTTCCTACTTTTCCGCGGTTATTTTCGTCGGATACGCAGGTCAGTTTGGCTGGAACTTCGGCGTCGCTTCAACGTGGATAGGGCTTGGAAACGCGTTTATCGGCTCGCTTCTCGCGTGGAGCGTTCTCGGCAGGCGCACGCGAATTATGACTCAGCACCTCGGAAGCAAGACAATGCCCGATTATTTCGGAGCGCGTTTTGACTCGAAAAAACTCAAAATCGCCGCTTCCGTTATCACTTTCGTGTTCCTCATTCCCTATACGGCTTCGCTTTATAACGGTCTTTCAAGGCTGTTTTCGATGGCGTTCGACGGGATAGACTACTCGGTCTGCGTTGTTGTAATGGCGGCTCTTACGGGCGTTTACGTCATTGTCGGCGGCTATATGGCAACGGCGGTTAACGACTTCATTCAGGGTATGGTTATGCTCGCAGGAATTGTTGCGGTTATCGGCGCCGTTCTCAACGACAACGGCGGTCTTTCGCAGGCGATGATGTCGCTTGCGGGCGTTGAAGGCGACGCGGGCTGGCAGGGCGCGTATTCCTCGTTTCTCGGTCCGAACCCGCTTTTCCTCTTTTTTGTCGTTATGCTTACCTCTCTCGGAACGTGGGGTCTGCCGCAGATGGTCGGCAAATTCTATGCTATCAAGAACGAGGAGTCAATTAAAAAAGGCACGATTATTTCCACGATTTTCGCGATTATCGTTGCGGGAGGCTGCTATTTCCTCGGCGGTTTCGGCAGACTTTATAACGTTGACGTAAAGGCGAACGGCTTCGACGCGATTATCCCCGAAATGCTCTCGACGCTTTCTCCCGCGATTATCGGTCTTGTTATCGTTCTCGTGCTTTCGGCGTCAATGTCAACGCTTTCTTCGCTCGTCCTCACAAGCGGGTCCTCGATTACTCTCGACTTTATCGAGCCGCTTTGCAAAAAGGAGCTTGGCGAAAAGAAGAAAATGCTGATTATACGAATTTTCATTGTCATTTTTATCGCGATTTCCGCCGCAATCGCTATTTTCCAGGCGAGGAGCAAGAATATGTTCATCGCGCAGATGATGGGCGTTTCGTGGGGCGCACTCGCGGGTGCTTTCCTCGCGCCGTTCCTCTATGGGCTTTACTGGAAAAAGACCACAAGGGCGGCTGTCGCGGCTTCGTTCGTATTCGGCGTGGGACTTGAAACGGTTCAGCTTTTAGTTTCGCTCGGAGCGTTTGACGTTTCGGGTATCCCCGTGATTTCGTTTGTGTTTACGAACTCGCTTTATTCGGGAGTTTTCGCAATGCTCGGCGGTTTGATTATCATTCCCGTCGTAAGCCTGCTTTCAAAGAAAACCCGCCCCGAAAATACGGAAAAAATGTTCGCCTGCTACACAAAAACAAAAACTGTCGAGGTTATCGACAGCCTCGGCGACGACGAGAATTAATATAAGGAGTATGTAACTATGAAAAAAATGATGCTCGGAAACGAAGCGGCTGCCCGCGGTCTTTACGAAGCGGGAGTTCGCGTGATTTCGTCTTATCCCGGAACTCCCTCGACCGAAATTACCGAATTTGCCGCGAAGTATGACGAAATGTACTGCGAATGGGCGCCCAACGAAAAGGTTGCCGCGGAAGTCGCTTTCGGCGCTTCACTCAGAGGCGCGCGTTCTGCGTGCGCGATGAAGCACGTTGGACTGAACGTTGCGGCAGATCCGCTTTTCACGCTCTCTTACACGGGCGTTACGGGCGGAATGGTGCTTTTTGTCGCGGACGACCCCGCAATGCACTCTTCCCAGAACGAACAGGATTCCAGACACTATGCCATCGCCGCGAAAGTGCCGATGCTTGAGCCGTCCGACTCCGTTGAGGCTAAGGATTTCGTCAAGGAAGCGTATGAGATTTCGGAGAAGTTCGATACCCCAGTTATCGTGAGAATGTGCACGAGGATAGCTCACTGCCAGTGCGCCGTTGAGCTTGAGGAACGCCGCGAAGTTTCCGTTCGCGAATACACGAAAAATCCGCAGAAATACATAATGGCGCCCGCAAATGCAATTAAGCGCCACCCGTTCGTTGAAGAACGCACAAGAAAACTCGTTGAATTCGGTGAAACTTCTCCGCTTAACCGCGTTGAAAAGGGCTCTTCCGACGAAATGGGAATTATCTGCGCGGGAACGTGCTATCAGTACGTCAAGGAAGTTTTCGGGGACAGCGTTTCCGTACTTAAACTCGGTCTTGTGAACCCGCTTCCCGAAAAGCTTATCCGCGATTTCGCCGCTTCCGTGAAGAAAGTTTACGTTATCGAGGAGCTTGACGGCATCATTGAGCAGCATCTCAACAACCTCGGCGTTCCCTGCACGGGAAAAGAGATGTTCCCGCCTATCGGGGAGTTCAATCAGGCGACAATACGCGCGGCTTTCGGTCTGCCGCAGCCCGAAACCGTTTCCGTCGACTCGGTTATTCCCGTTCGTCCTCCCGTTATGTGCGCGGGCTGCCCGCACCGCGGTCTGTTTTACACCCTCGCGAAGAACAAAATCACCGCGCTCGGCGATATCGGCTGCTATACCCTTGGAAGCGCAGCGCCGCTTTTTGTGCTCGATTCAACGCTCTGTATGGGCGCTTCAATTTCCGGTCTGCACGGCTTCAACAAGGTCGGCGGCAAGGAGTCGGAAAAGAACTCTGTCTGCGTTATCGGCGACTCGACGTTTATGCACTCCGGTATGACGGGGCTTGTAAATATCGCGTATAACGCTTCAAATTCGACCGTTATTATCCTCGACAACTCCATTACCGGTATGACGGGTCATCAGCAGAACCCCACGACAGGCTACAACATCAAGGGCGAACCCGCGGCAGCCGTTAATCTTGAGGAGCTTTGTCACGCAATCGGCATAAAGAGAGTGCGCGTCGTAGACCCGTATAACCTCAAGCAGTGCGATGAAGCAATCAAGGAGGAACTCGCCGCGGAAGAACCTTCCGTTATCATCTCGCGCAGACCTTGTATGCTCCTCAAATACGTCAAGCCGAAGCCCGCGCTCAAAATCAATCCCGAAAAGTGCGTCGGCTGCAAGATGTGTATGAAGCTCGGATGTCCCGCAATCAGCATTAAGGACAAAAAGGCGTTTATCGACCCCACTCAGTGCGTAGGCTGCGCAGTCTGCGAGCAGCTCTGCAAGGTCGGCGCTATCGAGGCTTAACGGAGGAGGTATGTTGATATGGAAACTAAAAATGTAATGATAGTCGGCGTCGGCGGTCAGGGAAGCCTGCTCGCAAGCAAGCTCCTCGGTTATATTCTCACCGAGGAGGGCTATGACGTTAAAGTAAGCGAAGTTCACGGTATGAGCCAGAGAGGCGGCTCGGTTGTTACATACGTCCGCTATGGCGACAAGGTTTATTCGCCGGTTGTCGCGGCGGGTGAAGCCGATTTTATCGTGTCTTTCGAGAAAATCGAGGCTGCGCGCTATGCTTCTCACCTCAAAAAGGACGGAAAAATCGTCGTAAATATCCAGCAGATTGACCCGATGCCCGTTATCACGGGAGCGGCGGAATATCCCGAAAACGTTCTTGAGGAGCTTAAGGCGAAGGGCGTTTTCGTCGACGAAATCGACGCGCTTTCCCTCGCGGCGGAAGCGGGAAGTTCAAAGGCGGTTAATATCGTCCTTATGGGCAGACTTTCAAAGTATTTCGGAATCGACAAGGAAAAGTGGCTTTCGGCTATAGAAAAGCTCGTTAAGCCGCAGTTTGTCGAGATTAACAAAAAAGCCTTTGAGCTTGGATTTTCATCTTAATCGTTCAGGAGGTTTAAAGCAAAATGCCAAACTATTTTCAGCCCGAAATCGAAACGGCGTCCCGCGAGAAAATTCTTGATATCCAGAATGAGAAAATCGTAAAGCAGGTTCGCCACGTTTACGATAACGTGAAGTATTACCGCAAACTTATGGACGCTCAGGGCGTTTCCCCCGATGATATCAGGAGCGTTGACGATATCAAAAAGCTTCCTTTCCTCTCGAAAGAGGATTTGCGTATCGCTTATCCATACGGTCTGCTCGGAACCGACCTCAAGAACTGCGTCCGTATCCACTCGACGTCGGGTACTACGGGAAAGCGCGTTGTCGCATTCTACACGCAGCACGATATCGACCTCTGGGAGGAGTGCTGCGCGAGAGCGATTGTCGCTGCGGGAGGTTCAGGCGACGACGTTTGCCAGGTTTGCTATGGCTATGGTTTGTTTACGGGCGGTTCGGGACTTCACGGCGGCTCGCATAAGGTGGGCTGTCTTACGCTTCCGATGTCCTCCGGCAACACAGAGCGCCAAATTCAGTTTATGATGGACCTCGGCGCGACTATCCTCTGCTGCACGCCCTCGTATGCCGCTTATCTCGGCGAATCCCTCGCGGAAGCGGGCTATAAGCCCGAAGATAACAAGCTTAAAGCGGGTATCTTCGGCGCGGAGCCTTGGACGGAGGAAATGCGCAGAAGTATCGAAAAGAGCCTCGGAATCAAGGCTTACGATATCTACGGTCTTACGGAAACAAGCGGTCCCGGCGTCGCTTTCGAGTGTGAGGCGCAGAACGGTATGCACATAAACGAGGACCATTTCTACGCGGAAATCATCGACCCCGATACCGGCGAGGTTCTCCCCGACGGCGAAAAGGGCGAACTTGTGTTCACTTCGCTCGATAAGGAAGCGTTTCCGCTTCTGCGGTACAGAACGCGCGATATCTGCGTTCTTTCGCGCGAAAAGTGCTCGTGCGGACGCACTCATGTCAAAATGAGCAAGCCTATGGGCAGAAGCGACGATATGATGATTATTCGCGGCGTTAACGTGTTCCCAAGCCAGATTGAAGCCGTTCTTCTCAAGGAAGGCTATCCGCCGAATTATCAGATTATCGTTGACCGCGTAAACAACAGCGATACGCTCGACATTGTGGTTGAGCTTCCTCCCGAACAGTTCTCGGATAAGGTAAGCGATATCCAGATTAAGGAAAAGAACCTCGAAACCGCGATGAGAACTATGCTCGGAATAGGTCCGAAGGTTCATCTCGTTCCTCCGCACTCCATTGAGCGAAGCGAGGGCAAGGCAAAGAGAATTATCGACAAGCGCAAGCTGCACGATTGACGAAAGGAGCAGACTATGGCTGTTAAACAACTGACCGCTTTTATCGAAAACCGCCCCGGAAAACTTAAAAGTATGGTTGAGGCGATTTCCGGCGCAGAAGTAAATATCCGCGCTATGAGCATCGCCGATACAAAGGATTTCGGAATCCTCAGAATTATCGTTTCCGATACCGAAAAGGCAAAAACGGCGCTTTCCGCTTGCTGTATGACCTCGGTTATCGACGTTATCGCGGTGAAAATGACCGATAAGGCGGGTTCGCTTGCGGAAATCCTCGGCGTTCTCGACAGCGCAGGCATAAATATCGACTATATGTACGCGTTTACCGCTCCCGCGGACAAGGGAGCTTACGTCGTTATCAGAGTAGACGACAACGCTTCAGCGGAAAAAGTTTTAAGCGAACACGGAATTAAAACCCTCACGGACGCGGAACTTGAAGCGTTCTGAGCTGTTTTCAATACGTCGGACGGCAAATCTTCGGGTTTGCCGTTTTCGCTGTTGACAATTGAGGGGTAATGTGTTAAAATATATATAACTATATTGATGAAAAGAAGTGTGATTATGGAACAATCGCAAAATCTCGCGCTTTCGCGGCTGTTTGAGAACGTTTTTTCCCTCAGACCGAAAAGCTTTGAGGAATATAACCGTATGGTCGGCTCTGCGGCGCAGAGGTTTCTTGAGCTGTTCGGAGCGGTCAGCGCGGATTTCACCGTTTCCGTTCCCTCAAATCTTCCGTTCCCCGAAAACGTTCCCGGCAGCGGAACGCTTTTCGGCAGCCAAAATCGCTCAATCTCCTCGCTTAGGCTTCAATATTTTTTCGACAGAGGCGGTCTGATTGTGTTCACAATCGGCTTTGAGGACGGGAAAACGCTTTCCGCGGACGAGCGCTCGGCTGTAAACGCGGCTTTCGGCTGCTTTTCGCGTATCCTTGAGGACGTCATAACAGCGAATACATACAAAAAGCTGCCGATGGTCGACCCCGTTACCAAAATGGCGACAATGAACGCTTTTATGCAATTTGTCGGTATGCTCACCGCAACGGGCAGAGCGAGCGATTATACCGCGTTTTTCTTCAATATCAAGAACTTCAAGTCCATTCACAAATCGCTCTCCTATATCGAGGGAACGGCGCTTTTGATAAAATACTGCAGAACCGTTGCGGATGCCCTCGCAAGAAACGAAATGATTGCAAGGCTTGGCGGCGATAATTTCGCCGTGCTTGTTCTCGACGAGCACAGGGACTATTTCATCAACCTCATTCAGAATGTCGTTGTAAAATTCCAAAAAGACGACCGTATGCTTTCGTTTGTTTTCGGCGCGACAGTCGGCGTTTGCAAGCTCACCGACGAGGCAAACCCCGGCGACGTTATGATGCATATTACAACGGCTTATCAGGCGGCGCGAGAAAAACACGCCGTTATGAGCTATTACGACAAGAAAACGGGCGTTGAAATTATGGAAAGAAAAATCATTCTTTCCAAGTTTTATAAGGCGATAAGCCGGAACGAATTTTTCGTTATGTATCAGCCGAAAGTCGACCTCAAAACAAGAACTCTCGGCGGCGCGGAAGCCCTTGTGCGCTGGAAGCACGGCGAGGGGTTCATTATGCCGGGAAGATTCATCTCGGTTCTCGAAAAAGACGGCTGTATCTGCGCGCTCGATTTTTATATGCTCGACAGAGTTTGCACTTTTCAGAGAAAACTTATCGGCGAGGGAATTAATCCCGTTAAGATTTCCGTCAACTTCTCAAAGCGTCACCTTTCTAACAACAAGCTTGTCGAAGAAATCATCGAGGTTATCGATAGGAACGACGTTCCGCACGAACTTATCGAAATTGAACTCACCGAAAGCGAGGATTATCACGACCAGGGCGTTATGAAGGATATCGTCAACGAGCTGAACGCGCTCGGCGTTAAAACCTCGATTGACGACTTTGGAACGGGCTATTCTTCGCTCAGTATGCTGAATTTGCTTCAGCTTGACGAACTCAAAATCGACAAGAGCTTTATCCCGAAATCTCTCGACGACGATAAAAGCAAGTGTATGATTATGCTTCGCGGAGTCGTTAACCTCGCGAAAGACCTTGGACTGAAAATTGTCGCGGAGGGCGTCGAAACGCCGGAACAGCTTGCGGTTATCGAGAAATTGGGCTGCGATATGGTTCAGGGATATATCTTTGATAAGCCGCTCACGGAGGACGATTTTATCGGCAGAATAAACCGGCGGGTCTATGAGGGCGTGTAAAGGAGAGGAACTATGATTAAATGTTCTTTCGGCGTCGGCAGACGCGCGGATAATCCAAAAGATTGCGTTGAGGAAGCGGTTAAGGACTTCCGAAATCCCGCCGTTATCTTCTTTTTTTCCGGTCAGAAGCACTTTCGCGAATATGCCCGCTTTATAAACGAAATGTTTCCGAAAACAATCTGTATGGGCTGCTCGGCTCACCACTCAATCGACTGTTCGGGATTTGAGGAGGACGTTCTCAAGGCGGTCACGATTGAGGAGGGCGTAATCTGCTCCGCGGGCGTTATCGAAAACGCTGACAACCTCGCGCTTGAATATGCCGATGGAGTTCGCCGGTGCCTGAACGAGGTCGGCGAACCGCATAACACGGTCTGCGTCGAATTTACCGTTTCCTATAAACGCGCGGAGGAATATGCGCTTATGGCGCTTAACAGCGTGCTTTTGAGGAACGAAATACCCATTATAGGCGGTTCCGCTTCGAATACCGATAAAATCGGAGAGTCCGAGGAATCGTTTGTTTCGCTTAACGGTGAAATCTACCCGAACGGCTGCGTTTATGCGATTATTCACAATATAGGCGGAAAAATTCTCCTTTGCCGCGAAAATATCTACGAGCCGCTTACCGGAAACAGCTTCACCGCAACCAAAGCCAACGCTGTTACCAGAACGGTTTTGACATATAACGACAGGCAGGCGGCGGAGGTTTATGCGGAGGAACTCGGCGTTCCCAAAGAGGATATCGGAAAGTACTTTTTCAGCAACCCTATGGGCAAACCCGAGGGCGACGAGGTTTACGTCACGGCTATTCAGAACGAGGGCATAAACGGAAGTCTGAAGCACCTCGCGCGTATCTATGAGGGAACGAATATGATGGTGATGAAAGAGGGCGATTTCCGCTCTATTTCCGCGAACACGATAAAGGGCGTTCTCAGAGAGATTGAAAATCCGTCGCTCGTTATGATATTCAACTGCCTTGCGAGAACGATTCTTTTCGAGAAAGAAAATTATCTCGATGAATACAGCGCAATGCTTGCAAAGGCTTTTCCGAGGTCAATCGGATTTTCCTGTATGAGCGAGCAGCTCGGAACCAAAAATCTTAATCACACAATGCTTCTCGCCGTTTTTGAGTGAAAATATTTGACAAGCCGAAGCTCCCGAAATCGGGAGCTTTTTCGGTGAATTATACGGGAAAATCGTTGACAAGAACGGCGTTTTGTGGTACAATATATTGTGAACGTATTGTTAATTCGAGGTGAGGAAAATGGTCTGCGGACGCTGCGGAAAGGTTTTTGACGAAACAAAACAGGATTACTGCGGCTTTTGCAGAACCGTTCATACCAAAAAAGGCGAGCCTATCCGCGATTTGAAGGGAATTCTCGCCTATATTACCGAGAAATTCGGCAGCGAAATACTACTCAATCCACGCAGAACAGACGCGCTTATCGCGGATTTCTTCCCGAAAGAATCCGCCGCAAGAAGACTCTGCTTCGTTGCGCTTTACGATGGCTGCGCGAGAAAGCTTTTCTCCGTCCGCGAGAAGCCGTTCGAGATGCGCTGCGCGGCTGCGGCTAAATGTATAAAATCTCTCCGCGACGAGATAGGATTGAAGGGCAGAATTGCCGCGGAAGCCGTTGAAGCGGTCGGCTGCGCGGTCGGCTGCGAGATTTCGTTCAAAAAGAGCGAGGTTCTCCCCGCGTCCGAAACCGAATCAAAGAAGAATATCACGGACGCCGCAGAACAATATTCTCTCGGTCGTCATTTTGACCGTATCCACGAGTACGAAAAGGCGCTTTACTGGTTCGAGAGAGCCGCTTTGCAGGATTACGGCGAGGCTGAGTGCTATATGGGAAGCTATCGGCTTGAGGGGCGCGGCGGTATCCGGAACGTTGAACAGGCGCGGGAATGGTTTGTGCGCGGCATGGAAAACGGCGTCGCAGAGGCTGAATATATGGTCGGGTATTTCTACGCCGAGGGCATCGCCTGCAAAATAGACGAGGGAAGAGCTTTCGAGTGCTTCGTAAACGCCGCTAAAAAAGGCTGTGAAAACGCTATAAACATGGTCGCGCTTTGCTATGAAAACGGCGTTCACGTTGCCCGCGACAAGCAGCTTGCCGATAAATGGCGCAAATTCAAGGCGAATAAGCAGGTTTTCGACGAAACAGCTCCCGAACCGCCCGAACCTACCCGCGACGACGGCGAGGAGCTTTATCAGAGCGCAAGGCGCTGTCTTGCCGAAAAGGACTTCGAGGGCGCGGCTATGTTCTACAAAAGAGCCGCGGAAACGGGACATATCCGCGCGATGTGTTCCTACGGAAAGTGCCTGTACACGGGAAGCGGCACGGTTAAAGACCCCGCGGAGGCTTTTCGCTGGTTCTCGCGCGCCGCAGACCAAAATTCCCCTATCGCGCAGTATAATCTTGGGGTTATGTATCTCAAGGGAGTTTATGTGGGGAAAGACCTCAGAACGGCTAGGGAATACTTCTCGAAAGCCGCCGAGAACGGTCACGAGGACGCGGCGAAAATTCTTAGGAAATTGAAGTAAAATTGATATAAACGGGAGGAAAAACAATGAAAGCAGCGGTTATTTTGACAAAATGCAAGGAAACTCACGGGCTTTTTGGTATACGCGCGGAACAGCGCGAGGACGAGGCTTGGTACGCAACGTGGGCGTTTAAGGTTACCGAACACACGGCTTCGCGCGAGAAATTCGGTGATACCGAAATCTCCGGAAACGTCTACGTCACAACGGACTATCCTTCCTGCCCGTACTGCGGCGCAAAGGGCTTTTTCCAGTGCAGCGAGTGCGGTAAAACAACCTGTTGGAACGGCGAAACCGAAACTGTCTGCGAATGGTGCGGAAACGCCGCAGAAACCTCCGCAGAGGAGAACTTCGAGTCCCTCACGGGCGGCGGCTTCTGATAAGGGCAAGGTGGTGCATTTATGCTGAAAATCGGCGACAGCGTGCCTTTGGAGCTTGGCGGCGAGGCGAAAATCCTCGGCGTTCTCGGCTCGGGCGGTCAGGGAACCGTTTACAGAGCGCAGTACTCCGGAAAAGAATACGCGCTCAAAATGTATTTTGAGAATAAACTCAGAAGCCCCGATATCTTTCGAGAAAATCTGAGCCGTCTTACCGAGGATAAAATCGACGGCGCGTTTGTGATGCCGCTTATGCTCACGGGGAAAACGGACGGCGGCTTCGGATTCCTTATGGAGCTTGTTCCTGCGGAATATAAGCCGTTTTCCGATATTCTCAACGCGCGCGTTAAGCTTTCGGGACTTTATTCCGTCGTTAATTCCGCAATCAGAATTACTTCCGCGTTCCGCGCGCTTCACAACAGCGGAAAAAGCTATCAGGACCTCAACGACGGCGGCTTCTTCATCAGACCGTCCGACGGAGACGTCCTTATCTGCGACTGCGACAACATCGCGCCCTATGGCGAACACCTCGGAATTGCGGGCAAGCCCGGCTATATGGCGCCGGAAATCGTTCGCGGAGAAAAAGCGCCCGATAAGTTTACAGACAGATATTCGCTCGCGGTGGTGCTTTTCAGACTGCTTCTGCGCGGCGACCCGCTTGAGGGCGGGAGAGTGCTTAAAAGCGTGTGTCTTACCGAAGAAGCGGAGCGCCGTCACTATGGATTTGAGCCGCTTTTTGTCTATGACCCCGCCGACGACAGTAATCGCCCTGTTCGCGGCGTTCACAACAATATCATTAAATTCTGGCAGATTATGCCCGATTACATAAGAGAAGCGTTTGAATTTTCGTTCACAACGGGTCTTAACGAGCCGCAGAAACGTCTTATCGAAAAGCAGTGGCTTGACCTGCTGAAGCGGCTTCGCGGCGATATCACGGCTTGCTCCTGCGGTATACAGAACTTTCTTCCCGCAATGAAAACGGACGATGAGGGAAAGCTTATCTGCCCTTGCGGAAACCACTACCCGAAACCGCTTTCACTTGTCGGCGAAAAGAGCAGAGTGCTGCTGTTTGACGGAGCGAAGATTTTTGACGACGAGGTTAAAATCTGCGCCGAGGTTGTCCGCAACAAGAAAAATCCCGCGCTCTGGGGTCTGAAAAATCTCACGGAAAGCGACTGGAGCTGCGTTCTTCCGAACGGCACGGAAAAAACCGTTCCCGCGGGAAGCGCCGCGCCTATTTTCACGGGAACTTCAATCGCCGTGGGCGAAGAAAAATTTACAATCGAGGATTGATATGGAGATAAGAAGAGCCGAAAACGGTGATATACCAAGAATTACGGAGCTGCTTTATCAGGTTCACAAGGTTCACTCCGACAAGCGTCCCGACCTTTTTCGGTGCGGCGCCAAAAAGTATACCGAGGACGAACTCCGAGAAATTATCGCGGACGATGAACGCCCCGTTTTTGTGGCTTTGCTCGACGGGGAAGTCGCAGGGTATGCGTTCTGCGTTTTTCAGCGGCATGGCGGCGGCTCGCTTGAAGATTTCACAACGCTTTATATCGACGATTTGTGCGTTGACGAAAAGTCCCGCAAGTCGCATATCGGTTCTGCGCTCTATCAATACGTTCTCGATTTCGCCAAGAAAAGCGGCTGCCATAACCTCACGCTCAACGTCTGGGAGTGCAATCCGAGCGCTATGAATTTTTACAGGAAAATGGGGCTTTCAGTCCAGAAAACCACTCTTGAACAGCTTCTATAAATTTTTGTGTACAAATTAAACGTTGATATTGTTGAAAAATGATGTTTATGTTGAATATTATGTTTAAAATTAATTGTACAAAATAACCAATACTCAATGTTTGAATTGTCTAATAATAAGTAAAAAGACTGAAAATCAGCTCTAAATCGGTAAAAAATAAAAATGTGTGTTGACTAAAAAGAACAATTTGGATATACTTATATTTGGAAGGTAGACTACGACGAAAACGTACGGATAAAAGAAAAAAGTCCGAAAAAACGCCGAAGCGCGTTCCCGAAAAGCAGAACAAGGGAAAATCGAAGGGTTGCTGCTTACAACACGAATGAATTTTGGAGGAAACTGTTATGTGCATGAAGGACATTGAAGTTAAAAACCAGGTCGGTTTACACGCTAGACCCGCAACATTCTTTATTCAGAAGGCAAACGAGTATAAGTCATCTATCTGGGTTGAGAAAGAAGAGCGCAGAGTAAACGCTAAGTCGCTTCTTGGAATCCTTTCCCTCGGTATCGTTGGCGGCGCTAAAATCCGCATTATCGCCGATGGTTCTGATGAGCAGCTCGCTGTCGATGGTCTTGTAAAGCTTGTTGAGAGCGAATTCGCTGAATAATTTCGATTTGCTCGGCTTTTGGTTATAAATTGTCTGAAATTAAACGGGGCAGGTTTTCTGCCCCTATATTTTTGTGAAAAATTGATGAAATTTGCCGCAAAGATTACAATTTGGTTACAAAAAGGTTGCAAAACGGTTACAAATTTGTTATAATAAATAATGCGGATAAGTTTCTGTCCGCAAAACCATTGCGGCGGGCTTTCGGACTTCCCAAAATCACAGCTTGTTTTCGCGATAACCGCGGAACGTTTGCTTCGTAATTCCGCCAAAAGGAGGCATTTTCTTGAGTTTACCCGAAGATAATTCAGGCGTAAATCTGATTGACGAAAACGCCGTTGAACAAAAAACGGCTGATAATATAAGCGAAAACCCGAAGAAAAACGAAATCGGAAAGGCTGTGTACGACTTTATCTCAAAGTCGGGAGAGTTGTTTTTCAGCGCTCTTGTAAAGCTCGGAACGCTGTTCGTTCACGGTATTCTGCACATTATCGCGGCTATTTTGCGCGGCTTTGACAGAATAAAAAAGTATCTCGTGCGGTTTTTCAAAAGGGTTTGGGAGATTATCTCGACGCCGTTTATACGTTATTACAAGGCGTTTAAGGTCGGAAGCGCGGAGATTTCCCGAAAAAATCGCGAGGAGGGCAGGAAAACAAGCTTCGGCGCTTTTGCGAGATTTTTCGGAAAGGCGATTTTCGGAAAGCGCGGTCTTGCCGTAACGCTGTTTAACTACGCGCTGCCTATCGTTTCGTGCGTTTTTCTCGTGAATATAATCGCGTATGCAACAAGTATGACTTATGCGCTTAAACTCACGGTAAACGGCAATTTCGTCGGTTATATCGCAGATGAAACCGTTTATTCTGACGCCGAGCAGATGCTTCAGGACAGAATAAACTACACCGGCACCTCAACAGACGTTGTTACATTCACGCCCGCCTATGAAGTCGATATGGTCGGCTATGGCTCGACGCTCTCGACTTATCAGGTTACAGACCGTATGCTTCAGCTCCTTGATAAGCAGATTGAATACGGCTTCGGCGTGTATATCGGCGACGCTTATTACGGAACGCTTTACGAAAGCAAGCGCGCGGAAAGTACGCTTGAGAGTTTGCTTGATAAATACCGTACGGATAATCCCAAAGAAACAGTCGTTTTTGAGAAAGATATTCAGTTCGTCCCCGGTCTTTACCTCGCGGATAGCTTCGTAAACGAGGATTCGCTCCTTTCGCTTCTCACTTCAAACAGAACCGTTGCGGCTTATTATACCGTTGTCGAGGGAGATTCGCCGTCTACCATCGTTTCAAAGACAGGCATGAGCTATGACGAGCTTGCTCGGCTTAATCCCGGTTTCAGCAAAAATTCAAGGGTTTATGTCGGCGATAAGTATATGATTAATCAGGACGAGCCTTACCTCAACGTTATTATAACGCGTGAGGAGCATTATAACGAGGTTATCGCCTATGATACCGAATACACAACCACAAACAAGCGCTTCAAGGACGACCGCTGGATAACCACAAACGGCGTCAACGGAGAAAGCGCCGTCGTTGCGAACGTTTCGTACATAAACGGCGTTGAAGTCGGAAGAAGCGTTCTTTCGCGCGTTACGCTCAAATCGCCCGTTACGCAGGTTATCGCGGTCGGCACTATGGAACGTCCGACTGTCGCCGCCTCCGCTTCCACGACAGAAGCAGGAAAGCTCATCTGGCCGCTTCCGCAGGGCGTCGGCAAAATCGGATACGGCTGGGGCGGTTATCCCGGACATACCGGTCAGGATATTTTGGCGCCTTACGGTACGCCTATTTTCGCAGGCGACAGCGGCGTTATCACCGAAATCTACTACGAGGAAAACGCAAACTACCTCTCCTGCAACGGCGGCTACGGCAACCTCGTCGTTATTACTCACGATAACGGTATGAAAACCTACTACGCCCACTGCAGCGCTATCGCCGATATTTACGTCGGTCAGCGCGTAACAGCAGGCGAAAATATCGCTTTCGTCGGCTCAACAGGCCGCTCCTACGGTAATCACGTCCACGTTGAAGTCCATATCGGCGGCAGAAAAGTCGACCCCACACCTTACCTGCCTATCTGATTGGTCGCGCTCCGCGCTCCAGTCGCTCCCGCGGGAGCGACTGGAGCGAAGCTGTCTAGGGAGTGTTGAGGAAGCGGATTTCTTCGTTTTGCTGCATGGGGAATGCGCGGAGTTCGGCTGCGTTGAGGTTTTCGGCGTTCATATTGACGGCGCGGATTTGGCGGTTATTGTAGGTTGTGAAGGAGTAAATTCCGCGGGAGCAGTCTATGCAGCTTGTGTAAATTGTGAATTCGTACATTCCGTTTGCAAGTTCGCAGCAGCCTCTTTGTTGTTCAACGGCGGAGAGAATATGGAAAAACTGTGAAACTGCGTTTTTCTCATCGTCAAGCTTTGAGTTATTCAGTACGAAAGCCGCGCGGACAAACCTCGACATTGACGATAAATCTCCGGGGAGTCCGATTGCACCCATTCCTCTGCTGTAAAGCGGAAGTTCAAGCTGCGGGATAAAGCTGTTTTGAGGTTCTTTTGCGGTGAGATTGACGTAATTTGCGAGATTTGCGAGTTGATGCGGGAACGGCGGGTTGTTTGCGAGAACGCCGACGGGGTTGTCATACACGAAAAAGCCTTCGCGGACGCTCTCAACGACAAGCGTTCCGCTTTTGTCGGCGATTATCCAGTGAAGCTGCGACGGAGGAAATTTCTCCGAAAAGGCTTTGTTCGTGAGATTTATTCTGCGGAGAAGCTCTCGCGCTTCATTGAGATTTGCGCATTTTCCGAGCAAAAACGGTATAAATTCATACGATGGGAGGTTTATTTTATTGGGAATTTCATCGCGATAGAACGCGTTCCCGACAAAATTAAGCCCCGCCATTGCAAGTCCTTTTTCGTTCACGCAGTCGTAATACAGCGGATATCCGTCCGAAACGTGCGCCGTGCCGAGAAGCGCGTAATGACCGCCGCACAGATTATCGGAAAACGCGAAATTTCTCGGCGCAAAAACGACGCTTTCGCCGTATGAGAACTCATAATCCAGCGTTCTCCCGAATAAACAGCGGTCCTTCGCCGCAAGATAAGAAGCTGCCGTACACATAAAATCACCTCATTTGAGCAAAAAAGTGCAGCGTGGACCATTTTTACTTTAGGCAACACCGCACAATTACCGGCTTCGCCTTTGTCATTTACTCGCTTGCTCTTTTTCCGCCAGATTGCACAAATTTTGCTTGAACGCATTATCCGCTTCGCGGAAAACGCTACATACAGTATTCCTGCGCTCAATTTGCACAATCTGACGAAAAAATCTCTACGCGATTAAACGACAATAATTATGCGGTGTTACCTTTATAAAAATCGCCCACGGTATTTTTACCGCGAGCGACCTTTTTATGCATTTACTGAATTTTCTTTTTTGTGCGATTTGAGAATGAATTTGATGAAATCGTCCTTTGAAATCGCTTTTGAGAAGTAGTAGCCCTGAATAAAATCACATTTCAGCTCTGAAAATGCGTCAACCATTTCCTTGGTTTCAATGCCCTCGACAACAATTTCCATATTCATATCCTTGAGCATTTTCACGGTGTTTTGCAGGAAAATCCACATCTTCGGATTGGCTTGTTCATCGACAAACGACTTGTCCAGTTTCACGATTTTAAGCGGCAGCGAAACAACGCGCTTCATATTTGAATAGCCCGTTCCGAAGTCGTCGAGCGAGAACTCAACGCCCGCGCGCGCAAGCTTGTTGAGGTTGTCCGTCATAACTCTCTGGCTGTAAGACGCAGCGGTTTCTGTAATCTCAAGATTTATGCGGTTCGCGGGAACCTTGTACTGCTGCATTATCATAAGTATCTTGTCGGCAAGGTCGCCGTGCATACACTGTGCAACAGACAAATTCACTTCGATATAGTCAAGTCCGAGCTGCTCAAACTCCTCGCTTGAAACAAACTTGCAGACTTCCTCGAAAACATACTCGCCGATTTTGTGAATTGCGCCGCTTTTCTCCGCCGCAGGAACGAGAATTTCCGGAGAAATAAAACCGTGTTCCTTGTCGAAAAGACGAAGCAGCGCCTCCGCCGATACGAATTTCCCCTCCGAAATCGAATATATCGGTTGGTAATACACCTGAAAACTCTTGTTTTCAAGCGCGTTTTCGATGATTTTATTTATGTTGTTCTTAATCTCGAAATCATCATGATGATAAATCTCAGGCGCGCAAATAACCTTTCCCGTGTAGGGATTTTTCTCGTGAAAATCCAGACCGAATGCCATAAGCGACTTGAAACTTTCGATTTCTTCGGGACAGCGCGCAAGCACTATCATCGGCGAAAGCGTTATATCAAAGCCGTTATAGCGGATTTTTGACTTGAGTTCGTTGTTTAAAAGCGTCGCACACGTTTCCGCAATCGTCCGCTCTTTTTCCGAAAATACAATCCTGAATCTGCCGCGGTCGAGATAATACAGCTCGCCTTTATTTCCGAGATTTTTGTTAAGCAGGCGTATTTTCTCCGATACGATTTTCAGGACTTCTATCGTCTGCTCATATCCGAGCATTGAGTTTACCGAGGAATAATTCGCGATGTTCAGCATCACAACGTGCCAGTGCTTTCCGCTCATAAACGAGTTTTTCGCGTCGTTTGCGTAAGCGGAATGTCTGTAAAATCCGGTGTCGCTGTCAAGGCGCTCCTCCGGCCGCTGAACCGCAAGACTGACGATAAACAGACTAAGTGAAACGCCAAAGCATTCCACAAGCTGCTGCGGCAATATCAAATGTATTATTACCGTCAAAAGACATATTCCCGCCATCGATAAAAGTCCGGCGGCTTTCATTTTCGTAATGAGAATGCGGTTCTTGATGATAACGTAAATATCAATCAGCAGATAGCTTCCCGCGCAGATATACAGCGTGAAAAACAGCGGACCGTGCGTGTATATTCCGTTATCGACATTGAACATAAGTCCCGTTAACGGATTTGTCAAAAGCAGCGCGAATACCGTGAGATACGGCAGCACAATAAACACCTGTAGGGGAATATTCTTCTTCAGCTTGTGCCACAAATCCATTACGCTGATTACAAAGATAACGTGTACAACCGACTCAAAATTATGTATAAGCAGATATCCCGTATGCGAAAACATCATCATCTGCCGATAATTCGCGCCTGCGGCATCGAAAATCGCCGCCATAATGTCAAAGCAGGTCGTTATAATACAAAGCACAATTGCCGATAGGAAAATCTTGTTTGTTTTGCCGATTGTTGCTTTTCTGATAAGGGCGGACATAAGAAGCAGAACAAGCACGACAATCGCCGAAATATCAAAGGATACATTTCTCATTCAGCGTCCCTCCCACATATCTATAATGTACATATCTGTTATGTATATAAATTATAACAGATTTTACAGAAAAAGTCAACAGTTATTATACGTTTGTGTACAGTTTGTCAGTTCTCCTCGACAATATTACTCAGCCAAAGTCCTTTTTTCAGCAAAATCAGACCGATGATAACCTTTATGATATCCGCGGACTGAACTATGGCGTAAATTCCGATTACGGGCAGACCGGAAAAAGAACACAGCAATATAGTCATCGGAAGCGTTACAACCCACGAGAAAACGCTGTCGAAAAAGAACGTTACGAGCGTTTTTCCGCCCGAACGAATTGTGAAATAAAGCGAATTCAAGAAGCCCTGAACGGGGAAAAACAGCGCCGTTATCATAATAAACCACTGACCGAGGGATTTTATTTCGGGCGTTGTGTTGTAGAGGTTCGGGAACAAGCCCGAAACCGCGATAAGTCCTGCCGAAAGCGCAACGCACATAACCGCCGTGAATACCGCCAGTTTAATCGAGCTTTTGCGCGCTTTTTCGTATTCCGACGCGCCCAGCATCTGTCCGATGATTATTCCGACTGCGTTTCCCATTGCGACAAACACAACGTTGAACAGATTGCAGATTGTGTTCGAGATGTTAAGCCCCGCGACTATATCAAGACCCAGAGATGAATAAGACTGCGTTATCGCGGCAACTCCCGACGCCCAGAGAAACTCGTTGAAGAATATCGGAAGTCCCTTTTTTACGATTTTTGAAGCGGCGTCTTTCGGCACAAGAAGCGTTTTATATGCGCCCTGAAGGAACGTATATTTCGTTTTGCGCTTGGAAAACGCGGCTATAAGCACAACCGCCATTTCAACAAATCTCGCAAGCACCGTCGCAATCGCCGCGCCCTTAACCCCAAGCATCGGAAAACCGCATTTTCCGAATATCAGGAAGTAGTTGAACACGATATCCACAACGACTGACGCCACGCCCGCAACCATCGGCATAAGAGAATCGCCCGTTTCGCGCAGGCTGCTCGCGTAAATTTGCGTTATCACAAACGGAACCATTCCGATAATCATAACGCCGAGATAATCCTTTGCGAACGCCATTGTGCGGACAGGGTCAACTTCGCCGCTTTCTCCGCGCATATAAAGCCCGATGAGCGGTTCCGCCGCAAAAACAAACGCGCATATTCCCGCAATCAGACATATTCCGCAAATCCAATGCTTTATGCGGAAAGTCCTGCGGAAGCCCTCGATGTTTTTCTGCCCGTAATACTGCGCCGCGTAAATCCCCGGTCCCGAAAGTCCGCCGAATATCGCAAGATTGAACACAAAGAAAAGCTGTCCGATTATCGAAACCGCCGTCACGGCGTCGGTTCCAAGACTTCCGACCATTATGTTGTCCACAAGTCCGACAGCGTTTGTTATGCCGTTCTGAATCATCATCGGAACGGCTATTTTTAACGCTTTTTTGTATACTGATTTTTCTTCCATTTTTTCACCATTGCCTTGACTTTATTTTTCTGCCGTGTTATAATAAATAGTGTAGCCTAAACTGACAAAAGAAGGAGTATCTATGAAAAAAGTCCTATCATCTCTCAGAATTAAAAACTTCATTTTGCTGACGATTGCGGGAATTGTAAACGCCTTTGGCATTACCGTTTTCCTGTCGCCCGTAAATCTTTACGACAGCGGTATTTCGGGAACTTCTATGCTTATCGACCGCATAACCCCCGATTTTATCACGCTTTCGATTGCGCTTCTCGCGCTCAATGTCCCGCTTTTCGCTTTCGGATTGAAGCGGCAGGGACCCGTGTTCACGATTTACGCGATTTATACCGTTGCGATTTATTCTATGGCGGCTTGGCTCATAACGGACGTTCTCCCCATAGACGTTTCGTTCGCTTCACCGCTTGCGGGGCAGGATTTGCTTCTCTGCGCGCTTTTCGGCGGCGTAATCTCCGGCGTCGGAAGCGGTCTTGCGATACGCGCGGGCGGCGCTATGGACGGAATCGAGGTTATGGCGGTAATCTTCGCGAAAAGGCTCGGAATAACCGTCGGCACTTTCGTTATGATTTACAACGTAATCTTGTATATTGTCTGCGGAATAGTACTCCAGACGTGGATTTTGCCGCTTTATTCAATCGTTACATATTTTGCGGGACTCAAAACCATCGACTTTATTATTGAAGGTATCGACCGCGCAAAATCCGCTATGATTATTACCACAATGCCCGATGAAATCTGCGACAAGCTTTCCGAGGAATTCGGCACGGGTACGACGAAAATGGACTGCGTGGGCGGTTATCTCAAGCAGCAGAAAGCCATCGTTTATTTCGTGACGAACCGCTTCCAGCTCGGAAAAGTCAAGAGCATCGTTCACGGAATCGACCCCGCGGCATATATCACGATAACCGACGTTGCGGACGTGTTCAAGAAAAATAACTGACAGGAGCGGATTATGAAAAAAATCGCTAAATTTGAAAAGGTGAGCAAATCTCAGTTCCTCGCGGGCTGCAAGCGTCACGACGCCGAGAAAATCTACGAAAAAATAGCGCTTCCGAAGCGCGCGACAAGGGGTT
>DPBR01000064.1:34859-35234 GCA_003516865.1 Oscillospiraceae bacterium
GCGACAAGGGGTTCGGCGGGGTATGATTTCTTCGCGCCGTTCGATATCGACCTTGGCGCGGGCGAAACCGCGAAAATTCCCACGGGAATACGCGTGAGAATTGACGAGGGCTGGCTGCTTTCGCTTTATCCGAGAAGCGGACTTGGCTTTAAATTCAGGCTTCAGCTCGACAACACCGTTGGAATTATCGACAGCGACTATTATTTCTCCGACAACGAGGGGCATATTTTCGCGAAAATCACGAACGATTCCCGCGAAAGCAAAACTTTGCACATTCCTGCGGGAACGGGCTTTATACAAGGCATTTTTACGGAATACGGAATAACCGGGGACGACGACGCAAGCGAAATCCGCAACGGCGGCTTCGGCTCGACA
>DPBR01000064.1:35427-42362 GCA_003516865.1 Oscillospiraceae bacterium
TTTTATTCCCCAAAAGCTCATTTCAGTCAAGACGATTGCTATATTATAGCACAAATTATCCGTAAAGTCAACAATATTTGCAAAAAAAGAGCCGGCTTCAAAAGTCGGCTCTCGTTTTTGCGGCAATTCGCCGCGTGTTAAGCTAAAGCGCCAGCGCGGGCTGAATTTGCTTTCCGTCAAGCGCTTCAAGGACGGTTTCCGGTATCTTTCCGAAATCCGCCACAAGCGAAAACGGCTTTGCAAGACAATCGTCCTGCGAAAGCGGAACAAAGTAATAATTCTTGTAATTCCTCAGAGTGCCGATGTTCTTCGCCGAGCCGGAAAGCGCGTCGTTCGTAGATACCGCGATTACAACGGGCTTCTGATTGCGCAGATGACTTTTCACCGCCATACAGACGGGCGTGTCGGTTATCCCCACGGCGAGTTTTGCGAGAGTATTTCCCGTGCAGGGTGCGACGACAAGCACATCGAACATCTTTTTCGGGCCGACAGGCTCGGTTGACGGAATATCGTGAAGAACGGTTTTCCCCGTGATTTCAAACATACGCGCGGCGTTTTTCTGAGCGGTGCCGAAGCGCGTGTCAAGAGAATATGCGTTGAAGGACATTATGGGGGTTATCTCACAGCCAAGCTCCGCGAGCGCCTCAAGCGCTTTGAACGCTTTTTCAAACGTGCAGAACGACCCGCAGACCGCAAACCCGACACGCAGTCCCGAAAGTCTTTCAATATCGGACAATTTTTTTGCCCCCTTTTTAGTTTACAGATTACAGATTACAGATTATGCCGTTTTGCGCCTGTCATCTGTAATCTATAAGCCGGTTTATCTCGTCGGCAATGAATTTTCCCGCGGTTTTCGGGTAATATTTCCCCGGAAGTCCGCCCGCCGCTATATATTTCGCGCCGTTTTCGCCGCAGAGCTGCTTCTCCCGCGCGCCGTCAAGCGTGGCAAGCTCCATATACGCGCCTATGTTCGCGAAAAGGTCATCGGATAAAATGTGCGCGGGAACGGTATTCGCGCAATAATCAAAATTGCCTTCAATTTCATTTATATCAACAGCGCGGTATCCGCAAAGCTCCGCGGCGGCTCTTGCGGCGGGATTTCTCGCGGCAATCGTCACTTCCGTGCCGAGCGTTTTGAGATAGCTTCCGAGAAAACGCGCTATTCTCCCGTAACCCGTTATCAGCGCTTTCGCTCCGAGAAGCGCGCCGTCGCCGTTCTGCGAGAGTATTGAAAGAGCGGCTTCGGCGGTAAGCGCGGCGTTTTTCAGCGTGAAGCCCTCGCTTGCGAAATAGTTCACAAGCTCATAACCGTTTTCATTGCAAAGTTTTTCAAGCTTTTCGCAGCTTCCTCCCGCAAATATACGAGCGTTTTTCTCGGCGTACTGCAAAATAATATTGAACGTTACGGACGTTTTCGCAAGAGGCGCGTTTATGCTCTCGCCGTCCTTTGTCAGCGGCACGGGCAGAATAATCGCTTCAAATTTCCCCGCAGGTTCGGGAAAATTTCCCATAAAAAGCCGTTCGGCGGAAAGATAATCCGCCGCGTACAACATTCTCGCGTCGCCGCCGATACACAATATCTTCATATTAGCTCCTTTCATATTCCTTACCCGTTATAATTCTATGCAAATTAAAAAGTTTAGTGAAAAGGTATTGCTTTAATGAGAGAAATATTATATAATAAAGGAAGAAAAACCGGAAAGGAACATGAAATTATGAATATCTGGCACGACATCAATCCCGAAAGAATTACGCCCTATGACTTCCTCGCCGTTGTGGAAATCGAAAAGGGAAGCAAGAAGAAGTATGAGCTTGACAAGGAAACGGGGCTTATCCGCCTTGACCGTATCCTCTACACCTCGACGCATTATCCCGCAAATTACGGCTTTATTCCGAGAACCCTCGCCGACGACGGCGACCCGCTCGACGTGCTTATCCTCTGCAACGAGCCGATTGACCCGCTTGTTCTTGTACAGTGCTATGCAATTGGCGTTATCACAATGCTCGATAATGGAAAGAACGATGAGAAAATCATTGCAATTCCCTTCGAGGACCCGACCTATAACGCTTATCGCGGTATTGAAGCGCTTCCGTCGCATATCTTTGAGGAAATGCGCCATTTCTTCAGCGTGTACAAGCAGCTTGAGGGCAAGGAAACTGCAGTTAACGAGGTTATGGGACAGAAGCAGGCCGTTGAGATTATCAAGCAGTGCATAGACAATTACAACAAAGTCTATGAAAACGGCGTGAAAAAGGAAGAATTGAAGTGATACTTGCAAGTCAAAGCCCAAGAAGGCGCGAACTGCTTTCGCTTATCACGGAGGATTTCAGGATAATTCCCGCAAAGGGCGAGGAAATTCTTCCCGAAAAAATTACGCCCGAAAACGCGGTTCTCGCGCTTTCGGAGAAAAAAGCAGACGAGATTTTCGCCGGAAATAAGGGCGAGATTATTGTTGCGGCGGACACGATTGTTGCGATTGACGGGAAAATCCTCGGCAAACCGCGCGACGAGGAGGACGCTTTTTCGATGCTTCTAACGCTTTCGGGGCGCGTTCACGAGGTGTTCACGGGGGTATGCGTTATATTCCCGAACGGCGGGAAAGAGCGGTTTTTCGAGGAAACGAAGGTTGAGTTTTACCCGCTCTCGGACAGCGAAATCGCGGAATACATCAAGACGGGCGAGCCTATGGACAAGGCGGGCGCGTATGGTATTCAGGGAAAAGGCGCGCTGCTTGTGAAGCGGATTGACGGGGATTATTACAATGTTATGGGGCTGCCCGTGGCAAGACTTTCGAGGGTTATTGCACGAACAGATTAAGGCTGCGGCATCGTGGCAGGGAGAACCTGTGGTTCTCTCGCGCACCCAAATTCGCACGAACTGAGTTAGTGCGGCGGGAGCAGTCAGACGAACGTGCAGGCGAAATGCTCGAATATCGCCAAGCAAGCAGTTGGTACAACTTGAAGTTAAACGCTCCCGAAAATCCCCCGCGAAAGGATTTTCGGGAGCGTTTAACTCGATTTTGGCGGCTCGACGCCGCCAAAATCGACCCCGCCGAGGCAATTTCGGAGCGGAATTAATGGGAAAAGTTCGTCAAAGCGACAATCCCAAGCGCGGTTAACGGTAAAATTTGCGTGAGCGCGGCAAACGGCTATTCCATAATCAAAACCGTGAAAAAGAAAAAACAGGGGAAATTCGATTTTCCCCTGTTTTTGTGCTTATTTACGAGAATATTTCCGCTATCCGATTTTTCTCTTAATCATTTTGAAGCAAGCGAAAAACGCGGGTATCAGGAAGCAGTCCGCGAGAACCCACGCCGCGGGATTTGCATAGCAAACCGCGTCATATCCGAATATCGGCACAAAGCAAATTGCGACGACTCCTCTTGCGACAAGCTCGAAAACGCCCGCATAAAGTGCAATCTGCGATGAACCCATTCCCTGAATGAGGAAGCGGACAATGTTTACGAAAGCAAGCGGAATGTAGAACAGCGCGTTGTATACAAGGAACTGCTGCGCAAGCCTGATAATTTCCGCAGCGTTTTCGGCGGTTTCCGGGTCGCTTGTGTTAATAAACATCGAAGCTAAGCTATCTCCGAAGAAAAACGCGATTGCAAGCGCAATTACAGACCAGCCTATTCCAAGTATTATACAGTCGAACAAGCCGCGTTTAAGGCGGTCTAACTTTCCTGCGCCAACGTTCTGACCGCCGTAAGTCGCCATGGTGCTTCCCATTGCGTCAAACGGACAGCACATAAACTGACCGACTTTGTTTCCCGCGGTTACGGCGGCAATGGCAACCGAGCCAAGCCCGTTTACCGCAGCCTGAAGCAAAATCGTGCCGATTGCTGTTATAGAGTATTGCAGACCCATAGGCAGACCAACCGCGCAGAGCCTTCCTATATAATACGGGCGGAATTTGAGGTCGTCGCGGCTTATGTGAAGCAGCTCGAAGCGCTTTATTATGAACACAAGACACAGAACACCCGAAACAAGCTGCGAAATTACGGTCGCCCAGCCCGCTCCCGCAACACCCATTCCCAGCACGACTATCATAAATATATCAAGCGCAACGTTCAGAAGGCTAGAAATTATAAGGAAGATGACGGGCGTTTTTGAGTCGCCGAGCGAACGGATAAATCCCGACAGAATGTTGTACAGAAAAGTCACGGGTATTCCGAGGAAAATCACGAAAATATAGTCGCGGGCAGGCGTGAAAACGTTTTCGGGCGTGTTCATCCATTCGAGTATTTTCGAGCAGAGCAGGCAGGTCGCCGTTGTCAGAACAGCAGCGAATACAATCGAAATCCAGATTGTGTTTCCGACGTATTTCTTCAGCTCGTCAAAATCCTTCGAGCCGAATTTCTGCGCCACGGGAATGGCAAATCCCGCACACACGCCTATTACAAAGCCCATTACAAGGAAGTTTACCGAGCCTGTCGAGCCGACGCCCGCAAGGTCGTTTATTCCGAGAAACTGACCGACTATAATCGTGTCAACCATATTGTAGAATTGCTGAAAAATAAGACCGAAAAGAAGCGGAAGCATAAACCCAACTATAAGCTTCATCGGATTTCCCTGCGTAAGGTCGCGCGCTGCGCTTTTTGCCATAATAATCACCCCTTAAAAAGAATTTCTCTCATTATATATCAATTCTTTGCAAAATGCAAGATGTTTTATAAAATTCGGTTTTTTGCAGAATTTATTTTAACAAAACGCGGATTATTTAAGAGTATTGTATAAATTCGTTTTAACCAACTTGCGTTCATAAGGCTGTAATTCGTTACACGACGCTTCTCCATATAGAAAAAGCCATTTTCTCCTCATAAGCTATTTTTGCAAAATGACGGAAAAACCGCGCTGAATCGCCGCTTCTTTGTGTGGAATTTTGTATGCCAAAATACTTGACAAAACCTGCGATTTAATGTATAATTAAAGCATAGCGTCTACTATTTTACGCAAAAGATTTCTCGGCTGCGTGACAGCGTTTTTTCATTATTTCGCTGAGTAATAAAGCCGCAGAGTATTACGGCGGAGTATTCGCATTCTGGTAAACGATTACAGTGCAATGACGCAAATGTGAAGTTTTATTTCACGCTAACAGAGAAAAAGATAATTCGATGAGGAGCTGCTATGGAAGGGATTTTCAGCGGAGAAATAACAGTCACAAGCAACCTTTTCCTGAAGCTTGCCGACGACAGTTTTTTGAGATTTACGGGTCTTGATATGAACGCGTCGGCGGCTGCTGTTTTTAGCGAGGAGGACGTGACGACAATAAAAAACGCTTTCAGACCGTCTGACGGCGACTATTCCGTTATCCTTCATCTGCGCAGAAAGGACGGCGTTTTCTGCGTGTGCCTTGCCTCGTTCAATGTCTTTTTCGAAAGCGAGGAAATGCTTCTCCGTATAAGAATAACCGACCTCAATGAGCTTCGTTCCGCTAAAAGCGAGGTGAACGAGCTTCGGAAAATCGCGGACGCATATTTTGACATTCTCGGCGGAATTATGCTGAGATACATACGCGCGACAGGTTTTTTCGAGATTTTTTACATAAACGATTCTCATAGGCGCGTTCTTTTCGGCGGAACAGTCGGCGAATGGAAGAAAGAAATGACCGAAAAGGTTCACGCGGAATATCGGAAAGAGTTTATTGAGCTTTGCGGCGATATCGAATCTGCGCGCAAAAACTTCCGCCACTGCGTGAAAATCGACGATTTCACGAGCGATGGACAATGCGATGAATGCGTGTTTACCTGTCGGTTTGTCGATGGACCGAACGGCGGCGATATTGTCGGCTGCGTTGAAGTCGGCGGGAGTATGTTCCGCAATCTCGGAATAGACGCGCTAAACGACAAGGACGTTTATCTTGATATGCTCAACAAGCGCGCCCTCATTGAACAGGCGAACAGGATTATGTCAAGCCCCGATGTGAAAAACAGCTATTTTATTCTGCTTGACCTTGATAATTTCAAGTCGGTTAACGACACATACGGTCATATTGTTGGGGACGAGGTTCTGACAAGCGTCACGAGAATTATAAACGGAACGCTTAACGGCAGGGGGTTTGTCGGGAGAATGGGCGGCGATGAAATATTAATCGTCACAGAAACCGTCGGCGACCAGACGGAACTTAGAAATATGCTCAGAACCATCAGAACTACGGTTGAATGGACGTTCAGAAACGACCCGCGCGCTCTTAATGTGACGTGTTCGATGGGAGTATGCGAATTTCCGAATAACGGAGCCGAGTTCAACAAGCTCTATGCGCTGGCGGATAAGATGCTGTATCTTGCGAAATCAAAGGGCAAGAACCGCTATATAATCTACACGCCCGAACTTCACGACTCGCAGCTCAAACCCGCGGCGGCTGTTTCAAAGAGCGCGCCTGCTGATTCGTTCGATAAAATAGGAATAATGCAGCGGCTTGTGGATAAATATCTTATTCATCGCACCTACAATAACGCGAAAATATTCTCGGAAATAGGAACAGCATTCTCGCTCAGCGAAATTCTTATGATATATGAGGATTTTTCCGTGGCATTCCAGTGGACGCCCGACGCAGTTTCCTCGGATATCGAAAAAATATTGCATTTCAAGCCGACGGCTGAATTTGACGAGCTTTTTAACAGCGACAACCTGCTCGTTCTTGACGGTTTGTACAAGCTTGAGGGAAATTGCCCAGAAGTCGAGGAGCGTCTAAGCGAAAAGGGCGTTAAATCGGCTCTTTTCTACCGTATCGATAGGGCGGGCAAGCCTTCCGGTTACGTTATGTTCGCAAAGAAAACTCAGCGCCAGAAGTGGTCGGATTACGAAATCCTCGCACTCTCAACCGCCGCAAAGGTTTTCGACGTTTCAATGCATGAATAAATGCAGCGCCTCCGGCAGGGGGGCGCTTCGCTTTAGTCGGTCGCTTCGCTTCAGTGCCTCCGGCGGCCTAA
>DPBR01000064.1:42593-44897 GCA_003516865.1 Oscillospiraceae bacterium
AATCTAAAAAGACTTTTTATTTCGCTTCGCGTCAGTGGCTCAGCTTGTTGCACGGGTGCAACTCGGCATCGAGTCCCGCCAAACCGCTCCAAGTTTTCGCCGAACTTTGGGAGTTGCACCGCACATTTTGCTTTGTCGCGGCGCGAACCGCGAAGCGCTTAAAGTCTTTTTGGAGTTTTTAGAACCTTTTTCTTCAGAAAAAGGTTCTAAACCCCGCGGGAGCGACTGGAGCGAAGCGACGACTCACGGCGAAGCCGCGCTACTCCGCGCGAAGCGCGGCAAAACGCGATAGCAGGCGCTAAAGGGGTCTGGGGGAAAACAAGAGTTTTCCCCCAGCGTTTGTGTTGGATTTATCCAACACAAACGTGCAAGTTGGTCAAGAAGAAACTCCCCTTTGACTGCGGTGGAGCAGTCAAACGGTAAAATTTGGTTTAGCGGCGAGATATCGCGGAGCAATCAAACGGTAAAACTCGGCGAAAACTTGGTTTATCGCAAATCAAGCAGTTGGTAAAACTTGAATGTGAACGCTCCCGAAAATCCCCCGCCGAAGGATTTTCGGGAGCGTTCACGCGATTTTGGGGGTTCGACGCCCCCAAAATCGCACCCCGCAGGCTATCGCGGAGCAAGGGTTTACGGTACGCGCCGACAAAAGGCGGGTTTATCGGGAAGTTTGATTGACAATCGCCTGACGATGTGATATAATAAACGCAGAGCGTTTGCTGTACATCAACAAGCGCACGGCGTTTGTTATACATCAAAACAAACCGAGTAATCTACAAGGCGGTGGTGCGTTATGGCAAAGGAAAAAACGGTGTTTATATGCCGTGAGTGCGGGAGAGAGTATCCGAAATGGACGGGAAAGTGCCTTTCGTGCGGCGCCTGGAACTCTCTCGAGGAAACAACGCCCATCTCCATTCCCTCCTCGAAATCCGCGCCCTCAAAGCCGCTTGAATACTCAAGAATAACCGAAATTCCGGAGGATTCGGAAGTGCGCTGGTCAACGGGCGTATCGGAGCTTGACAGAGTACTCGGAGGCGGCTTGGTGAAAGGCTCGCTTGTGCTTATCGGCGGCGACCCCGGTATCGGCAAATCAACGCTGCTGCTTCAGATTTGCGGCAATATGGGCAATGAACACACAATCCTCTATGTTTCGGGCGAGGAAAGCGAACGTCAGCTCTCGCTCAGAGCAAAGCGGCTCGGCGTGAACGCGGAAAATCTCTTCATCTCATCATGCAATTCCTGCGAGAGCATTATCCGCGCCGTCTGCGAAAACAAGCCCGAAGCCGTTGTTATCGACTCAATCCAGACCATAACCTCCGACGCGCTTTCTTCATCGGCGGGAAGTATCGTTCAGGTACGCGAGTGTACGGGCGCGTTTATGAGAATGGCGAAATCCGAGGAAATTCCCGTGTTTATCGTGAGCCACGTCAACAAGGACGGCGGTATCGCAGGTCCGAAAATTATGGAGCATATCGTTGATACGGTACTCTACTTCGAGGGCGACAAACAGCTTTCGTTCAGAATTCTGCGCGCCGTTAAGAACAGATTCGGTTCGACAAACGAAATCGGCGTGTTCTCAATGGACGACGACGGTCTGCGCGAAGTCGGTAATCCCTCCGAAACTATGCTTTCGGGGCGCGAAAAAAACGTTTCGGGAAGCACCGTGCTCTGCGCCGTCGAGGGTACAAGACCTATCCTCGCGGAAATTCAGGCGCTCGCCGCAAAATCGGGTTTCACGAACGCAAGGCGCGTTGCCACGGGTTTTGATTTGAACAGACTTTATATGCTTATCGCCGTTCTCGAAAAGCGCGCGGGTTTCGTTTTGGCGGGACTTGACGTGTATGTGAACATCGTCGGCGGTCTGAAAATCGACGAGCCTGCCGCCGATTTAGCCGTCGCAGCCGCGCTCTGGTCAGCGGTCACGGGCAAAGTCGCGCCCTATGATACCGTTATGTTCGGCGAAATCGGTCTCGGCGGCGAACTCCGCGCCGTTTCCCGCGCAAGAGAACGCGTCAAGGAAGCCGAAAGACTCGGCTTCAAACGCGTGATTATGCCCAAAAATTCGCTTAAAAATATTGATAGCAATATCGAAATCATCGGCGCCCGCACAATAAACGAGGCTTTTAAAGCACTGGAGTAGTGCGCTTCGCTCCAGTCGCTCCCGCGGGGGGACGCTTCGCTCACAGTCGCTCCCGCGGGGGGACGCTTCGCTCCAGTCGCTCCCGCGGGGTTTAAGACCTTTTTCTGAAGAAAAAGGTCTTAAAAATCTAAAAAGACTTTTTATTTCGCTTCGCGTCAGTGGCT
>DPBR01000097.1:0-5039 GCA_003516865.1 Oscillospiraceae bacterium
TCTTCCGAGTTCGGGACCGATAAGACGTCCCACGCCGATAAAATAGTATCCCAAAATCATCGAGCCTGCGATAACGGAAGCCGTTACCGTTTTGGTGAAAAACTGAGCGGAGCTTGTTTTGCGCGTCTTTATTATGATGGACAGGCAGACTATCGAAGCCGCGGCAATGAAAATCTGAACGTAGACCGTGGGGTCCATTGAAACGAGAAATCTTGGGAGAATAACCTCGGTTTCCTTGCCGTTGACGTCCTTAACCTTTTTGGTGAACGGAGCGAGCAGCGCAAGAACCGACATCACCGCAACAGCGCCCGCGCAGACCTTATTCCCGAAGCGCAGGTCAAACTCCTCGCGTTCGATAGTATAAACTGTTGCGAGGCAGCAGAAAAGCTCCGGCATATAGAACCAGCGCGTGTAGTAGTTGTCGTTGAAGAGGGTAAACGCGGCGTTAAGACCGGGGATAAACGCCATAAACAGGCACACGAACAGAAGAGTTCTTGCCCAATGTTTTTTCGCGCCTTTGATGAACGCGATAACGCCCGCCATTGAGAAAAGCGGCAGATAAAGCGCGACGCTTGACCATTTCGCGTTCGCTTCCGTGAACATATTGTTTCTCGCGGCAACTTCGGGCGGGAAGAAAAAGCTTTCGAGAAGCAGCCCATAGCGCTGTTCGTTTGAATAGAACAGGAAATTCCAGTTTTTGAGAATATTAGTCGAGCGCGGAACGTCGAGAACCTGATAAATCGATGGAACAAACAAAATTCCCGCGATAAGAACGCCGATAACGCTCTCCGCGGCAAGCTGTAAAAATTCCTTCAAGCTCACGCGGAAACGCTTGTCCATAGCGCACCTGATGATGAAGTAAACAGCGAGGAAAACGCATTCGCCGATGAAGAAAAAGTAGTTTGCAAGGCAGTTTGCTGCAACGACAAGCGCGAAAAGTCCTCTTCTTTTGTTTACGACAAATTCTTCAAGTCCCACAAGCAGGAGCGGGAAATACATAAACGCGTCCTGAAACTGGAAGAAAACGTTGTAGAGATTGAAGCTTGAAAACGCGAAGAGAAGCCCGCCGATAAGCGCGGAATGAGGTTTCGCGACAAATCTCCTGATGAACGTGAACGCGAAAAGCGAAATCAATCCGAATTTAACGCAGAGAAGCGGCGCCATAAGATAAGGCGAGAAAGACGCGGGAAACAGCGTCATAAACCAGAAAAACGGGCTTCCGAGCGTGTAGTAGGTATAGCTTCCGAAGAAGTTCGCGCCGAGGTCCGTGCTCCAGTCCCAGCCGAGCGTGCCGTTGTGAACAGCCTCGACGCAGTGCTTGAAAAACGGGATTTGCTGAGCGTTGTAATCGCCGTAGAATATGAAATAACCGCCATCAATGATAACAAAAGGCAAAAACAGCGCCGCCGCCATTATAAGAGCATAGAAGAATGATTTTTGGTAATATTTCTTTTCTGATTTATACATTGAATTTTTCTCCGGTTTCTGATATTATTACATCTTTTCGGGAGCTTCGATTTTGAGAAGCGCGAGAACGTTCGCGATTACGGTTTTGCAAGCCTCGCAGAGCGCAAGCCTTGACAGCTTAACGTCATTTTCTGCGTCCTTGATAGCGCAGGAATCGTAGAATTTATGGAAAATCTGCGCAAGCTCATACACATATTTTGTCAGCTTAAACGGAGAGTATTCATTTGCGGCTTCGTTTATAAGTTCGGGATACTCGGCGATTTTGCGGACAAGCGACTTTTCCTCTTCCGCCGAGAAAACAAGCGGCTCGCCGTTATATTTCACGCCGTCCTCGGCTTGTTTTTCAAGCACGCGGCAAATTCTTGCGTGAGCGTACTGAACGTAGAAAACGGGATTCTTGGAGCTTTCCTCAACGGCAAGGTCGAGGTCGAAATCAAGGTGAGTATTCGCGTCGCGGAGATTGAAGAAAAATCTCGCGTTGTCAATCGGCACTTCGTCAAGCAGCGTGGCGAGCGTAATCGCTTTACCTGAGCGTTTTGAGAGCTTAATCGGCTTTCCGTCGCTCACGAGCATAACCATCTGGCAGATTACAACGTCAAGGCGTTTCTCATCGATACCCATAGCCTGAAGGCAAATCCTCATTCTCTTGACGTAGCCGTGGTGGTCTGCGCCGAGAACGTCGATTGCCTTGTCGTAATTTCGTGTTACGAGCTTGTTGTAGTGATAAGCGATATCGGGGACAATATAAGTGGGGAAGCCGTTCGAGCGTACCAGAACGAAGTCCTGTTCGCCGCCGAAGTCGGTTGCGCGAAGCCAGAGCGCGCCGTCTTTTTCGTAGGTGTGACCGCCTTTTTTGAGGTGTTCGATAACATCGTTTACAGCGCCGCTGTTGTGAAGCGTGCTTTCCTTGAACCAGTTGTCGTACTTTATTCTGTATTTAAGCAGGTCGGTTTCGAGGATTTTCTCATTAATCGGAAGCGCGTAGTCGACAAGCGCCTTTTTGCGCTCGTCCGAAGGCTTTTCAGAGAGCGCTTTTCCGCCGAAATTATCGTAATAATTCTTTGCGTGAGCGATAATATCCGCTCCGAGATAAACGTCCGCGGGCATATAGAACGGCTCGTTCTTGTCGGCAGGCTCGTCCTCCTTATCGGAAACGGTCCTTGCGAAAATCTCGCGGCAGAGCGCTTCGTTGTCGGGAAATTCGGCGATGAGAGCCTGTCCCGCGCCGGAACAGAGCTGCATATAGCGCAAATCAAGCGAATTTCCGAATTTCGCAACCTGATTTCCCGCGTCGTTGACGTAAAATTCGCGTGAAGCCTTATATCCCGCCGCGTCAAGCAGCGAAGCAAGGCAATCGCCGATTGCGCCGCCGCGCGCGTTGCCGATATGCATAGGACCCGTGGGGTTCGCGGAAACGAACTCAACGAGAACGCGCTTTCCGCGTCCAAGATTAGTTTTACCGTAGTCCGCGCCGAGGCTCAGCGTGTTCTCGACAACCGACTTATACCAGTTATCGCCGAGGAAAAAGTTGAGAAATCCGGGACCCGCAAGCTCAATTTTTCCGAAAAGCGTTCCCGTAAGCGAAACCGCGTCCTTAATCATCTCTCCGAGCGCGCGGGGATTTGTTTTGAGAGCTTTTGCGGATACGAGCGCCGCGTTCGCGGAAAAATCGCCGTGCGCATTGTCCGCGGGAACGGTGACTGCAAACGCAGGAAGCGGCTCCGCGGGGATTTTCCCCTCTGAAACCAGCTTTCCGAGCGCGTTCATAATTATTTCGGTAATTTCGCGTTTTGCTTCTTCAACAGCATTATAGTACATAAAAAACCTCGCTTACATCTTTACGTTTATAGTTATTTCGTTTTCGGTCATAAGCCCGCCGTTAATGTCAACGGTGTATTTCAGGCTTATTTTTCCGCCGTTTTTGTTAAGCCCGTTAAACAGCTCGTCTGTCGTTATCCCGACCATACAGTCGCCGTATTCCGTTCCGTACTGACAGAAATGTCGCGTTTTATCCTCGAAAATGAGGCTTGAAAACGCGTTTCCCGTACGCGTGAGGGTCATTTTCTTCCCGTCAATGTGAAGCTGGACGTGGCTTCCTTCATAGCCTGTGGCTTCGCTTTCGTCATAGTCGATGAAAAACGAGCCTTTGTGCAGGCGAAATTCGCCTTTCGTGAACAGCTCCGATTCGTCCGTGAAACCGTCCGATGTTTGTTTGATATTCAGCGTTATTGAACAATTATCCAACTTTTTATCTCCGTTTTGCAGTATTTTGCAGGCAAAATGCCCTTATTCCATCGCAAGCTGAATAAGCCTGTCGATAAGCTCGGAATAGGATATTCCCATATTCTCGATAAGTTTCGGATACATACTGATAGGCGTAAAGCCGGGGATTGTGTTGATTTCGTTGAGGATAATCTCCTCGTCGTTCACGAAGAAATCAACTCTCGCCATTCCTCCGCACCCGCACGCTTTGTACGCTTTTTTCGCGATTTCACGCAGCTTTTCCGTCTGTTCGGGCGAAATTTTCGCGGGAATATCGAGAACCGACGTGCCGTTTTTGTACTTCGCGTCATAGTCGTAGAATCCCTCTGCGGGCGTTATCTGACCGGGAATTGAAGCGAGCAGATTACCGATATTTCCGAGAACCGCGCACTCGACTTCCTTTCCCTTGATTTCCTTTTCGACAACAGCCTTGTTTCCGTGCGCGAACGCGATTTTCAGCCCCTCTTTAAGCTCCTCTGCGTTTTCCGCGCGCGAAACGCCAACCGACGACCCCGCGCAGGCAGGCTTTATGTAAACGGGATAACCGAGCTTTTCTTCAACAAGTTCGGTTGATTTTTCCATATCCTCAAGCGAAAGGCGGCAAAGTGCGACAAACGGCGCGGTTTTAATCCCCGCGTATTCAAGAAGCCTGTGAGTAACCGATTTGTCCATACAGTCCGCCGAAGAAGTCATATCGCAGCCAACGCAAGGCAGTCCGCTGAGCTGACAAAGCCCCTGGATTGAGCCGTCCTCGCCGTTCATACCGTGGAGAACGGGGAAAACCGCGTCAACCTTGCGCAGATAAGCCTCGTCGTTGCCCATAATAATAAACCCCTTGTGGAGCGCGTCGGGACTGAGAATTGCCGTACAGCAGTCGGGATTGTTCTCCCACTGCCCCGTTTTTATGTCCTCGTATTCGCCGGGATAATAGAGCCAGTGACCTTTTTTCGTTATTCCGATGCAGATTACATCATATTTATCGTTCGGGATATTCTGAAGAACGTGATACGCCGAAACCAGCGAAACCTCGTGTTCGCTTGAAACGCCGCCGAAAAGAACCGCAATTTTCTGTTTGGACATAATTATCCGCCTTTCTTCGTAAGCCTTTGCGCTTGGTTTTTTGCCCCGCATAATAACTCAAATTACATTATACCACAAACATATAAGAATTTCAAGGGGAAAAAGGTCGATTTGAGGAAAATGCGGCAATAATTTGCCTGAATGAACAAATAAGCTTTACCGTTTGAGAAATGCCCGTTGACAAGCGTCGGGAAATATGTTACAATTTATATGAAAAATATCAATAAAAA
>DPBR01000097.1:5234-5812 GCA_003516865.1 Oscillospiraceae bacterium
AAAATATCAATAAAAAATCCTTGGGGGTAAAAAATATGGCATTGCTTGTGACCGGAGGCGCGGGCTATATCGGCTCGCACACCTGCGCGGAGCTTCTCTGCGCGGGAGAAGATATTGTGGTTATGGACAATTTCTCGAATTCATCGCCGAAAGCGCTTGATGGAATTCGTGCGATTACGGGAAAGAATTTTCGCTTTTATGAAGCGGATATGCTTGATAACACCGCGGTTGAGAAGATTTTTTCGGAGAATGATATCGAGCAGGTTATTCATTTCGCGGGATACAAATGCGTTCCCGAAAGCGTGAAAAATCCGCTGAAATACTATTCCAACAACATCTGCGGAACGCTCAATATCCTTGAAACAATGCGGAAATACGGCTGTAAGCGGTTCGTTTTCAGTTCATCGGCGACTGTTTACGGCGAACCCGAAAGCGTTCCCGTGCGCGAGGATTTCCCGCTGCGCGCAATCAACCCTTACGGCTCGACAAAACTTGCGATTGAAAATCTCTGCCGTGAGCTTAACCGCGCCGACAGCGGATTTACGGCGGTTCTTCTGCGCTATTTCAACCCGATTGGC
>DPBR01000097.1:6007-6425 GCA_003516865.1 Oscillospiraceae bacterium
CGAAAGCGGGCTTATCGGCGAAGCGCCGCTCGGTCTGCCGAATAATCTTATGCCGATTGTGATTGAAAAAGCGCTCGGAAAGCGTGATTATCTCGCGGTTGCGGGAGATGATTACCCGACGTCCGACGGAAGCTGCGTCCGCGATTATATCCACGTCGTTGACCTCGCGAAAGGGCACGTTGCCGCAGTGAAAAAGGCGAGAGCGCTTGCGGGCGGCTGTCCCGCGTATAATCTCGGAACGGGCAGGGGATACTCCGTGTTTGAAATTCTTGATACATTCGAGCGCGTGAACAGCCTGAAACTCGGCTATGTTGTCGGACCGAGGCGCGAGGGGGACGCTCCCGCTATTTATTCCGACCCGTCGCTCGCCGAAAAGGAACTCGGCTGGAAAGCGGAGCTTGGGATAGAAGAAATGTGC
>DPBR01000097.1:6611-12367 GCA_003516865.1 Oscillospiraceae bacterium
TGGGATAGAAGAAATGTGCCGTTCGGCTTGGAATTTCGCAAAAAATTACTTCTAAACAAAAAAATTCTTTTTTACATAAAATTAAGGTGACGAGCGAACCCGTCACCTTTTTTATTATTCTTCGCTGTCCGAGGAAAGCTGACTCTGATGTTTCGTGAAGAAGTCAACTCTCGGTTCGAGGAACTTCAGCTTGTGGTCTTTTCCGCCGGTAAAGTCAGCGAGGGTATCGAAAATGCGCTCCCAGCTCCAGAAATCATCGCCGAGCTGCAAATATTCGAGAATCATCTCAGTGCCTGCGGGAGCCATCGGGTGAAGCAGAACCGCCGCCGTTCTTATCATATGGAACACGTTTATCAGAACCGCGCGGCGCATTTCGTTATCATCAGCCTTGTCGGCGTCGCCGAGCGCCTTCGCCATATACTTGCTTGCTTTTCTGATATAGCTGTCGAGAACGTAGGTTGCCTGATGGAACTCAAAGCGGTACATAAAGCGTTCATAGTCGAGAACCGCTTTTTTCGAGTCCTCAAGAATATCCTCTGAAACCGCGCCGACAGGCATTACGCCGTCAAAATACTTCTGAACAGTGTAGAAACACGTTCTGATAATGCGGTTAAACACGTTCGAGAGCAGAAAGCCGTCCTTTACAACGGGGTCGGGGTCGTCGGACTTTGCGTTCGGATTGTAGGGCTTCGGCATAAAGCTTACGCTGCGCTGTCCCAGACCAAGACCGAGAAAGTGCATTCTGAGCTGCTCCGGAGTGTAGAAATCAAGCAAATCCGCAGCCATCGGCGGTTTGATTGCTCCGGAGCTGGACGCTTTTTTGTCGAGGAAGAGAATGTGGTTGTTCGCGCAGAGAATGGGAAGCTGCATTTCGCCGTCGGCGGGATTTATCGTGTTTTCGCCCTTTTGCAGCGCGATAAACATTCCCATTTCCGCAACGCCGTAGAAATAGATGTTGTCCGCTCCGATGAACTGATAAACCTGCGCGTCCTTGCTGCACCAGAAGTTTTTCCACTCGTCCATACTGCGTCCCTGCGCTTCAAGAGCGGCTTTCGTGAACGAAATCGGCGCCCAGAGGCTTTCGGGCCATACCCAGACGGTAAGCGGCGCTTCGCCCTCAAGAACGGGCGCTTTTACGCCCCATTCAATGTTGCCCGTAAGTCTGAACGGAACGAGCGTTTTTCCTGTGCGATAACGTATCCCGCTGTCTGAAAGTATCTTGCACGCTGCGTTCATTTCATCAAGCGACTTGAACGCAATCGTAAAAGAGGGCTTTTTCTTCTCCTCGATGAACTCGTGTTCGGGCATCTGCGCCTTGACTTTCTCGTATTCGCCGAGAAGCTCGTTTTTGATGTGGATAACGGGGTCGGCGAGGAACTCGGAAATCGTGCTTGAAACAAGCTTTCTGACGTTCTTCTGCTTCGAAATGGACTGTGCGTATTCTTTAAGCAAACCGCTGTAAGAGGGCAGGTCGAAGTACCAGTTCTCAACGTCTTTCATAACGGGAGTTTCGCCCGTGAGCGTGCTTTTCGGGTCGATAAGATTTTCCGGCATATACTGATGACCGAGGTCGCACTCGTCCGCGTAGCCTTTTTCGCTCTGACAGCCGTCTACGGGGCATTTTCCGACAACCTGACGACCGTTGAGGAAGCAGCCCGCTTTCTCGTCGAAGAACTGCTTTGTGACGATTTTTTTGAGGTGACCGTTGTCATAAAGCCGACGAATGAACTTATCCGTGACGTCGTCGTGAATTTCCGCGGTTCTTCCAAGACCCGAAGCTCCGAAAATATTAAGGCTTATAAGGTAATCATCGAGCGTTTTTTTCTGCGCGTCGTGATTTTCCTTAACAAAGTCGCGGATTGTGCCGGTAAAGCCCTTTTCTTCGCAGAGCTTGCGATAGCTTTCCGCGATGGGAGAGCCGTAGCAGTCCGTTCCCGAAACGAAAATTACGTTATCCTTGCCTATTCTGTCGCGGAGAAATCTCGCGTAGCAGTCCGCGAAAACGAACACTCCGCCGATGTGACCGAAATGAAGCTTTTTATTGCCGTATGGCATTCCGCCCGTGATAACGGCTCTTTTCGGAAATTCGGGACGGGGTATTTCGTGAAACTCCTTTTTGTTCTCAGACATCTTCAACCAATCCTTTCTCATCGTTATCCGCGCTGTCGGCGAAATCAAAGTCGATAAAACCGCCGTTTACGTTAACAGAAACGCACTTGATTCTGACCTTATCGCCGACGATATACAGTTTTCCGTTCGGCGCGCCCGTGAGAATTACGCCGTGTTCAACCTCATAATCGCCCGCGGGCAGATTTGAAACGGAAATCATTCCCTCGACCGTATTTTCAAGGCAGACGTAAATTCCGCTCGGCGAAACGCCCGAAATCATTCCGTCAAATTCCTCGCCGATATGCTTTTTCATATATTCCGCCATATAGAAATTCTCGCAGTCGCGCTCGCATTTTACGGCGGAAAGCTCGGTTACGCTTGCTCGCTGTGAATTTTCGGCGGCGAATTTCTCGTACTTTTTCACAAGCTTTTCGCCGCTCAGCGCATAGACGTAATCCGTGAGAATACGGTGAATTGAAAGGTCGGCAAGGCGGCGGATAGGCGAGGTAAAGTGCGCGTATTCCGGCATAACCAGACCGTAGTGACCGAGCGGCAGGTCGGAATATTTCGCCTTCATCATCGTCCTCAGCACGATTTTGTTGATAACCGAGTATTTTTCGGTATTCTTTGCGTCGCGGATAACCTTTGCAAGGTCCGCGGCGGTTGATTTTTCGTTAATTCCCTCCGGATTGATACCGAGCGCCGTGAGCGTATCGGCGAGCGTAAGCAGCTTTTCCTCGGCGGGCGGTTCGTGGACGCGGTAAACGAACGGGAACTTCTCTTTCATCGCGAGAGAAGCCGCCGCGTTGTTCGCCATAAGCATAAATTCCTCGATAACCTTTTCCGCCGTGCCTCGCTCGCGCGGCTTTATGTCAACGCAAACGCCGTTTTCATCGGTAATTATCTTCGCTTCCTCGGTATCGATTTCGGGAGCGCCGCGGTTAATTCTGTTCTTTTCGAGAATTGCCGCAAGTTCCGTCATAATCGGAATCCTGTCGATAACGCGTGCGTATTTTTCCTTAATATTCTCGTCCGCGCTGCCGTCGATTATCTTGTTTACCTCGGAGTAAACGCCTTTCACGCGGCTTCGGATAACGGATTTCTCGAAGCGGAACGAGTTTATTTTACCGTCCGCGGAAACATCCATAAGGCAGGAAAAAGCCAGCCTGTCCACGTTCGGATTAAGCGAGCAAATCCCGTTTGAAAGCTCGCGCGGCAGCATCGGAACAACCATATCCGCGTAATAAATCGAAGTTCCGCGGTAAAAGGCTTCCTTATCTATGGGCGTGCCTTTTTTCACATAGTGAGAAACGTCCGCGATGTGAACGCCGAGTTTATAGCCGTTTTCCGTGCGCGAAATCGAAACCGAGTCGTCGATATCCTTTGTATCCGCGCCGTCAATCGTGAAAATCGGCTCTCCGCGCAGGTCGAGTCTGCGCGAAATCTCGTCCTCGTCCGGTTCGTCGGTGTTGAACTCCTGCGCCTGTGCGAGAACGTCCTCCGGAAATTCCGTGTGAAGCCCGTTTACAAGCAGGTAAGCTTCGGCGCTTGCACGCGCGTTTTCGCTTGAACCGAAACTGTTTTCAATGCAGACGGTGTGGTCGTAGTGATGAGCGCCGCGTTTTTTAATCGAGAACGCGACTTTATCGCCCACATGAAGCTGTTTGTCTCCAAATTTCGCGATAAACAGCGGTTCGGCGCACATTTTGTCGGGGAGAACCATAAGTCTGTTCCCCTCGGAAACGATAATTCCCGACTGAAGCCCGTCGCTTTCTTCAAGCACCGCGATAACAACCGCTTCTGCGGATTTATCCTCGAAAGCGGGCGCGGTTTTTTTCGCGAGAACAATATCGCCGGGAACAGCCCCGCGCAGGTCCTTTCCGCGCACGAAAAATTCCTCGGAAACATCGCCTTCGCGCACGATAAATCCTGATTTCGGGTTAATCCTCGCAACGGAAGCTTCAAAATAGTTTTCCGTATTTTTCAGCCGCCATACGCCTTTTTTGTTCGTGAGATCGCCGTATCTTTTCATTTCCGCAAGCGCCTGTTCAAGTTTTTTCACGGCTTTTTTCGCAATATCGAGCTTTTTCACAAGTTCTTTTTCGGAAAGCCCGTCGTCGCTTTCGTAAATTGCCTTCAGAACATTGGTTTTTAAGTTGTTCATAGAAACACCTCTTGATTCCGAAAAAAACAGACAGACGAAAAGCCTGTCTGCTCGTTTTCAGTTATTGAGCCGCGCTTTCCGAAGAGCCGCTTTCTGCCGAGCCGCTTTCAGACGCGTCCGAGGAACTTTCGGAAGAGCCGCTGTCCGAAACCTCGCTTACAACCGAAGAACTGCTTGCGCTTGTGCCGTCCTCTTTGCTTCCGCCCCAGTAAACGTTTATTACGTTAACCGCAACCGCAAGCACAAAGAAAATAATCGCAGCCGCAATAGTTGCCTTATTAAGCATAGCGTCCTTTGTTCTTCCTGCGTTTTTCTGATAGAAGCTGTCGGACGACGAACCCGAAATCGTCTGCGACATCTGAGTTTTTGTGTCCTTGACAAGTACAACCACAACTATAAAAATGCAGGCGATTATAAGAACTATCGCGCTAATTACTTCAAAAATACTCATTTTGACGAACTTCCTCCAAATTATATTAATGCAATACTTCGTTATTATACCATACAATTACAAAAATTTCAAGTATTTTTTTGCATTTTTTAAAAAAATATAGTCTGAGCTTTATTTCATAACGTAGTTGACATTTTTAATAAAATATGGTAAAATATATGATGAATATTTGTGCAGACGGGTGATTTGTTTTGATTAAAGCGGTTCTTTTCGATATGGACGGACTTCTTCTTGATACGGAGAAGCTTCTTGTGAGGTTCTGGCAGGAGGCTGCGAGCGAGGCAGGGTTTAATATGACGCGCGAAATCGCCCTGAATATCCGCTCAATGCACAGAAGCTTTGCTGTTCCTTATTTAAAAAGCGTTCTGGGGGATAATTTCGATTACGCGAAAACGCGCGCAAGGCGAATGGAGCTTATGAGCGATTATCTTGCGGAAAACGGTCTTGAACTGAAAAAAGGCGCGAAAGAGCTTCTTACATATCTTAATAAAAACAATATTCCCGCGGCGGTCGTCACGGCAACCGACAGCGAGCGCGCCGAAAAATACCTGAAAGAAACGGGGATTTTCGGATATTTTGAAAGAATAATCAGCGCGGCGATGGTTAAAGAGGGAAAGCCGAAGCCGGATATTTACCTTTACGCTGCGGAACAGCTTGGGCTTGAGCCTTATGAATGCGCGGCGCTTGAGGATTCTCCGAACGGCGTGAAATCGGCGGTTTCTGCGGGGTGCAGGACGATTATGGTGCCGGATTTGACGGAGCCGGACGAAGAACTTTCGGGGATTATCGCGGCGAGAGCAAACTCGCTTGAAGATGTTGTTGAAATTATCGGAAATTTGATATAAAGGCAGGTGTTTTTATGGACAAAATTGTGAATAATAACAGCGCCAAGCGTTCAGGCGGCGGTGGAAACGAAAATAAATCAATTGCAGCGCCAGTTGACTGCCGTATTGACGTATCCGTTGATTCGGGCGGAAAAAACGTTAATCTAACAATCCTTTCTCCGATGAACGGCGGAAAGGAAGCGACCGT
>DPBR01000097.1:12536-38276 GCA_003516865.1 Oscillospiraceae bacterium
TGATTTATGACGAGCTGAAAAAGCAGAATATTGTTTTCGGCGTTGATGAAAGCGCGATAAAAAAGATGGTTGAGGAGCGATATTACGATACTTCCGTAAATATTGCGAATTATAAAGCTCCGAAAAAGGGCGCGAACGGCTATATCAGCTTCCGTTTTGATAAGGAGCATAAGCTTAAGCCGCATCAGGACGAATTCGGCGTTGCGGATTTCCGTGAGCTTAACTCAATTGTTCCTATCAGGAAAAACGAGGTTATCGCGGACATTATTCTTCCCGAAGAAGGAAAGCCCGGAAAAAACGTTTTTGGCGAGGAGATTCCCGCCGAGGCGGGTATTCCTGCGAAAGTTTCCGTCGGAAAAAACACGCTTGTGACGATGGACGGGAAGAATATCGTTGCCGCGTGCGACGGGCATATTGTTTTCGGAAACGGCTGTTTTAACGTTGAGGAAGCGGTTACGGTGAGGACCGACCTCGACATTTCCGTTGGTAATATCAGCTTTTTCGGCGACGTTCACATCAAAGGCAACGTTATGGAGGGCTTTTCCGTGAACGCGGGCAAGTCCCTTAAAATAGACGGAAGCGTTTTCGGCGGCGAAATAAGCGCGGGCGGAAATCTTACGGTTGTCGGCGGGTGCATCAATTCCAAGGTGAACTGCGGCGGCGACGCGGATATCGGCTTCTGCGAGAATTCGGACCTGTTCGTAAAGGGAGATATCACCTCGAAGCAGTTCGCGTTCTGCACGGTTTTCTGTTACGGAAAGCTGACTACAAAAGGAGCGCGCGGGGTTATCGCAGGCGGAAAAATCACTTCTATGCACGATATAAACGCGGGTATTATCGGTTCGGAAAAATACACGCCGACCGAGATTAATATAGGCGACGGTTCCGTGCTTTTTGCGAGAAAACGCGAGGCTGAAAGCGAGTTTAACGACGCGACGAGGATTTATGACCTTTCGATAAAAAATCTTGCGTTTCTGAAAAACAGAAAGGAAATGCAGGGCGGCGCTTTGAACGATGAACAGCAGCGTCAGCAGCGCATCGAAATGCAGAACAAGCTGTTTTACGGAATGAAGAAAACCGAGCTTCAGGAGCTTATCGCAAAGCTTGACGCGGATATAAACGAGCGTGATAATTTGAGCGCGGTTGTAAACGGGACGATTTATCCCGGAGTGAAATTCTGCATAAACTTTCTTACGCTGGACGTTGTTGAGGCGGCAAAACACGCGCGCGTCACGATTGTGAACGACACGCTTACGATTTTGCCGATGTAGCGTGCGCCGTAAAAATCGCGGACGCGCGAAATCAGCGACACGGGAAAACGTTTTAAGCTGGGAGAACAGATGAAAAGTAACATTCTGATTATTATTGGCGCTGTTCTGGCGGCGGTCGGAGTTATCACGCTTGTGATTATTTTCAGTCAGCCGTCCGAGGGCGTGGGTTCGTCCGATTATCAATATTCGACGAATTCTTCAAGTCAGCCTTATGAAAGCGGCGATTCTTACGGCGGTCAGGAAAGCACCGTAAATCACCGCCCGGGCGACGGTCAGAGCAGCGAGGCGGCAAAAAATGTCGTCGCTATGGCATATTCTCTGATTAATACGCCCTATGCTGAGAACGGCGCTTCTCCGGACGGTTTCGATAATTCGGGCTTTATTTATTATGTTATGAGGAAAAACGGCTTTCTGACTTGTCCGAGAGGCACGATTGCACAGTCCGAATGGGGTGCGAAGAGAAGTTACGGAAATCTTTGCGCGGGCGACCTCGTCTTTTTCTCGGACGACGGCCGGGATAACATAAGCTTTGGCGGAATTTACGCGGGAGGCGGCGAGATGATTGCCTGCATAACGCATAACGGAGTAACCAAGGTCTGGAGCGTTGATATCACAACGGATTATTATTGCAGGAATTTTGCGCGCGGAATAGCCATAAGCTGAGCTTTTGCGCGGATTTTTGAAAGGAATTTGCTGAATGAAAACGGTTATCGCCGATAACAGCCTTTGTGTAAATACGCTGTCGGACAGCGCGACGGGCGACGATATTTTCAGCTATATTGAAATGCTTGCGGCGTCGGGCGTAAAGTATGTGGAGCTGGATTTTCGCGCCGCTATGAAGCTGAAGCGGCTTCCCGAAGGAATAGGGTATATTTTCCGTATGGTTGACCCGATGTTTCTGCGGCTGACGGAGGTTTTTGACTTTGATTACATTCTCATAAATTTCCCCGACCTGAAGAAGAGAATTTCCACAAAGGTTCCGATTATGCTTGAGCTTCCTGTTGTGGAGTCGCTTCCGGGGCGCGCCGTAAGATTTGCGCAGTCGCTTATCGACGGTAAAATCTCGCTGCTCAGACTTTGCGGGAAATTTGATTTCAGCAGCGCCGAGGAAGCTTCGGGGTATGTGTGCCGCCTGAAAAACGACGTCGCCGTGCCGGTTGATTTCTGCCCGCTGAACACATACAAAAACGCTGTTGACAGCGCGATTAAGCTTGCTCTTGCGAATGCCGACAGCATAACGCTTTCGATGGGTTCAGGCGGGAAATACGCCGCGTTTGAGGATTTTCTGTTCACGCTCATCTCCGTGTACGACGCGATACCCGCCGAACTTAACGCGGGCGCGATGTGCAGGGCTTCGGTGTTTGGGAACTATATTTTCGGGAATACGCGCGCAGATAGGGTTATGCAGCTTATGGAAGTCCTCGACAGCGATATAAGAATGTTGAAAAACGCAGACACGGGCGGAGAAGTTAAAACGAGAATAAGGCTAAAGGATACGCAGTTTTTGCGGCAGGCGTATGTTTCAGCCGTTGAAAAAATGCTCAAAAACGAGGAACTTGAAAATGATATCTCCGAGGAACTCGCAAAGGCGGTCGGGAAGAGCGAAGCAAGCGTTTTCAGCGATGATATTCTGAATGAAAAGCGCAGGGGACTTTTGAATTAGTGAGGGATTTATTATGATAAGGCTCATAGCTTCGGATATGGACGGAACGCTTCTTGATGATGAAAAGCGGCTTCCGAAGGATTTTTTTCCCGTCCTCGACAGGCTTATTGAAAAGAAGATTATTTTCACGGTTGCAAGCGGAAGAACCTATACCGCGGTTGAGCATCTTCTGCCGGAAAAATACCGCGAAAAGATTTCATATATCTGCGATAACGGCGCTTGTACGCTGCTTAACGGAAAGGTTACGAATGTTTTTCCGCTTGAACGGGACGTTTACGAAAATGTGATTTCGGTCTGCGCGGAAGCGGAGGATTTTACCGTTATCGTGTGCGCGGAAAGCGGCGTTTATCACCTTGATTTGGACGAAGAATTCACGAAAGACGTCGGGAGATTTTACAAATTTCACAAAACAATCAACGATTTCCTTGACGTAAACGATACGATTTACAAGCTTGCGATTTGCGACAAAAAGGGCGCGCTCCGCCACGGAAAGCCGCTTCTTGAAGGCGTTTTCGGCGATAAGCTGAATATTCAGGCTTCGGGTGAGTTCTGGATGGACGTTATGGCGGGCGGCGTGAGCAAGGGCGCGGCGCTGAGGGCGCTTCAGAAAACGCTTGGAGTAACGCGCGAAGAAACGATGGCGTTCGGCGATTATTTCAACGACGCGGATATGCTTATGGCTGCGGATTACAGCTTTTGTATGGAAAACGGTCACGAGGACGTGAAAAAGCTCTGCCGCTTTGTTGCTCCCGACAATAACAGCGGCGGCGTGACAAAATGTATAAGAAAATTCGTGCTTTAAGGAGGGCACACTAATTCTTTTTTATGAATGCAACAAACATTATAATTATTGTTCTGATGATAATGTTTTCGGCGTTTTTTTCGGCGTCGGAAACCGCGATTTCAAGCGTAAACAGAATACGTCTTAAAAATATGGCGGAGAACGGAAACCGCGGCGCGGCGCGGGCGCTTAAAATTCTCGGAAAGTACGACAAGGCGCTCACGACCATACTTATCGGCAATAATATTGTAAATATCACCTGCTCGTCAATCGCAACGGTTGTATGTATCGCGGTTGTCGGGGAGCAGTACGGTTCGCTTGTTTCAACGATTGTGACGACGATTGTAGTGCTGATTTTCGGCGAGGTTATGCCGAAAAGTATCGCGAAAGACCACGCAGAGCCGATTGCAATAGGCGTTTCTGCGGTGATTTCGTTCTTGATGCTGATATTCACGCCATTTTCGGCTTTCTTTATTTTGCTGAAAAATGGCATTGCGAAGCTGTTCCGCAGCAAGGAGTCCGTGAGCGTGACCGAAGAGGAGCTTATGGCGATTATCGACGAAATTGAGGACGAGGGCGTTCTTGAACAGCAGGAGAGCAATCTTGTGCGCTCGGCATTGCAGTTCGACGAAACCACGGTTGACGAGATAATCACGCCGAGAGTAAGCGTTGTAGCGGTTGACGTAAACGACAGCGCAAAGGACGTCTGCGATAAGTTCCTGAGCGAGCAGTATTCGAGAATGCCGGTTTACGAAAAGACACTCGATAACATAATAGGCGTAATCAACCAGAAGGACTTTCTCAAGGAGTATCTCGCGCAGGGCGAAAAGCTGATGATTCGCGACATTGTGCAGGAAACGGTTTATTTCCCGCATATGCTGAGGATTTCCGAGGTTCTGCGCACAATGCAGAAGAAAAAGTGCCATATGTGCGTTGTTCTCGACCAGCACGGCGGAACGCTCGGAATTGTCACGATGGAGGACCTGCTTGAGGAGCTTGTCGGCGAAATATGGGACGAGAGCGACGAGGTTAAAAGCCCGATTACAACGGTTTCGGAGAACGTTTTCGAGGTTTACGGCGACGTTTCGCTCGGAAATCTGAGAAGATTTTTCGAGGACAGGGAAATTGACGTTGAAATCGAGAGCGAAGCGCATACCGTTGCGGGGTGGGTTCTGGAGCTGTTTGGAAGTATTCCGAAAAACGGCGATGTAGTGCGCTCGGAGAGATTTGTTGTGACGGTTCTCGAAGCGGCGGAGCTTAGGGTCAACAAGGTCAGGATTGAACTTGTATCCGACGAGGTGAAGGATTGAAACCGTTTTATATTGCGCTGATTGTCCTTTCGGGAGGATATCTAATCGCTCACGTTATGGCAAAGTTTTTTTTCGGGAAAACGCTTTTTCCCGATACGAGCGAGCTTTTTTCCGATAAAAAAGAGCGAAATCTCTGGCAGACCGTTTTCCCAAAGAATATGCTGCGGCTTGTGATATTCGTTCTGACAGGCTCGATAAGCGGTCTGCTTATGGATATCGCGGGGCTTGCGGGGTGGATTTCGCTTTTGTTTGCGCCGGTTGCGGGAATTTTCTTTAACTTCCTGATATCGATGGTTTTTTCTCCGATTTACCTTAAATATCACAAAAGCGCCGAGCCGAGCGACGAAGAGCTTTGCGAGCTTACGGGAAAGGTTGTGGAGGACGTTGAACCGGACGGTTTCGGGGTTATCGAGGTTCGGCACGGCTCGAAAAATTACCTTTTCCGCGCGGTTTCCGCAAACGAACGGTTCATACCAAAGGGAACGGGCGTTGTTGTGATTTACGCGCAGGATTCGTGCTGTTTTGTCGAGAGCGAGGAGCATTTGTGCGATATTTTGTTTGAGGACGACAAGAATGATGATACTAATATAGGAGAAATCTCCGAAGAAAACGAAAATTCGGCGCAAGATGAGAAAAAATATTGAAAAAATATAAAAAAGTGCTTGACAAAACGGGTTTTGTGTGATATAATGAGTATACCTCGAATGGGGTATATTTTTTTGTGCGTTTTTATAAAACGCGTATAACCCCAAAAGCGACCGCTGCAAAGGGCTGCGGCTTATGAGGGAGGCAATATGAAAACAGGAGGTGCCGAAAGTGAGAGTAAAAATTACATTGGCGTGTTCGGAGTGCAAGCAGCGCAATTACAACTCCATGAAGAACAAGAAAAACGACCCCGACAGACTTGAAATGAACAAGTACTGCAGATTCTGCAAGAAACACACTCTTCACAAGGAAACTAAGTAATACGGGAGGAATTCAGGTATGGCTAAAGATTTGGAGCTTGAGAAGAGCTCTCCCGAAAGTGAAGAGGCAAAGGACAAGGTAAAAAAAGGTACGGAAAAGTCCAAAAAGACTGATAAGGACAAGGATAAGAAAGCGGCGAAGGGAAAGAAACCCAAGAAGGGTTTTGTAAAGTACCTGAAGGACGCAAAATCCGAGTTCAAGAAGGTTGTCTGGCCGACGCCCAAGGAAACGACGCGCAATACGGTTGTCGTTGTTGTTATATGCGTGTTGGCGGGTCTGTTCGTGTTCGGACTTGATTCGCTGTTCGGCCTTTTGAACAATTTGCTGTTCCATTGATTTACGGGGGTTAATATGGCTGACTCAGAAGCAAAATGGTATATTCTTCACACCTATTCGGGTTATGAGAATAAGGTTGCCGCGGATATAATGAAGCTCGTTGAAAACAGAAATCTTCAGAATCTTATCGAGGACGTTATGGTTCCGACTGTGACAAAGACCGTTGAAAGAGAAAGCGGAAAGGTTGTCGAGGTTGAGGAAAAGGTTTATCCGGGATATGTTTTCGTGAAAATGGTGGAAACCAACGAGTCGTGGTATATTTGCAGAAACACCAGAGGAGTCACCGGATTTGTCGGTCCCGAAAGCAAGCCTACGCCGCTCAGCGAAGCCGAGGTTAAGAACCTTGAGCAGGGCAGGAAAGAAGCTGCCGTTTCGTTTGAAAAGGGCGATAAGGTCGTTATCAGACAAGGCGTGCTTGAAGGGTTTGAGGGTACTGTTTCCGAGGTTGACGAGGACAAGGGCACGGTTGTTGTCGACGTCTTCAATATGTTCGGAGAGGCTACGCCTACAACGCTTGAAATCACCGCAATCAAGAAAATTTAATTGTTTTTCAAAAAATATGGAGGAAAAATGCTATGGCACAGAAGGTAGTTGGATTTATTAAATTGCAGATTCCCGCCGGCAAAGCGACGCCGGCTCCCCCCGTCGGACCGGCTCTCGGTCAGCACGGCGTAAATATTATGGCGTTTACGAAGGAGTTCAACGAGCGTACCAAGGATAAGGCTGGTCTGATTATCCCCGTTGTTATCACGGTTTACGCTGACAGAAGCTTCACGTTTATCACAAAGACGCCGCCCGCTTCGGTTCTTATCAAGAAGGCTTGCAAGATTGAAAGCGGTTCGGGCGTTCCGAACAAGACTAAGGTTGCCAAGATTACCAAGGCTCAGCTTAAGGAAATCGCGGAAACCAAGATGCCCGACCTTAACGCTGCGAATATCGATACCGCAATGTCTATGATTGCGGGTACCTGCCGTTCGATGGGCGTAGAAGTTGCAGACTGAAATTAACGTGGGAGGAATTTTTCCGTCAGTGCGGACTGAAAACGTCCGCCGTACCACAAGGAGGATATATTAATGAAACACGGTAAGAAATATACTGAAAGCGCAAAGCTGATTGAAAACGCAAAGCTGTACGAGAGCGGCGAAGCTCTTGACATCGTTTGCAAGACCGCTAAGGCAAAGTTCGATGAAACGGTTGAGCTTCACGTTCGCCTCGGCGTTGACTCGCGCCACGCTGACCAGCAGGTTCGCGGCGCCGTTGTTCTTCCGAACGGAACAGGTAAGACTATCAGAACTCTCGTTTTCTGCAAGCCTGAGAAGGAAGCGGACGCAAAGGCTGCGGGAGCTGATTATATCGCTGATAACGAAACTATTTCCAAGATTCAGAACGGCTGGATGGACTTCGAGGTTGTTATCGCAACTCCCGATATGATGGGCGTTGTCGGCAGACTCGGTAAGGTTCTCGGTCCGAGAGGTCTTATGCCTAACCCTAAGGCGGGTACTGTTACACCCGATGTTGCTAAGGCTGTTACCGAGGCTAAGGCAGGTAAGATTGAGTATCGTCTTGATAAGTCGAACATCATTCATTGCCCCATCGGAAAGGCTTCTTTCGGCCCCGCAAAGCTGGAGGAGAACTTCAATGCGCTGATGGAAGCGGTTGCTAAGGCTAAGCCTGCCGCTGCCAAGGGTACCTATATCAAGAGCTGCACGGTTTCTTCGACTATGGGTCCCGGCGTCAAGGTTAACACCTTGCGTTTCGGCGTGTAAGCCATTGCTATGCAATAAATTCGACCGCCCGGAGAAATTCGGGCGGCGGTTTTATAAATTGAGAAATTGCGGCTTGTTTTTGTCGGACAACCGCTAAAAAATGAGCATAAGAGCGTTTTAAAGGGAGGCATAACGTTTGGGATTTGCAAAGGGTTTTAATCAAGTCGAGGCGGCGGCTGAAAAAGCGGTTCGCGGGATTGTCGAGGAACATGGGTTTTCGCTCTGGGACGTTGTTTTCGTGAAAGAGGGCGCTGCGTGGTATCTGAGAATACTGATTGACAAGCCGCAGGGCGTTTCAATCGACGACTGCACGTCAATCGACGGAGAAATCAACGCGATTATAGACGAGCAGCCGTTTATCGACAAGATTGATTATCTCGAAATAGGCTCGGCGGGTCTTGAACGCACAATTCGCCGCGAGGAGCAAATTAAGGCTTCGCTCGGCAAAAAAATCGTTCTGAAAACCTACAAGCTCTGCGAGGGGCTTTCCGAAAAGACGTTTAAATGCACGCTCGATGATTTCGACGGGGAAAAGGTTGCGGTTTCGGGATATTTCGGCAAAAAGGAACTCGCGCTGAGCGAAATTTCCGCGATGAACTATGATGATTTTGATGATTTTAATGATTTAATGGAGGTATAAGGGAAAATGGCAAGGAAAAAGACGGTTAAAGGGGAAGACTACGGAGATATTTATGAAAATCTCGCTCTGCTTGCGGAGGAAAAGGGGATTTCAAGCGATATTCTCGCCGAAAAAATTAAATACGCTATAGAAAAAAGTCTGAAGTCAAATCTGCATTTTGACGATGACGAGGAAGATTTTGTTCACGTTGATATTGACCTCAAAAAGAGAATTTTTGATGTGAGCATTATGAAAGAGGTAATCGAGGTTGTCGATACGCTCTATGAGCCGGAAAAGGAGATTGTTCTCGAAGAAGCAAGAAAAATCGACCCGACTCTTGAGGTTGGCGACAGGGTTAGATGTCCCATTGATACAAAGCTGTTCAAGAGAATTGCGGCTAAGAACGCAAAAGACCTGATAAGACAGGGCTTCTCGAATGCAGAACGTCAGCATCTCAGCGAAATCTGGGGCGAATACGAGAACGAGGCGGTTTCGGCTGTTGTCACGAAAATCGAGCCGAAAACTCTTCACGCAACTCTTGAAATCAACCACAACGAGGTTATGCTGCCGAGAAGCGAGCAAATTCCCGGAGAAACGCTTGAAGTCGGGCAGGTTGTCCGCGTGTATATTTCGGGCGTTTCAAAGGAATATAAGGAAGGCGACAAAAATCAGTATCTCAAGGTTTCCAGAACCGATAAATGGCTGATTAAGCGTCTGTTTGAGCTGGAGTGTCCCGAAATTTACGACGGAACGGTTGAAATCAAGGCGGTAAGCCGCGCTCCCGGAAGCAGAAGCAAAATCGCCGTTATAAGCAACGACCCGAACGTTGACGCGGTTGGCGCGTGCATAGGTCCGCAGAAGAGCCGTATCAACGCTGTTATGAAAGAAGTCAAGGGCGAGAAAATCGACGTCGTTCTGTACAGCGACGACCCTGAGGAGTTCATAAAGCAGGCTCTGAAGCCTGCCGAGGCAATCAAGGTTGTCATCACGAACCCCAATCCCGACAAGCGCGCATGCAAGGTTGTCGTACCCGATAATCAGCTTTCGCTCGCTATCGGAAATAAGGGTCAGAACGCTTGGCTTGCGGCAAAGCTCACGGGCTACAAAATCGACATTAAGGCTGAAAGCGCGGTTCGTCCCGAAGATTTCGAGGTTGTTCCGCTTGAAGTGAAGCCTGAGGAGGAAGCTCCCGCGGCTGAAGAGGGCGCTGCGCCGACCGAGGCTTCAAAGGAGTGACGATATGCCCGAAAAGAAGGTTCCGCTCAGAAAGTGCGTTTCCTGCGGTGAAATGATAGGAAAAAAGGGCGCTTTGCGGGTTGTAAGGGACAAGGACGGCGCGGTTTCGCTCGATGAAACCGGAAAAAAGGCGGGAAGGGGCGCATATATCTGCCGCGACATAAAATGCTTCGAGCTTGCGAAAAAGGCGAAAAAGCTTGACCGCGCGCTTAAATGCACCGTTCCCGATGAAATATACGATATCATTGAAAAGGAGCTGACTTCCGATAAATAACACGCTCAGCACGTTTTGTCTTTGCAGACGCGCGGGAAAGCTCGAAATCGGTTTTGACGCGGTTTGCGCCGAGATTTCGGGAAAAAACGGCGGCGGCGCGGTACTCGCCGAGGACGTTTCCGCAAAAACGGAAAAGGAAATCCGTTTTCTCTGCGAAAAACACAAACGAGAGGTTGTCAAGGCTCGGTTTACAATGGACGACGCGAAAAACGCGGTCGGAAAGCGCGCGGGAGTTTTCTTTATAACCGACGACGGGCTTTTCGGCTCGGTAAAGCGGACAATTCAGCCCGCTCCCTGCGCCGAACATAGCGACTCAAAATTTGAATAGTCTGGAGGAAATTTACATTGCCAAGCAAACAGATAAAATATAAGGTTCAGGACGTTGCAAAGGATTTGGGTTTGGATAAAGCAGAGCTTATCGAGCTGCTCGATAAGGTTTTCCCGCTTGAAAATCCCAGAAAAACAACCGCCGCAATCACAGCGGATGAGGTTGGTTATATTCTCGAAAAATACACTCGCAAGGGCGAGGTTGACGACATCAACAAGGCTTTTTCCGCGACAAAGGATATTAAAAGCGAGAAGCCTGTTGAGAGCGAGAAGAAGGCTCCCGCTAAGAAAAAGCCTGCCGTAAAGACGGAGGAAAAGCCCGAGGCTGCCAAAAAGCCGGCAAAGAAGGAAAAGCCCGCCGAGGAAGCGGTAAAGACCGAGCCTGCTCCGGCTAAGGGGGAGAAGAAGCCCGAACCTGTTAAGCAGGAAGCTCCGAAGCCCGTTCAGCCCGTAAAGCCCGAACCCGCGAAAGCGGCGGAGCCTGTGAAAGCTCAAGAGCCGGTTAAACCGCAGCCCGCGAAGCCTGAGCCCGCGAAAACGGAGCAGTTCAAGAAGCACGAAAATCGCGAAAATAACAGGGATAACCGTCCGCAGAACAACGCTCGCCCCGCAGGAAAGCCGGAGCAGAAGCCGCAGTTCAATAACGGTAATAATAACGGCAATAATGCAAATAACAGGAATGAAAAGCCTGTGAATAACAATAACAGCGGCAATAACAACAAGCCGAAGCCCGCCGCGAAAATACCGACCGCGAAACCCGCTATCGACAGCAGCAAAATCAAGGTCAACGCGCCGCCTGTTATTCAGCAGAAGCAGAAAACCGAGAACGTTAAGCACGGCGAGCACGTCACCAAGAAGGTTGATACGCGCGGAAGCTATGTTGAGCTTGATAAGTACAACGAGCGCTATGAAACAATCGCGCCCGCAGGCAAGATGAACAATGATAATTTCCGCAGCAAGCAGAAATTCACGCAGAAAGCGCAGAAAAACGGCAAGCAGTACGGAAATAAGCGTGAAACCGAGGCTCAGAAGCTGAAGCGTCTTGAACTCGAAAGAGCGAGAAAGCAGCAGCTTAAGGTTCAAATTCCCGATGAAATTGTTGTCGGAGAGCTTGCAACGCGCCTTAAAGTAACGGCTTCCGAGGTTATCAAGAAGCTGTTTGCGCTCGGAGTTATGGCGAATATCAACGAAACTATCGACTTTGACACGGCTTCGCTTGTTGCCGAGGAACTCGGCGCGAAGGTTGAGAAGGAGATTGTCGTAACAATCGAAGAGCGCTTGTTTGAGGACGTTGAGGATAAGCCTGAGGATTTGAAGCCGCGTTCGCCCGTTGTTGTTGTAATGGGACACGTTGACCACGGTAAAACGTCTATTCTCGACTATATAAGAAACGCGCACGTTGCGTCCGGAGAAGCGGGCGGAATTACCCAGCATATCGGCGCTTACCGCGTTCATCTGAAAGACCGCGATATCACATTCCTCGATACGCCCGGACACGAAGCGTTTACGTCAATGAGAGCGCGCGGCGCGATGATTACGGATATTGCGATACTCGTTGTCGCAGCGGACGACGGAATTATGCCGCAGACCGTTGAGGCAATTAACCACGCAAAGGCTGCGGGCGTTTCGATTATCGTCGCTATCAACAAGGTCGATAAAGAGGGCGCAAATCCCGAAAGAGTAAAGGAAGAGCTCACGAAATACGAACTTGTCTGCGAGGATTGGGGCGGCGATGTAATCTGCGTTCCCGTATCCGCGAAAACGGGCGAGGGAATGGATACGCTTCTTGAAATGGTGGGACTTACCGCCGATGTTATGGAGCTTAAGGCAAATCCCGACAGACTCGGAATGGGCGCTGTCATCGAGGCTCGTCTTGACAAGAACAGAGGACCTATCGCGACGCTTCTCGTTCAGAACGGTACTCTGCACACGGGCGATATTCTCATTGCGGGAACAGCCGTAGGACGCGTCCGCGTGATGCGCGACGACAGAGGAAGAACAATAACCGAAGCGGGACCTTCCGTTCCCGTTGAGATTATGGGTCTTTCGGAAGTGCCTTCTGCGGGCGACACTTTTGCCGCGGTCGAGGACGAAAAGCTTGCGAGAGAGCTTGTTGAAAAGCGCAAGCACGAGGCTAAGGAGGAGCAGTTCAAGAGCTATCAGAAGGTTACGCTCGACAACCTGTTCAGTTCGATTGAACAGGGCGAGGTCAAGGAGCTTCCTATTATTGTAAAGGGCGACGTTCAGGGCTCTGTCGAGGCTGTAAAACAGTCGCTTGAGAAGATAGCGAACGACGAGGTTAAGGTACGCGTAATTCACGGCGGCGTCGGCGCGGTAAGCGAGAGCGACGTTATGCTTGCGATGGCGAGCGGCGCGATTATCGTCGGATTTAACGTAAGACCGCACCCGTCCGCGGAGGATTCCGCAAAGGAAAACGGAGTTGAAATCAGACTTTACCGCGTAATTTACGACGCAATCGAGGATATAACCGCGGCGATGAAGGGAATGCTTGCTCCGAAGTTCCGCGAGGTTAATCTCGGACGCGTTGAGGTTCGTCAGGTGTACAAGATAACAGGAGTCGGCGTTGTGGCAGGCTCATATGTGCTTGACGGAAAGGTTACGAGAAATGGTCAGGTTCGCATTGTCCGCGACGGAATTATCGTCGGCGACGACAAGATTGCGGGACTTCAGCGCTTCAAGGACGCTGTAAAGGAAGTTGCGGCGGGCTTTGAGTGCGGAATAAGCCTTGAAAAGTTCACCGATATCAAGGAAGGCGACATTTTCGAGGCGTATGTTATGGAGGAATACAGAGATTGATATTCCTTCAATGAGTAAGGAGTATTTATGCCAAATTTCAATATAAAACGGCTCAACGAGGACATTCTGCGCGAGCTTTCGGCGGCTGTTGCGGGAGTAAAGGACCCGCGCGTTGCGGACGCGTTTGTGACTGTTACGCGCACCGAGCTTACGAGCGATTTGTCCTACTGCAAGGTATGGGTTGCATGTATGGGCGGCGCGGAGCGCACGCAGAAAGCCTGCGAGGGTATGAAAGCTGCGGGCGGATATTTCAAGAAATGCATAGCGGCGCGCGTTCGTATGCGTAAGATGCCGGAGCTTATTTTCATTCCCGATAATTCGCTTGAATACAGCGAACATATCGAGGAGATTATAGCAAAGCTTCCGAAGCCTGTTGAGCAGAATGAAAGCGAGGACAAAGATGAGGATTGACGCGAAAAAGGCCGCTGATTTTCTCAGGGAAAACGATGATTTTCTTATCCTGATGCACGCTTCTCCCGACGGCGACACGCTCGGAAGCGGCTCTGCGCTTTGTTATGCGCTTCAGCGGCTCGGAAAGAGAGCAAAGGCGGTCTGCCCGGACGAAATCCCGCACAGATTTGACTATCTGTTCGCGGCGCTGGATAAGACGGATTTCGAGCCGAAAAACGTGGTTTGCGTTGACATTGCGGATACGAAGCTTCTCGGAGAAATGAAATCCGTGGGCGATAACGCAAAGCTTGTTATCGACCACCACGCAACTCACCGCGATTACGCGGAAATGGCTTATATAGAGCCTGAAAGCGCGGCTGCGTGCGAGCTTGTTTACGAGGTTGTAAAGGAGCTTGGCGCCGAGATTGACGGAACGCTTGCGGGGTGCCTGTACACGGGAATTGCGACGGACACGGGATGCTTCAAGTTCACGAATGTAAAGCCGAGAACGCACATTATCGCGGCGGAGCTTATAGAAAAGGGCGCGGATTTTGCACAGATAAACTACGCTCTGTTTATTGAGAAAACGCGCGGCAGAATTCTGCTTGAACAGAAAGCGCTTAACAGCGTGAAATTCTTTGCAGACGGAAAGATTGCCGTTTTAACGGTGCCGCTTGCGCTTGTGAACGGTATTCCCGACATTGACGAGGACGATATCGGCGCGCTTTCCTCAATTCCGAGAGAAATTTCGGGAGTTGAAGTGGGAATTTGCGTCAAGGAGAGAAAAGAGGGCGTGTTCAAGGCTTCGCTTCGCACAAGCGTGCGTGTTGACGCGGCGGAGATTGCACAGCGCTTCGGCGGCGGCGGTCACGCAAGAGCGGCGGGCTGTTCGTTTGAGGGGATAACGCTTGAAAAGAGCGTTGAAACAATCGTATCGGCTTGTCTGGAAGCGGTTGAGAAGCTGAAATGAACGGAATATTGCTGATTGACAAGCCGCAGGATTTCACGTCGTTTGATGTTGTGGCAATCGTGCGGAGAAAATTCGGGACGAAAAAAGTCGGTCACGGCGGAACGCTCGACCCGATGGCGACGGGCGTGCTTCCCGTGTTTATCGGGAGCGCGACAAAAGCGGTTGACCTGCTTCCCGACAGCGGAAAAAGCTATCGCGCGGGATTTCGGCTCGGTTTAACGTCCGATACGCTGGACATCTGGGGCGAACTGTCCGAGGAAAAGCCGGTTAATATCGCAAAAGAGCGGCTTGAAGCGGTTCTTGAGCAGTTTCGCGGTGAAATTGAGCAGACGCCGCCGATGTATTCCGCACTGAAAGTCGGCGGCAGAAAGCTTTGCGACCTTGCGCGGCAGGGAATTGAGGTTGAGCGGAAAGCGCGCAAAATCACGATAAGCAGGCTTGACTTGCTCGGATTTGACGGAAAAAACGGCGAAATCGAGGTTGATTGTTCAACGGGAACGTACATTCGCTCGCTTATTGACGACATCGGAAGAGCGCTCGGAACGGGCGCTGTTATGACCGAGCTTCAGAGAACGAGAGCCTGCGGGTTCACGCTTGAGGGGTGCTTTTCGGTCGACAATGTGAAAACAAAGCCGCTTGAGGCGCTTAGGCTTCTTGAAACGGAGAGCGTTTTCCGCGGCTGTCCCGCGGCGACGCTTGACGAGGTTCAGACGAGAATGTACCTAAACGGCGTAAGGCTTGACGCGGAAAGGCTCGCGCAAAAGCCGCCGAGCGGGATTTTGCTGCGGATTTACGGGAACGGCGGGGTGTTTCTCGGCGTTGGAAAAGTAAACGGCGAGAGCGAGCTTGTTTCCGTAAAACGCTTTGTAAACGAATAATTATAGGTGAAAAGTTTGATTGATGTAACATACGGCTCGCCGCCGAGCGAAAAAACCGCGGTTGCGCTGGGGTATTTCGACGGGCTTCACGCGGGTCACGTTTTTGTGATAGGCTGCGCGCTGAACGAAAAATTCGCGCCCGCTGTGTTCACGTTCAACTGCGACACGACGCTTCCCAAATTCCAAAGCCCGGAGGATATAATCTCGTTTGAGAACAAGTGCGAGATGCTTGACAAAATGGGCGTAAAATACCTGTATGCGCCCGATTTTGCCGAGGTTTGCGGGCTTTCGGACGAGGATTTTGTGAAAGAGATACTTGCAAAGCGGCTGAATGCGGCGTTTGCCTGCTGCGGGAGAAACTTTCGTTTCGGGAAAAACGCCTGCGGAACGCCCGAACGTCTTGCGGAAATCGGCGCTAGATATGGGATTAGGGTGAAAATCGCCGAGGATGTCTGTCTTGACGGCAAAATTATCAGTTCAACGCATATACGCGAGCTTATCAGAAACGGCGAAATCGAAGCCGCGAACAGACTTTTGGGGTATGAGCTGACGTTCAGCCTGCCCGTTGTCCACGGAAACGAGCTTGGGAGAACGATAAGCTTTCCCACGATAAATCAGGTAATCCCCGAAACCAACATAATCCCACGCTTCGGCGTGTACAAAAGCTACGTTCACATAGACGGTAAAAATTACCGAGGAATTACGAATATCGGCGTAAGACCGACTGTCGGCGATCTCGAAAAAGCCATTATGGAAACGAACATTCTCGGTTTTGAGGGGAATTTGTACGGCAGGAAAATCGCGGTTTCGCTTGTGAAATTCCTGCGCGAGGAACGTAAATTTGCCGATTTGAACGAGCTTAAAAAGCAGATATCGGAAGATTTGAAGAAATGAGTGTGATTTTAATGAACGAGGTAAGAACGCGTTTTGCGCCCAGCCCGACAGGCTATATGCACATCGGAAATCTCAGAACGGCGCTTTATACCTATCTTCTTGCAAAGAAGAACGGCGGAAAGTTTATTCTCAGAATTGAGGATACCGACCGCGAACGCTATGTCGAGGGCGCGGTTGACGTTATTTACAAGACGCTGCGCGACTGCGGACTGAACTGGGACGAGGGACCCGACGTCGGCGGCGAGTACGGACCGTACATTCAGAGCGAGCGTATGGGAATGTACAAGGATTACGCAGAGGAGCTTGTCAAGAAAGGCAAGGCATACTATTGCTTCTGCACGAAAGAGCGTCTGGAGCAGGTTACCGAGGCTCAGAAATCCGCGGGAAGCTCCGCGATTATGTACGACAGGCACTGCCGCAATCTCTCCGAGGACGAAATAAAGGCAAATCTCGCCGAGGGCAAGCCTTACGTTATCCGTCAGGCAATTCCGCTTGAGGGCGCGACTTCGTTCCATGATGAGATTTACGGCGATATCACGGTTGAGAACGCTATTCTCGACGACCAGATTTTGCTTAAAACGGACGGAATGCCGACGTATAATTTCGCGAATGTTGTCGACGACCATACGATGAAAATTACGCACGTTGTCCGCGGAAACGAATATCTTTCCTCCGCTCCGAAATATAATCTTCTGTACGAGGCGTTCGGCTGGGAACCGCCTATGTACATTCACGTTGAGCATATTATGAAAGACGCGCAGCATAAGCTCGCAAAGCGCGACGGCGACGCGTCGTTCCAAGACTTGATGGAAAAGGGATACCTCAGCGAGGCTGTTCTGAACTATATTTTGCTGCTCGGTTGGGCGCCAAAGGGTGAAAACGAGATTTTCACGCTTGACGAGATGATTAAGGAGTTCGATATCAGCGGAATTTCAAAATCTCCCGCAATTTTCGACCCGCTGAAGCTCAAGGCAATCAACGCGCATTATATCAGAGAAATGCCGCTTGAGGAGTTTGTCAAGTACGCGACGCCGTATATCAAGAAAGCCTGCAAACGCGATATCGACATAAATCTGCTCTGCGCGGGACTTCACCAGCGCTGCGAGGTGTTCACGGACATCGCGCCGCAGATTGATTTTATTGACGAAACGCTTGATTATCCGCTTGAAATGTACGTTTCAAAGAAGAGCAAAACCACGCTTGAAACATCGCTCGACTGCCTTAAAAAGATACTTCCCGTTATCGAAGGAATTGAGAATTTCACAAAGGACGAAATTCACGAGAAGTTTATGGCGCTTGTCGCGGAGCTTGGCGTTAAGAACGGATTTCTGCTGTTCCCGCTGCGGATTGCGCTCAGCGGAAAGCAGGTTACGCCCTGCGGCGGCGTTGAAATCTGTGCAATTCTCGGCAAGGAAGAGTCGGTTAAGAGAATTAAGGCGGCGATTGAAAGACTTTCGGCACAATAATTTCGGGAGATTTTCACGGGATTGTCACTTTTCCGCGGTATAATATGGTTAAACGATACGGAGGGTGAAAGATGATTGAAGTAAGCAATCTGTATAAGAATTACGGCTCGCACGAGGCACTGCGCGGAATAAGCTTTTCGGTTGCGGACGGGGAAATTCTGGGATTTCTCGGACCGAACGGCGCGGGAAAATCCACAACGATGAATATTCTCACGGGGTGCATAACGCCGACAGCCGGAAAAACGCTGATAAACGGGGTTGACATCCTAGACGACCCGATGAGGGCGAAGAAGGATATCGGTTATCTCCCCGAGATACCGCCGCTTTATCCGGATATGACGGTTGACGAGTATCTGAATTTTGTGTACGGGCTGAAGAAGTGCTGTTTACCGAAAAATTCGCATCTCGGCGAAATAAGGGAGCTTACGGGCGTCGAGGACGTGAGAAAGCGCGTTATACGCAACCTCTCAAAGGGTTACAGACAGCGCGTGGGGCTTGCACAGGCGCTTGTGGGCAATCCGCAGACGATTATTCTGGACGAGCCGACCGTGGGTCTTGACCCGAAGCAGATTATCGAGATACGCTCGCTTATCAAAAAACTCGGCAAAAATCACACGGTAATCCTTTCATCGCACATTTTGTCGGAAGTGCAGGCGATTTGCGATAAAATCGTCGTAATAAACAAAGGCGAGCTTGTCGCGTTCGACACGGCGGAAAATCTGTCGAAGAAGCTTTCGGGCGACAACAGACTTCTGGTTCACATTGAGGGGAAAAAGGATAAAATAACGGCAATTTTGAAGGGAATTGCAGGAATTTGCAGCGTTCACGCGGGAAGAAACGTTGAGGAAAACGTGACGGAGTATGAGCTTGAAACGCTTGAAGGCTCGGATATCCGCAGGGATTTGTTCAACAGAATGGCAGAAAACGGCTGTCCGATTTTGCTTATGAAAGGCAGCGAGCTTACGCTTGAGGAAATCTTCCTGAAGCTTACGACAGGCGATTTTTACGGAGGTAAGGAAGAATGACGGCTATATTCAAGAGAGAAATTTCTTCTTACTTTACTTCGCCGCTCGGATATGTATTTCTTGCGGTATTTTATGGCTTTTCGGGGCTTTTTCTGTGGATGAACTGCTTGTCGTCGGGAAGAGCGGATATGTCGGGAGTATTCCTGCTGATGTTTTTCGTGATAATGGTGCTTATTCCCGTGCTTACGATGAGAACATTCTCCGAGGAGCGCCGACAAAGCACCGACCGCCTCAATTTCAGCAGCCCCGTGAGCCTTTTCGGGATTGTTTTCGGGAAGTATATCGCGGCGTTTGCCGTGTTTATGTGCGCTGCGGCGGTAATGCTGATATACGCGCTTTTTATGGCGGCGGCAGTCGGGAAAAGCGGCTCGCAGTTCGGCTGGGCGGCGTTTTTCGGCAATTTCGCGGCAATCGTCCTTATGGGCGCTGTGTTCACGGCGATTGACGTGTTTATTTCAAGCCTTACGGACAACCAGATGATAGCGGCGCTCGGTTCAATCGGCGCAAATATCGCGGTTTGTTCGTTTGATATCATCGGGAATTACGTTTCCGATGAGAACGTAAAGACGGTTTTTGACTTTCTTTCGGTGTTCGGGAAGTACTCCGAGTTCACAAAAGGGCTTTTCAGTCTTTCTTCGGTAATCTATTTCCTGAGCCTTGCGGGAATGTTTGTTTTCTTTACGACGCGTGTTCTTGAACGCCGCCGCAGAGCGTGAGGAGGGATTGTTATGAACAAGAAGAAACCCTCCGAAATCACGGAAAAGACGGCTGCGGAGAAGAAAACGGCTGAAATTGAGGAAAAGGCGGCTAAGGAGAGCAAAAAGCCCGATAACAGAGCGATAAAAAAGCATCGCGTAATTTCTGCGGCGTTTACGGCGGCGGTTGTCGTGGGAGTAATCCTGCTGAACGTTGTCGCTGCGATAATAACAGACCGCACGGGCGCGGAAGCCGACCTTACGGCAACGGGACTTTATTCTCTTGACGAAAAGACTGTCGATTACCTTGAAAATACGCTTGCGTGCGATATTTCGATAACCGTTTTCAGCACGGAGCAGGAGTTCTCGGATAATGGAACGTACTTTAAGCAGGTTTGTGAAATCCTGAATAAAATGGAGAGAAAAACCCCGCATATAAGCCTTGAATATGTCGATTTGACGAAAAATCCGACGATTGCTTCAAGGTATTCGGGCAAAACGCTTTCCGCGACAAATATCGCTGTCGAGAACAAGGCGAACGGAAGATACAAAATTCTCACGCCGAACGACTATTTCGGTCTGGACAACGAGATGGCGGCTTATTATTACTATTATTACGGCTATATCACGGGTTCGTCGATTGAACAGTCGGCGCTGTCGGCGATGCTTTACGTTTCTGACGACAATCCCGTTAAGATTGCTTTTCTTGAGGGATTTAACGAAAGCGACAGTAATACGCTCAAATCGTTTCTCTCAAAGAACGGCTATGATGTTGCGGCGGTTAATCTGAACGAAGTCGCGGAAATTGACGCGGAATACGATTTCGCGGTAATATACGCTCCGCTTTCGGATTATGACGAAACTTCTCTGAAGAAGCTCGACCGTTTCCTCGACAACAACGGCAAATACGGCAAAAACGTGTACTATTTCGCTTCGACCGCGCAGCCGAAAACGCCGAATATCGACTCGTTTCTGAGCGATTGGGGACTTGAAGTCGGATTTTCGGTTATCGGTCAGAGCAGCGCGGATTACCGCATTATCATAAACGGTCAGCAGACGGCTTACGCGCACTTGCAGCAGCCTGTCGAGAACAATTACACCGGCGAATACGACGGCTATGCGATGGGCGCGGACTTGCGTCCGGTTTATGCGCTCGACAGAACGCAGAATACGCTTGAAGTGCTGATGAAAACGTACAGCGGCGCGTTTCTGTTCCCGCTTGACGCTACGAGCGACTTTGATTTCAGCACAGCCGAAACAGGCGCGTTCAACGATATAATAATGTCAACGAAAGCGGCTTCGGACGGCGCCGCAAGCAGGGTCTGCGCGATAGGCTCGGACCAGCTTTCGGGAAGCTACTTCTTCTCCTATTCCAACGCGAACAACTCCGATTTCTTCCTCGACCTTTTCGACAGCGTTTCGGGCAGGAAAAAGGGCGTTACGATAAGTCCGAAAGCGGTTTCCGAGATATCGTTCGAGATGAGCGAATCTACTGCAAACGTGCTTGTAATCATACTCTGCGCGGTTGTTCCGACAGCGGTAATCGCGCTCGGAATAATAATCTGGGTTCGCAGGAGGCACAGATAATGGGCAATACCGCGAAAAAAGCGCTGATTGCGGGAGCGGCTTGCGCGGTTCTCGCGGCGGTTGTGGTTATACTTCTGCTTACCGCTCCGAAAAAGGCGCAGGAAAGCGCTTCGGAAAGCTCGGCTTCGCAGCCGCAGAGCGTTGTGATTACCGAGAAATCCGCAGACAGCGTGCTTTCGATTTCGGTTAAAAACGAGTACGGAAGCTTCACATTTACCAGAAAAACGCGCGCTTCCGCAGACAGCGAAGGCACGGCGGCAGCTTCGTATTACTGGACGAGCGGGGAACTGTTGGGCGTCGGGCAGAGCGACAGCGCGGTCAGGAGCTTCATAAGCGGTTTTTCTTCGCTGACGGCGAAAAGCGTTGTCGAGGAGGACGCGGACGAGCTTGAAAAATACGGCTTGAAAGAGCCGCGCGCGACCGTTACGGTAAAATTCGACGACGGCACGGAAAAAACGCTCTTTTTCGGGATAACAAACCCCGCGAACCTCTCGACAGTCTATTTCACGGACGGAAATAAGGTTATGCTGGCGTTTGAAAGCGGCGTTTCGGGCGCGTTCGGGGAGATTAAGGACTATGCTAATCTTCTGATAACAAAGGCGCTCGGCGACGACGAACGCGTTGATTATATCACGATAACGCGAAAAGACCTTGACGAGCCTGTTGAAATCAGATATATGACGGAGCTTGAAGCGGCGCGCGACGACGAGAGCTACGTTGTGACAACGCTGGATACTCACCGTTTCACAAGCCCCTATAACGCGGAAATAAACGTGTCAAAAGGCGGAACGCTCTGCGGAGGAGTCTGCGGGCTGACGATGAAAGAATGTGCGTTTCTTGAAGCGAACGAGGAAAATCTTGCAAAATGCGGTCTTTCAGACCCGTTCTGCACGGTAAAATTCAGCTATGGCGGCGAGGAAAGAACGCTGCTTCTCGGCGACAGGGCAAGGCAAGTCGTTTCGCAGAGCACGTCCGATACTCCCGAACTCTATGAGGTTACGGGATATTACGCGGTTCTGGCGGGAGTTCCGGGAATATTTATTTTGTCGGTTGACGCGGCGCCGTGGTACAGCTTCAATCCCGCGGATTACGTTTCGGCAAGACCGCTTTCGCCGTACATTTACGGCTGCGAGAGCGTTGAAATTACCGCTTCCGGAGAAACGTACAGATTTGTGATAAACGGCTCTGAAAAGACGGTATCGATTGACGGAAAAGAGGTTGACGGCGAGCTGTTCAAGAAGCTGTTCGAGCAGCTTATAGGCTCGGTCGGCGAGGAGGTTTATACGGGCGAAATCGCCGGTGAACCCGAAATTACCGTGAAATTCACCTATACGGACGATTACGCGAAGCTTTACGGCGCGCGGGAGAACACGCTCGGCTATACGAGCGGCGGCGAGCGCAAGGATATCGTTTCGCTTGACGGTAAGCCGATTTTCAGGGTGCGCGCGGTTTACGCGGAGCGGCTTGTTGAGAATATCGAAAAGCTGCTTGGCGGCGAAGATTTCAGTATTGTTTGGTAAGAAAACTATTATACAGGAGGAAAATAAAATGGCAGAGAACAAGTTGATGATTTACAGGGGATTTCCCCTTATCCGCAGCGGAAATACGATTTTCTACGGAAGCGGCGGCGATGATTTTGCGGCGAAGCTGACAATCAAGGATACGAAAAAGGTTGCCGACCTTGAAGTTCCGGATAAAATTATGGTGCAGCTTGTTCCGGTTCAGATGACGGCTGATATGAAAAAAGCGAAGAAAGGCGAATTTGTCGGATTTTACGAGGCTCTTGACACGGCGTATATCTGGCTTAACGAGGCACTTTTCGGCTGAGAATAACCGGGTTGGGGGGACGAAAGCTCCCCCTGTTGTTTTATAACTAAATTTTGCGCTGGTACTTGATTTTTTTGCCTATATGTGGTATAATCATAATGTATTTGTAAATTGGGAGTGAACCGTTTAATGGCAAAACAGTCAAATTATGTTGATTTAAAGGCGCTCAAAGGTCCGGACAGGGTACGCAAACGTCCCGCTGTAATATTCGGCTCGGACGATGCGGCGGGCTGCCGTCACTCGGTGTTTGAGATAATATCGAACTCGATTGACGAGGCGCGCGAGGGCTATGGAAAGCGGATTATCATAACGCTTCATTCGGATAAATCAATAACCGTCGAGGATTTCGGGCGCGGAATACCGATTGACTATAATAAAAACGAAGAAAAATACAACTGGGAGCTTGCGTTCTGCACGCTTTACGCGGGCGGAAAATACGACAATAACACAGGCGAAAACTATTCTTACGCGCTCGGACTGAACGGTCTGGGACTTTGCGCGACGCAGTTCGCCTCCGAATTTATGGAGGTTGAGAGCAAAAACGGAACGTGGCAGTATAATCTGCGGTTTGAAAAGGGCTTTAACGTCACGAACGACGAGCGAGGCTTCACGAAAAGCAAAACCGACGCCACGGGAACTAAAATCCACTGGCGTCCCGACCTTGACGTATTCACGGATATCGACATAGGGCTTGACTATCTTGACGATATGCTGAGAAGGCAGGCTGTTGTAAACGGCGGAATAGAGTTTTTGCGTATTGCGGAGAACGAGGACGGAACGCGCGATGAAAAGACGTTCTTCTACAAGGACGGAATTTTCGATTATCTGACGGAAATTCTCGGCGAAAAATCGCTTACAACGCCGCAGCTCTGGCAGGCGCAGCGTCAGGGTAAAGACCGCGAGGACAAAGAAGAATACAAGCTGAAAATGAATGTTGCCTTTGCCTTTTCAAAGGAAATTCACTTCATCGAGCATTATCATAATTCAAGCTGGCTTGAACACGGCGGTTCGCCCGAAGAAGCGATGAAAAAGGCGTTTTTGTCGCAGATTGACGCTTATCTCAAGAACAACAATAAGTACAATAAAGGCGAAAAGTCGATTAAATGGGAAGATATTTCGGACTGCCTTGTGTTTATAAGCTCGAATTTCTCCACGCAGGCGAGTTATGCGAACCAGACGAAAAAGGCGGTTACGAACGCGTTTATCAAGGAAGCGATGACCGATTGGCTGAAGCACAGCCTTGAGGTGTATTTCCTCGAAAATCCTGACGAAGCGGTTAAAATCGCGGAAAATGTGCTTATAAACAAGCGTTCGAGGGAAAATGCGGAGAAAGTCCGCAGTTCGTCGATTGCGAGCCTTACGCAGAAAATCGACCTCACAAACCGCATAGACAAGTTTGTTGACTGCCGAAGCCGCGATGTGTCGAAGCGCGAGGTGTATATTGTGGAGGGCGATTCGGCGCTCGGTTCGGTTAAGCTTGCGCGCGACGCGGAATTTCAGGCGGTAATCCCCGTTCGCGGTAAAATTCTGAACTGCCTGAAAGCAAGCTACGACAAGATTTTCAAGAGCGAAATCATCACAAATCTGATTAAAGTACTCGGCTGCGGCGTCGAGGTTAAGTCAAAGGCGAATAAGAAGCTAAACTCGTTCAATATCGACAATCTGCGCTGGAATAAGGTTGTAATCTGCACAGATGCCGATGTTGACGGATTTCAGATAAGAACGCTTATTCTCACGATGATACAGGAGCTTTGCCCGACGCTTATTCAGGAGGGAAAGGTGTATATCGCGGAGTCGCCGCTGTATGAAATCGGCACAAAGGACAAGACGTATTTCGCTTACACAGAGCCGGAAAAGTCGAAAATTCTCGGAATGATAGGCGATAAAAAGTACACAATTCAGCGCTCTAAAGGTCTTGGCGAGAACGACCCGGATATGATGTCGCTTACGACGATGAACCCTGAAACGCGCCGTTTGATTAAGGTTACGCCTGCGGACGCGGAGAAAACGCGGCAGATGTTCGATATTCTTCTCGGCGACGACCTCGCGGGAAGAAAGGACTTTATCCGTGAAAACGGCAGTCGTTATCTTGACGCGGCGGACGTGAGCTGAGCGACTGAACTCGAATGAAGAAGTTTACAATTGTCGGAGGAGCGGACGGCGTTGGAAAGAGCAGCTTTCTGGGCAGCCTGAACGAACAGCGCGGCGACCTCGGCGTGATAGTTGACGCAGATAAGATAAATCTGAGGTTTAACGGAGATAAGGTGAAGGGTGAAAAAACTGCTTCGCAGATGATTTCCGACTGCCTTGAAAGGGAAATCAGCTTCACGCCGGAAACAACGCTCTCCGGTCATAAAACGCTTAAAACTGTGAAAGAAGCGCGGGAGAAGAATTATTGCGTTCGTTTGTATTATATCGGTATAAGCTCCGCGCAGGAGAGTCTTTTGCGGATTGAAAACCGCGTTAAAAAGGGCGGTCACGGGATACCCGAAAGCGATGTGTTAAGGCGATATAAGAGCCGTTTCGAGGACTTGCTGAGGGTTTTGCCTTATTGCGATGAAGCGCAAAAAACTAAGGCAACACCGCACAATTATCGGCTCCGCCTTTTTCATTCACTCACTTGATATTTTTTCGCCATATTG
>DPBR01000097.1:38503-46820 GCA_003516865.1 Oscillospiraceae bacterium
GAAAATAATTATGCGGTGTAGCCCTAAAATAGACTGATAACTCGCTTGCGGGTGAAAAGATATTCTTTTCAGAAACCTAATGCGAAAAAGGGTGCAGCGTCACGCTGCTTTTTGATAACGAGAACGGATTTGTGAAAGTTGCGGAGTACAGAAACGGACAGCTTCGCGCTGTGGGCGAATATCGTCCGGAATGACTGAAAGAATTGATTGAGGTTGTGAAATAATTGAAGAAGAAAACAGCAAAAAAAGCGCCGCAGAGCGTTTCTGCGTATATAGAAGGTTCGGGAAAGACCGTTGAAACGGACATAATCAGCACTCTTGAAGAAAACTATATGCCGTATGCGATGAGCGTAATCGTGTCGCGCGCGCTTCCCGAAATAGACGGCTTCAAGCCCTCTCACAGAAAGCTTTTGTACACGATGTACAAAATGGGCTTGCTTACGGGTGCGAGAACGAAATCCGCGAATATTGTCGGGCAGACTATGCGGCTCAACCCGCACGGCGACGCGGCGATTTACGAAACGATGGTACGTCTGGCGCGCGGAAACGAGGCTCTGCTCCACCCGTATGTTGACAGCAAGGGAAACTTCGGCAAAGCTTATTCGCGCGATATGGCTTACGCGGCTTCGCGATACACCGAAGCGAAGCTTGAGAGCATAAGCGGCGAACTTTTTGCGGAAATAGACAAGGACGCCGTTGATATGGCGCCGAATTACGATAACACAATGCTTGAACCCACGCTTTTTCCTGTGCGTTTTCCGTCTGTTCTCGTAAATTCAAACTTCGGTCTTGCCGTTTCAATGGCAAGCAATATCTGCTCGTTTAACCTCGAAGAAGTGTGCGAAACGGCGATTGCTCTGATAAAAAATCCCGAACACAACGCGCTTTCAACGATGAAAGGACCGGATTTTGCGGGCGGGGGATATATCGTCTATGATGAAGCGGAGATGGAGAAAATCTACCGCACGGGGCTTGGAGCGGTCAAGGTTCGCGCGGTGTACAGCTTTGATAAGGACGCGCGGTGCGTCGAGGTAACGCAAATTCCGCCGACAACGACTGTTGAAGCGATAATTGACAAGGTTGTCGAGCTTGTCAAGGACGGAAAAATCCGCGAAATTTCAGACGTCCGCGATGAAACCGACCTTTCGGGACTGCGGCTTGCGTTTGATTTGAAAAAAGGCTGCGACCCGGACGCGCTGATGAAGAAGCTGTTTCGGCTTACGCCGCTTCAGGAGAACTTCAACTGCAACTTCAACGTTCTTATCGCGGGAACGCCGAGAGTAATGGGTGTTTACGAGATACTGAACGAGTGGACGGATTTCCGCCGCGGCTGCGTTAAGCGCAGGATTTTCTTTGATTTGACCAAGAAAAAAGAGAAGCTTCACCTGCTTCTGGGACTGAAAAAAATCCTGCTTGACATCGACTATGCAATTCAGCTTATCCGAGAAACGGAGGAAGAAGCCGAGGTTGTTCCGAATCTTATGGTTGGGTTCGGGATTGACGAACAGCAGGCTGAATATGTCGCGGAGATAAAGCTTCGTCACATAAACCGCGAGTATATACTCAAAAGAACCGAGGAAACCGAGGCTTTGGAGCGTGATATAGCGGAAATGGAGGAAATTCTGAACAGCCCGAAGCGTATCGATAAAGTGATAATCGACGAGCTGCGGGAGGTTATCGAGAAGTATTCTCAGCCGCGCAAGACGATGTTCCTGTATGACGCGGACGTTTCGGAGGAAGCCGAGGAGGAGCAGCCGGAGGGTTATCCCGTGAACATTTTCTTCACGCGCGAGGGCTATTTCAAGCAGATTACGCCGAAATCCCTCAGAATGAGCGGCGAGCAGAAGCTCAAAGAAAACGATGAGATTATCTTCACGAAAGAGGTTTCGAGCAACGCGGAGCTGCTGTTTTTCACGAACAAATTCCAGTGCTACAAGTCGCGCTGCGCGGATTTCCCCGAAACAAAAGCGAGCGCTATGGGAGATTACGTTCCCGCGAAGCTTCAGATGGAGGAGGGCGAGTTTCCGATATTTATGGCGGCAACCGAGGATTATTCGGAAATGCTCGTGATATTTTTCAGGAACGGAAAATGCGCGAAAATCCCGCTTTCGGGCTATGAAACCAAGACAAAGCGCAAGAAATTGCAGGCGGCTTATTCGGATTTGTCCGAGGTTGTCGCGATGTTTGTGATAAAGGAGGACGGCGATTTCGTGCTGAAATCCACGGCGGGAAAGGTGATTATGTTCAACACCGCGCTTGTTCTCGCGAAAACAACGAGAAATACGCAGGGCGTTCAGGTAATGAGGCTTACGAAAGCGGAGCTTGCGGCTGCTTTCCCGAAAGAAAACGCAAACGTTGAAAATCCCGAAGATTATCGCATAAAGACAATCCCGCAGGCGGGAATTTTGGCGGATATCGACCAGCTCACGCTTGAATAAAACGGCTTTTTCAGGAGAATAACCCGCATATGTGGGATAAGAAAAAGGAGAATATTATGCTTACGGACATTGAAATCGCTCAGGCAACCAAAATGCTGGAAATCAAGGAGATTGCGGCAAAGCTAGGCGTTTCCGAGGACGAAATCGAGCCTTACGGTCACTACAAGGCGAAGCTTACGCAGAAGCTGATTGAACGCACGGCGAAAAATCCCGACGGAAAGCTCATTCTCGTAACCGCGATTAACCCGACACCCGCGGGAGAAGGCAAAACCACGACTTCTGTCGGTCTTTGCGAGGGTATGAACAAAATCGGCAAAAAAGCCTGTCTTGCGCTCAGAGAGCCGTCGCTCGGCCCTGTTTTCGGCGTTAAGGGCGGCGCTGCGGGCGGAGGATACTCGCAGGTTGTTCCTATGGAAGACATTAATCTGCATTTCACCGGCGATATGCACGCGATTACCGCCGCAAACAACCTCCTTTGCGCGATGCTCGACAATCACATTCAGCAGGGCAACGAGCTTAACATTGACGTTCACAGAATTTTGTTCAAGCGCTGCCTTGATATGAATGACCGCGCGCTGAGAAACTGCGTTATCGGAATGGGAGGCAAGGTAAACGGCGTTCCGCGCGAGGACCACTTCCAGATAACCGTTGCAAGCGAGATTATGGCGATACTCTGCCTTGCGGCTGACCTCGGCGACCTCAAAAAGCGCCTTGGCAATATTCTCGTGGCGTATACCTACGACAATAAGCCCGTTTTTGCGCGCGACCTGAAAGCTGTCGGCGCGATGACCGCGCTTTTAAAGGACGCGATTAATCCTAATCTTGTCCAGACGCTCGAAAACAACCCCGCGATAATCCACGGCGGCCCGTTCGCAAATATCGCGCATGGCTGCAACTCTGTCAGAGCGACAAAGCTTGCTCTCAAACTCGCGGATTACACGATAACCGAGGCGGGATTCGGCTCGGATTTGGGCGCGGAGAAGTTCTTTGATATAAAGTGCCGTTTTGCGGGGCTGAAGCCTGACTGCGTTGTTCTTGTCGCAACAATCAGAGCGCTCAAGTATAACGGCGGCGTACCCAAAACCGAGCTTACAAAGGAGAATACCGAGGCTCTCAGAAAGGGCATAGTAAATCTCGGCGTTCATATCGAGAATATGCGGCTGTACGGCGTTCCCGTTGTTGTTGCAATCAACCACTTCTACACCGATACGGACGATGAAATCGCGATTGTCCGCGAATACTGCGGGCAAAAGGGCGCGAGGGTTGCGTTCTCGGACGGATTTTTGAAGGGCGGCGAGGGCGCTGTGGAGCTTGCGAACGCCGTTGTCGAGACAATCGAGAACGAAAATAGCGACTTCAAGCCGATTTACGATGAAAAGCTTCCGATTAAGGAAAAGCTTGATATTATCGCGAAGAATATCTACCGCGCGGACGGCGTTGTTTACACTGACGCTGCGGAAAAGGCAATCAAGGAGATTGAAAATCTTGGCTTTGACAGAGTGCCTGTCTGCGTTGCAAAAACGCAGTACTCGCTGTCGGACGACCCCGCGAAGCTCGGAAAACCCGAAAATTTCCGCATAACGGTAAGCGACGTTCGGCTGAGCAGCGGCGCGGGATTTGTCGTTGTTTACACGGGAAATATTATGACGATGCCGGGACTTCCGAAAGTTCCCGCCGCGAACAACATTGACGTTGACGAAAACGGCGTAATAACGGGACTGTTCTGATGAAAAGGGAAATCGTTTCGCACTGCGCCGCGGATACGGAAAAAGCGGCGTTTGAGTTTGGGAAAACGCTTAAAGCGGGCGACGCCGTGCTTTACGAGGGCGACCTCGGCGCGGGAAAGACAACGTTCACGAAGGGGCTTGCGAGAGCGCTTGGCGTGGACGATGTGGTGACAAGCCCGACATTCGCGCTGGTGAACGAATATAGCGGCAAAATTCCGCTGTTTCACTTCGATTTGTACAGAATAGAAACCTTTGACGACCTATATGCAATCGGGTTTTTCGACTACCTTGAAAGAGGGGGAATAATCGCCGCCGAGTGGAGCGAAAACATTCCCGCGCTTTTTGAGGAGCTTAACGACGGAAACCGCGCCGTTTATTCTGTGAGAATAGAGAAAACGGGCGATAACGACAGAAAAATCCTGATTTCAAGCGAGGAATACTTATGATACTTGGAATAGACAGCTCCGCGATAACGGCGGGCTGCGCGCTGTACGACGGCGAAAAGATAATTGCGGAGGAGTTTCTGAACGTTGCTCACACCCACTCGCAGACGCTTCTGCCGATGATTGAAACAATGCTGAAAACGGCGGGGAAATCGCTCTCGGACGTTGACAGGATTGCTGTTACGACAGGTCCCGGCTCGTTTACAGGGCTTAGAATAGGCGTTTCGTGCGTTAAGGGAATGTGCTTCGGAGCTGAAATTCCGTGCGTCGGCGTATCTACTCCCGAAGCGATTGCATACAATTTCGTTGGGATTGACGGGATAATCTGCGCTTGTATGGACGCGCGCCTGAAGCAGGTGTACAACGCTGTTTTCAAGTCCGAAAACGGCGTTATAACGCGGCTTTGCGAGGATAGAGCGATTTCTCTCGCGGATTTGTCCGAGGAGCTTTCAAAGCGTGAGGGGAAGATAATTCTCGCGGGGGACGGAGCGGCTCTTGCGAACGAATTTACGGGAGAAAAGTACGTTCTCGCGCCGATTGCACTGCGTTTTCAGCGTGGAAGCGGAGTGTGTCTTGCCGCGGAAAACAAGCCCTGCTGCGACCCAGCGGCGCTCATGCCCGGATATCTGAGAATATCGCAGGCGGAGCGCGAAAGAGCGGAAAAACTGAATCATACGGGAGAAAATCCCGATAAGAACGGAGGATAAAATATGATAGCGATAGGTTGTGACCACGGCGGATATGAACTGAAATGCGCAGTGATGAATTATCTTCTTAACAGGAAGATTGAGTATGTCGACTGCGGGTGCGGCGGCGAGAGATGCGATTACCCCGATATCGCCGAAGCGGTATGCAAAAAGGTTACGGGCGGCGAGTGCGACCGCGCAATTCTTATTTGCGGCACGGGAATAGGAATGTCGATGTCCGCGAATAAGATTAAGGGTATCCGCGCGGCGGTTTGCTCGGACTATTATTCCGCGAAATACACGCGCCTTCACAACAACGCAAACGTGCTCTGCCTCGGAGGAAGGGTTCTCGGACAGGGGCTTGCGCTGGAGCTTGTCGAGGTGTTCCTTGACACGGAATTTGAGGGCGGAAGGCACACAGACCGCATAGAAAAAATGATGAAGCTGGAGGAAAAATAAGATGGAAAAGTTTGAGAATGTCGTTATCTGCGAGCACCCTCTCGTTCAGCACAAATTATCTCTCCTGAGAGATAAGCAGACGGGTTCAAAGGAATTTCGCGAGCTTGTAAACGAGATTTCTATGTTTATGTGCTATGAAGCGACGCGCGATTTGCCGCTCAAGGACGTTAAAATCCAGACGCCTCTTGCGCTTGCGGACGCGAAGATTATCAGCGGAAGAAAAGTCGCTTTCGTTCCGATAATGCGCGCGGGACTCGGAATGGTTGACGGAGCGCTTGCGCTTGTTCCTGCGGCTAAAGTCGGTCACGTCGGAATTTACCGCGACAAGCAGAACGGAAACACCGCGACCGAATATTACTGCAAGCTTCCGTTCGATATTGCAAACCGCGAGGTTATCGTAATGGATTTGATGCTTGCAACGGGCGTTTCCGCGATAAAAACAGTTGATATCGTGAAGAAAGCGGGCGCTGTTCACATCAAGTTTATGTGCCTGCTGACCTGTCCCGAGGGCATAAAGGCGCTTCACGATGCTCACCCCGACGTTGAAATCGTAACGGGCGCTGTTGACGGCGGTCTGAACGAGGAGCTGTACATCGTTCCCGGAATAGGCGACGGCTCGGACAGACTTTTCGGAACAAAATAAGCTAATATATCAGAATAAAAGCAGCCGGTGAAAATCCGGCTGTTTTTTGAGGGAAAGATGGAAAAGAACGAAATTCTGAGGAAATATTTCGGCCACGCGGGGTTTCGCGGCGGGCAGGAGGCTCTTGTTGACTGCATATTAAGAGGGCGTGACTGCCTTGGCGTAATGCCGACGGGAGCGGGAAAATCCGTGTGTTTTCAGGTGCCGGCGCTAATGCTTAAAGGCACGTCAATCGTGATTTCACCGCTGATTTCGCTTATGCGCGACCAAGTGAACGCTCTGCGTGAAAACGGAATAAGCGCCGCCTGCATAAACAGCTCCGCTTCGGATTTAGAATCTCGTGAAACGTTTCTGCGAGCGGTTTCGGGTGAGGTGAAGATACTTTACGTCGCTCCCGAACGTCTTGAAACGGAGGGCTTCAGAAGGATTTGCGAGCGGCTTGAGATACCGCTTGTCGCGGTTGACGAGGCGCATTGCGTGTCGCACTGGGGGCAGGATTTCCGTCCGTCTTATCTCAGAATAACAGAATTTGTAAAATCGCTGAAAAAACGTCCGACAATCGCGGCGTTTACTGCGACTGCGACCGATATCGTAAAAAACGACATCGTGAACATTCTCGGACTGCAAAATCCGCTTGTGCTGACAACGGGCTTTGACCGCCCGAATTTGTACTTTGAGGTGAAAAATCCCTCGTCAAAGGACGACGAGCTGCTGAAAATACTGCGGGAAAGCGGCGGAAGCGCCATCGTATACTGTGCGACGCGGAAAAACGTTGAAAATGTCTGCAAAATGCTGCAAAAGCACGGAATTAATGCGGCAATGTATCACGCGGGACTGAAAACCGAAACAAGAAAATCCGCGCAGGACGATTTTCTGTACGACCGCGTTGACGTTATGGTTGCGACAAACGCTTTCGGAATGGGGATTGACAAGTCGAACGTGTCACTTGTGGTGCATTACAATATGCCGAAAGACGTTGAAAGCTACTATCAGGAAGCGGGCAGGGCAGGACGCGACGGTTCGCCCGCGAGATGCGTTTTGCTGTTCAATTACGGCGACGTGGAGCTTGCGAAGTATATGATTGACATAAGCCACGAGGAAGCCGACCTTTCCGTGCGCGAGCAGAAAGAGCTGAAAGACCGCGACCTCAGAAGGCTCAGAAAAATGGTTGATTACTGCGATTCAACGCGCTGTTTGCGGGGATATATTCTCAATTATTTCGGAGAAAAGCCGCAGAAAAGCTGCGATAACTGCTCGAACTGCACGAAGGATTTCAGAACGGCGGACGTTACCGTTGAAGCGCAGAAAATTCTGTCCTGCATATTCCGGCTGAAACAGCGCGGGGAAAGCGCAGGAAAGACGGTTATCTGCCGCATTTTATCGGGAAGCCGCGACAAGCGCGTTCTCGAAAACGGTTACGACACGCTTTCAACCTATGGGATAATGTCTGATGTTCCGCGTAAAAGGCTGGGTGAAATTTTCGATTATCTTGAGGCTGAGGATTACATAGAAGCCTGCGGGGAATACTCGGTTTATGTGCTTTTGCCGAAAGCTGACGAGTTTATAAAGAGCAAAAATCGCCTTGTTATGCGGGTTTCAGAATCGTCAGAGCAGGCAATTCCCGCAAAAAAGCCTGTTTTCGACGACAGCTCCGAGCTGCTCGAAAAACTTCGCAAGGTGAGAAGAAATCTTGCGGCTGTGCTTGGAGTGCCGCCTTATGTTATTTTCTCGGACGCAACTCTCCGCGATATGACCGCAAAGCTTCCCCGAACGCACGATGAATTTCTCGACGTTTCGGGAGTCGGCACAATGAAAGCCGAGAAATACGGCAAAACTTTTCTCGGCGCAATTAAAGAGTACGTTAATTCTCACAGCGAGAATTAAACGCTTGCTTTTATGGTAACCTCTAAAAACCTCCTTC
>DPBR01000024.1 GCA_003516865.1 Oscillospiraceae bacterium
AGCGAAGCGACCGACTGAAGCGAAGCGTCCCCCGCCGGAGGCACTGGAGCGAAGCGACCGACTGAAGCGAAGCGCCGCCTTTAACTGTTCCTGCTTTCAATCAGCTCCGCGTAAAAGCCGTGATGCTCCATAAGCTCCGCGTGCGTGCCTTGTTCCACGATATGTCCCGACTTCATCACAAGTATGCAATCCGCCTCGCGTATCGTTGAAAGCCTATGCGCGACCACAAACGACGTTCTCCCTTTCATCATCAGGTCAAACGCGCTCTGAATTTTCAGCTCCGTTCTCGTATCAATTGAACTTGTCGCCTCGTCAAGTATCAGCATCGGCGGTAACGACAGCATTATCCTTGCAATCGACAGAAGCTGCCGCTGTCCCTGCGAAAGCTCAGCGTCATTCGTGATAACCGTGTCATATCCCTGCGGCAGGCGTTTTATAAAGCTGTGCGCGTGCGCTTTTTTCGCCGCTTCGATTACTTCGTCAAGCGAAGCGTTCGGCTTTCCGTAAGAAATATTCTCGCGTACCGTTCCCTTAAACACCCAAGTTTCCTGCAAAACTATTCCGTAACCCCGCCGCAGGCTGTCGCGCGTGACTTCCTTTATCGGATTTCCGTCAACGCGGATTTCTCCCCTCGTTACATCGTAAAACCGCATCAAAAGGTTAATCAGCGTTGTTTTTCCGCAGCCCGTAGGTCCTACAATCGCAATGTGCATTCCGTTCTTCACGCTCAGATTGAGGTTTTCGATAAGCGGCTTTTCCGGTACATACGAGAAATCAACGCCGTCAATTTCAACATTGCCCTTGATATGCTCCGCGACAGCCTTGTCCGCGTCTGAACTTTCCGCGGGTACGTCAATCAGCGCGAATATTCTCGAAGCGGACGCAAGCGCGTTCTGAAGCTCCGTCACTACGCCCGAAATCTCGTTGAACGGTTTTGTGTACTGGTTCGCGTACTGCAAAAAACAGCTCAAATCGCCGATTGTGAACCCGCCCGCCGCTACTTTTACCGCCGAAAGCGCGCCGAAAACGCCCACTCCCGCGTAAACAAGCGCGTTTACAAACCTTGTGCAGGGGTTCGTCAGCGCGGAATAAAACTGCGCGCGCCTGCCGCATACGTTCAGCCGTTCGTTTATCTCGTTGAACTGCGCTTCGGCGGTTTCCTCGAAACTAAACGCCTTTACAAGCCGCTGAGCGCCGATGTTCTCGTCAATAAATCCCGTAAGCTCGCCCTTGATTGCCGACTGCTCGCGGAATTTGTTGAAGCAGAGCTTCGAGATTACCGCCGCAACCGCAAACGAAAGCGGCGTTATGCACACGACAACAAGCGTTATCTGCCAGTTCAGGCTCAGCATAAACACAAGCGTTCCGATTATCGTCACAACGCCCGTGAAAAGCTGCTGAAAGCCCTGTAAAAGTCCGTCGCTTACCGCGTCAACGTCGTTTACAACGCGCGATAAAATATCGCCGTGCGATTGAGCGTCAATATACGACAGCGGAAGCGCCTGCAAATGCGCGAAAATGTCCGTTCTGAGCTGCTTTACCGTTTTGTTCGTGATTTTGTTCGTTGCGAAGTACATAAGCCACTGGAGCAGCGCCACAACGGGAATTATCACCGCTATGGTTATCAGAATGGGATACATTCTCACGAAATCAACGCCATCAGATGATATACAGTCAACCGCTCTGCCTATCAAAACCGTTGTGTACAGCGACAAAAGCACGCTTCCCGCAGCGCAGATTATGCTCAGAACAACAAGCCAGAGCTGCGGCTTTACATATCTCAAAATGCGCTTCAGAGCGCCTTTTTTGTTCGTTTTAGCCATAATTACCTCGTTATTCCGAATAATCGCCCGTCGATTTGCAGATTTCTCTGTAAACCCCGCACGTTTTCAAAAGCTCGTCGTGCGTTCCTATTCCGACCGCCTGTCCGTCGTCGAGAACGATAATCTTGTCCGCGTGACGAATGGAATTAGGGCGCTGTGAGATGATTACGCAGGTTATGTCAGCCATTTCGCCGAGCGCTTTTCGCAGCTTAGCATCGGTCGAATAGTCAAGCGCGGAGGAGCTGTCGTCAAAAATGATGATATCCGCGCCTTTCGCAACCGCTCTCGCAATCGCAAGACGCTGTTTCTGTCCGCCGGAAAAGTTCTTTCCGCCCTGAAGCACTTTCGCTTCAAGTCCGCCCTCAAGACCGTCCGTAAACTCCTTTGCCTGCGCCGTTTCAAGCGCCCTGTAAATCTGCTCGTCGGAAATATCCGTCCTTCCGAGAGTCATATTATAGCGCAAGGTTCCCGAAAGAAGCTCCGTCTTCTGCGGAACAACCGCAATTTTCGCGCGAAGCTCCTCGGCGGGATAATCGCGCACGTCCGCGCCGCCGATTTTCACCGCTCCGGAACTCACGTCATAGAACCTGCCGAGAAGATTTGCGAGCGTCGTTTTTCCCGAACCCGTGCCGCCGATTATTCCCAGAGTTTCGCCTTTTTTCAGTGTAAACGAGATGTTTTCAAGCGAATTTTCTTCTCCGGAATATGAGAAATTCACCTTGTCAAACTCGACAAACGGCGCGTTTTCATCGGTTTTTGGTGAGGTTTCGGGATATTCGAGCGAGCTTTTCATCTCGAAAATCTCGTTTATTCTCGCCGAAGACGCCGCCGCTTTCGTGAATATCGTCACCAAATTCGCCACAACCACAAGCGCAAGCGAAATCTGCGTCATATAGTTTACAAGCGCGATAACTTTTCCCTGCGTAAGTCCGTCAATTCCCGCGTCAGTGAACCCGCCGCCAAGCCATACTATCAGCAGGTACGCGACGTTTACCGCAATGAAAATCGCAGGGTTCAGAACGGCGTTTATTCTGCCCGCTTTTACCGCGAACGCGCGGTATTCCTCCGCTTCCGCTTCAAAGCGCTCCTTTTCGTAATCCTGCCGCGCAAACGCTCTTACAACGCGCACTCCCGAAAGATTTTCACGCGTTATCCTCGATATCCCGTCAAGCGATTTCTGCTGCTTTTTGAACAGTTTTACGGTCGCTTTCATCACAGGCGTCATCACAAGCACAATCGCTGCCATCGCTCCGAAAAATATCAGCGACAGCCGCGGACTTATCGAAAACGACATTATCGTAGCGCCGATTACCAGAAACGGCGCGCGCACAACCAGTCTTATCAGCATAGCCACGGCGGTCTGTACCTGATTTACGTCGTTTGTGATGCGCGTGACCATCGCCGCCGTTCCGAGCTTGTCCAGTTCTTTAAACGACAGCGTGTTTATGTGCGCGTACAAATCCGCGCGCAGCCGCGTTCCCACTCCCTGAGAGGCGACTGACGCCATATACTGACACACCAGCGCGAACCCAAGCCCGCATACCGCGAGTATTATCAGAATTATTCCGTGCCGCCAAATATAGCTTTCATCGCCGTTTTTTATTCCGACGTCGATAATTTCCGCCATTACAAGCGGCACGATAAGCTCGAAAATCGCTTCCGTGAGCTTGCATATCGGTCCGATTGTGACGTTCAGCTTAAATTCTTTCAGGTATCTTGCCAACTTTATCAAGTCTTTTTTCTCCTTTGTCTTATTTTCGCTGAAATCCGCAAATATTATTATAGTATATTTTACGCGTTTTGTAAATATATTTCCTTGACTTTTTTGTGAAAATGCGGTAAAATATTAATATACAAGTAAAGAACGGAGGCATAATATGATTGCACTTGTTACGGGAGCGAGTTCGGGTATCGGCCGCGAAATCGCGAGAAGTCTTGCTATGCATGGAATTAACGTTATTATTACCGCAAGACGCAGGGAAAGACTCGACGAGCTGAAAAAAGAACTCGTCGGCGCTTATGGCGTGAAGGTTCTTTGCATTGCGGCGGATTTATCGGACGAAAAGCAGGTTTTCGAGCTTTATAAGCGCGTTAAAAAGTATAAAATAGATATTCTTATAAACAACGCGGGATTCGGCGTTTACGGCGGCTTCGCCGAAAGCAGCCTTGAGCGTGAAACGGAAATGCTCGCGGTAAATATCCGCGCGTTTCATATCCTTTTCAAGCTCTTTCTGCGCGATTTCAGAATCCGCGGCTGCGGTTATATCCTCAATACCGCGAGCGCCGCGGGATTTATTCCCGGACCGTATTTCGCTTCGTATTACGCGAGCAAGGCTTATGTTGTCCGCTTAACGCAGGCGGTCGCCGAGGAGCTTCGCCGTGAAAAAAGCGGCGTTCACCTCTCAATGCTTTGTCCCGGACCCGTTAAAACCGAGTTCGGAGAAAACGCAAACATTCGTTTCCTGACGCCGATGTATTCGCCCTCGAAGCTTGCCGAACACGCCGTTCGCGAAATGTTCGGCGGCAAGCTTATGATTACCGAAAACAAGCTTTCAAGCGCGGCTCTTTATGCGGCAAAGCTTATTCCCGATTGCATTATGGCGTATTTTACCGCGATTTTTCAGGCAAAGCGCAAGATGAAGTGACGGAGGAATTATGCCAAACTGCACAAAACTGACCGTTCGCTATGCCGAAACTGATAAAATGGGCGTCGTTCATCACGCGGTTTATCCCGTCTGGTTTGAAATGGCGCGCACGGACTATATAAAAGCCCTCGGAACAAGCTACGCGAAAATGGAAGAGGACGGCGTTATGCTGCCCGTGGCGGGGATTACCTGCAAATACAGACAGCCCGCGAAATATGACGATGAAATCACCGTTTCCGTCAGGATAACGCGGCTTAACGCGGCGAGAATTGAGTTTTACTATGAGGCGGTTCTCCCAAGCGGCGCGGTAGCCTGCGAGGGAACAAGCTCTCACGCTTTCGTCGACGGGGAAACGTTCCGCCCGATTAACTTCAAGAAGCGAAATCCCGAATTTTTCGCGATTTTGGAGAAATGCGCTGCGGAAGATATGGCGGAATAGACCGGCGAAGCCGCTCTCGATAACGAGAGCGGCTTTGATTTATCTGTTTCTTTCCTTTATTGCGCGGTCTATGGTTCGCTCGGCGTCGCGCTTTGCGGACGTTTCGCGCTTGTCGTAAAGCTTTTTGCCCTTGCAAAGCCCCACTTGTATCTTCACGCGGCTGTCCTTGAAATACATCGAAATCGGTATCAGCGTGTAGCCGCCCTGCTTGACCTGCCCGAAAAGCTTCAAAATCTCCTTTTTGTGCAGCAGAAGCCGCCTTACGCGATAGGGGTCGCGGTTGAAGATATTTCCTTTTTCATACGGCGAAATGTGCATTCCGCGGATAAACGCTTCTCCGTTGTCAATCGAAATCCACGAATCTTTCAAATTCACGCCGCCCGCGCGTATTGATTTAACCTCTGTGCCGAAAAGCTCAATTCCCGCTTCAAGGCTCTCTATTATAAAGTATTCGTGGCGAGCCTGTCTGTTTTCGGCAATTGTTTTTGTGTTCATTGTTCCTCCGTGTTATATGACGCTTGCTTTCAGAATGAGAAGCGCGTCAACTGCATTCGTATATCCGTCGCCGTTTATATCCGCAACGTTTATGCCCGTAACTCCGACTCCAAACGCTTTTTCCGATTCCTGACCTGATTCGGGATTGCCGTTTACCTGCTCCTTTTCGCCGGTCTTTTTGTCGGAAGAGGTTGTTTTGTCTTTATCGGAACTGTTGGTCTTATCCGCCTTATCCGTTGAAGCGGGCTTGCTTGCGGCGGCGGAAACGCTGTATCTCAGCACGGAAAGCGCGTCTATCGCATTTACATAGCCGTCGTCGTTTACATCGCCCATTACCGTTATAACATATTCTGCGCCGTTCGGCGATGAAACGCTCATTCCCGTTTTAACGCGGTCTGCGCTCGAAACCGCCTTTCCGTCCGCGTCATAGACCGTTACGCCGCTTCCGTATTTGAACAGATTTTTGAAGCTTCCCGCGTTATAGCCCGAATTTTTCAGAGGAACTATAATCGTGTGCTTGTCCGCGTCAATTGTCAGCTTGTCCGAAGAAAGCCCGTATCTTTGCAGAACCGTGCTTATATAGTATGTTCCGCCCTCGGAAACGGGAATGGAAGCCGCGCCGTTCTTTACCGTAACCTCGCTCATAAATTCGCCCGACGAGCCGCCCCATTTATAAAGGTAATACGTTCCGTCGACGAATTTGTCGGATACGTTTATTGACAGAATTCCTTTTCCGGGAAATTCTCCCGCCTGTTCCGTTGAAAACGCCAGATATCCGCCCGCACGTCCGCTTTCGATAAGAATTGAGTCCTCGCCTGTCGGAGTATCGGTTGTTTCGGGATTGAAGTCCGCAGGCGCGGTCAGATTTGTTCCGGTAAATCTCCATTCATAGCTTCTTCCGCCGCGCGTTATGCCTTTCGCGGAAACGGACTTGTTTTCGCCGAAAATCTTTTCAAAATCAATTTTCGGGATTATATCGGGCGCGGAAAGCCGCGTCTTTTCAAGACCTTTCTGCGCGTTCTGGAAAGAGAGAATTGCGCTTTTTGCCGAAGAAAGCGTTGCGTCCGCGTCCGCCGCAATCTCGGTTATCTTCTCAACAGCTCTTTGCAGACTGTTCCACGAATCGGGAGTGTAATTCTCCTCCTTGTACGTCTTGCCGACTGCCGTAAGGTCGGTCAGAACCTTTTTCGTGTTTGCGTCTATTCCCAAAACCAGCGACCTATTTGCGGCGTCAAGCTGCTCAAGCGCCGCTTTCAGCATATCGGCGTTCGAATTAGGATAGTCGAAAATGCTCTGCGCGGTTTTTTGCGCGGTTTCAAAGTTCGTCCAGCTTCTCGCCGTGTAAAGCGTTTTGTCAAGACCCCCAACCTCGCTCAGAAGCGTTTCAAGGCGCGCTTTCGCCGTCGTGGGGCTGCTTCCGTCGAGGAGAAATACTTTTATCGTCGCTTTAGTATTGTCGTTTTTCTTGTCGTCAAACAGGCGAACCGTTATCGTGACATAAGAATAGCTTTCGCTTGCGGAAATGCAGCCGTTTTCGTCAAGCTTGTCGGAAAGCCCGAAATCCTCGATTTTAAGCGGGTAATTCCAATGCGGGTCCTCGCCGTAATCATACGCGGGATATTCGGGGTCATAGATGAATTTCGGCAGAGCGCTTCCGTTGTCGAGAACAATGTCCTCGAGTATTCGGTTTTTCAGCGCGTTTACGTCCACTTCTTCGCCGTTCATAAAGTAATAAACGGGAGTCTGAGCCTTTATCGAACGCTGATTTTCCGTTCCTATGAAATTGTGGTCTATGTACTTCTTTCCGATGCTGTCGAGAACATACCACGAGGGAACGCTCGTAAGATAGTTATAGCTTAAATCAAGCCTGTCCAGCTTCTTCAGCGCGCGCAGGTCAAGCTTGCTTACATTTTCCGTGTTTTGAAGATAATTGTTCGACAGGTCGAGCGAGCGCAGATTTGTCATATATTTCAAGCAAAGCGGTATGTCCTCAAGCTCCATTTTGCTGAGATTGAGCGTTGTGATTTTCAGCAGGTCGCCGTAGGTTATCTCGTCGAAATCCTTTCTGCAAGCCTTCTCAAACACTTCAAGAAGCTTGTCCTGAACGTCGGCGTCATTATCCGTGTCAAAGTCGTCGCTCGCATAGTCTCTGTAAATCACATCGTCAAGACGATGCTGCTTGTCGAACGTGTATTCTTTGTCTGCCGCAAACGCGCTTACGGAAAGCGGCAGAACCGCCGTCCCCGCAGCAACGGATGCCGCGCACAGCCAAGACGTTATTATCGCAACAATTTTTTTCCTGTTTTTCACAATATTTACTTCCTTTCTTCAAAAGGCTTATACACATTAAATTATAACACACTTTTAACGGTTTTACAAGAGGATTTTGCTTGATTTGCGCCGTTTTTTGCCGTATTAACCGCTCTTCGTGATTTTTGGAAGCGGCGGGCTCGATTTTGAAAGAAAAATTGTGCATTATTAACGCAAGGCGCGTTTTCGGAGAAGGTTTTTTGCATATTATGCCGATTTTTTGCAGGATTAAGAAAAATCGCTTGCAAAAATGTGCTGCGGGTGATATAATATTGTAAGTGATAATACGGCGTTATAATCCCGAAAGGAGAAAAATATGAAATACAGCGAAATGACCAAAGAACAGCTCGCAGCCGAGAAACAGGCGGTTTCCGAACTCTACGAGGAATATAAGAAAAAGGGGCTTAATCTCACAATGGCGCGCGGTATTCCCGCTCCCGAACAGCTCGATTTGTCCATAAATATGCTCGTGCGCTGCCTTGACGGCGACTATAAGTCAAAAAGCGGCACAGACTGCCGTTCTTACGGCGTTCTCGACGGTATCCCCGAAGCTAAGGAGCTTTTCACCGAGATGCTCGGCGTGGGTATGGACGAGATTATCGTCGGCGGCAACTCCTCGCTTCAGATGATGTACGACACCATCATAAGAGCGCTTCAGCTCGGCGTTCTCGGAAGCGAAAAGCCCTGGGGAAAGTGCGAAAAGGTAAAGTTCCTCTGCCCCGCGCCCGGCTATGACAGACATTTTGCAATGTGCGAGGCGCTCGGTATCGAGATGATTACCGTGCCTTACAAGGCTGACGGCCCCGATATGGACGTGATTGAAAAGTACGTTTCCGAGGACGAGGAAATCAAGGGCGTTTGGTGCGTTCCGAAATACTCTAACCCTATGGGAATTACCAGCTCGGACGAGGTTGTTCGCCGTTTTGCAAACCTCAAGCCCAAGGCTAAGGATTTCCGCATTTTCTGGGATAACGCTTATTGCGTTCACAATCTCTATGACGACGACCGCGACGAGCTTCTCAATATCATCGACGAATGCAAGAAGGCTGGCAACCCGAATATGGTTTTCGAGTTCGCTTCAACATCGAAAATTTCGTTCCCCGGCGGCGGTCTTGCGGTTATCTGCGCGTCAAAGGACAACATCGACTTCATCAAAAAGCAGATGGCTATTCAGACTATCGGTTTTGATAAGCTCAATCAGCTTCGCCACGCGAAGTATTTCAAGAACTACGAGGGTATCGAGAAGCATATGAAGGCGCACGCGGCAATTATCCGTCCAAAGTTCGAGATTGTCAAGTATATGCTCGAAAACGAGCTTGGTCCGCGCGGAATAGGCGAATGGACTAACCCCAAGGGCGGTTATTTCATCTCGTTTAACTCGCCCGAGGGCTGTGCAAAGCGAATTGTCGCTCTGGCAAAGGAAGCGGGCGTTGTTATGACAACGGCGGGCGCTACTTACCCTTATGGCAAGGACCCCCACGACAGCAATATCAGAATTGCGCCGACTTTCCCGTCGGTTGACGAACTGAGAAAGGCTATGGAGCTGTTCTGCATTTGCGTAAGGCTTGCTTACCTCGAAAAGAACGCATAAGTCAAACCGCACAAGGCGCGTCTGACGGCTTTGTGCGGTTCTGTTTATAGATAAAACCCGTTGTTATCGTTCTTTTCGCGCTCGCGGACGAGCTGTTCGCCGACGATATCGCTGAAAACGTCCTCGATTGACGGCTTGTTGTAATCCTTGGCTCCGTTGTCGCGGATAGCCTCGTCAAGCCCCATTATTCGCAGGTTTTCAACCATTCTCGCAAGCAGCCCGAACGGCGTGTCCTCAAACCGCTTCGAGCCTCTTCCTCTCGGGAACGCATACTTGAATTCGTATTCATTGCGCGTTGTTTGAACGCGAACGCGATAGCCTTGATTGAAGAAATACAGGAATTTCAGCGGCTCGTAATCAACGAGAACGACTTCTTTGTAGAATATCGTTATCGCGGGGCGATTTTTGCGGAAAATTGTGAAATCGCGCCCTGTCGCGTACCATTTGTACTTGTCGCCGTGACGAACGATGTTCAGAATTGCCGAGCATATTGAAATTATCACCATCGCGCAAGGCAGAATGAGCATTATTAGCGATTTTAACCTCATATTAAAGCAAATAGGCGCAGCGTGGAATAATCTTGACGCCAGAAACGTGAAAATTACCGCAGTTATCACAAGAACGATTATCGTTTTTCTCAGCGAACAGGCAAGGTTAAGCTCTCCCGAACCGACAAAAACCTTTTCGGGGTGCGGAATGTCGTTGTTTTCGGGGTGGGTGAAGTTGATTTCCAAAGCGGTTTCCTCCTTTATCTGTTCGTCAGAAAAACTCCGAGCGGCGTGTCCTCAAGGCGTGGTTTGCCGAATACTTTTGGGTAAACGTATCGCAGACGGATAACGCGCGTTTTGCATTTTATCCTAAAAAGCGCCGTGAAAACGCCTTTTTTCACGCGGATTTGCTCGATTTCGCCAAACGAAGCGCGGATTGTTTTCCCCGTGCCGTCCGTTCGGCGGACAATGAACCCGCGGTCGTCAGCGCGGAAGCGGTGGTCTGCGCCGCGGCGGATTTTCCACAGGAAGAACGTTATTCCGACAAGCGAGAGCAGCGTAATTACAACGGCGTCCGAAAGCGGCACGTTCATTCCCGTTCGGTAACGGGCGAAAAGAACGTGGCAGACTATCGCCAGAACGCTTATCGCCGCGAGTATAACCGTCGGCGCGAGAAATGCCGCAATCTGCTTCGGAGGCAGCCCCAGCCGCACGCTTTGCTGTTCGGGGAGCTTTATATTCGGGTCGATTCGGCTTCGGATTACCTCGAAAGGCAGGTCTTTTATCGGGATTGAGTGCTTGTAGCGCGGGAAAACGTACTTGTAGGTGTAAAATCCGCTTTTCGTTTCAATCGTGACGTAATAGCCGTTGTCGTGCCAAAGGAATTTGTGCGGCGCGTAATCAACGCTCAGAACGTCCTTGTAGAAAAAGTGTGCGACAGCGCCTTTTCCGTCGCGGCGGGAGAACGAAAATTCCCTCGCGTTCGCAAAATAGCGGTTTTCATCGCTTCCTCTGATGTACATAAAAAGAGGCGTGCTGAGCGCAAGATAACCGAGCGTTATTCCGCTCGTTATCACAAGTTTTTCGCTGAAAAGCGACGTGGGAAACTGTAAGATAAACGACAGAAGTTCAAAAAGCTCGAAAAGCGATAGGATTATCTCCGCGATAATGCAAATCGTTCGCGGAGCGCCCATTTTTCCGAGGAAAAACGAGCCTTGACCGATGATTTCCTGTTCGTCAAGTTCGCGGGAGCGGTTCGCCTGCTCAAGGGAAGTGAGTTTTTTCGCGCGTTCGCCCTCGGCAATTCTCGTTTGTTCAGCCGCAAGCCCCTCGACAGTCGGCGAAAGCTTTATCCGCTCGGCGGCGGGAGCCGTGTTTAAGCCGACCGAAGGCATCGCGTTATCTGCGGGTTTCGGCTCGGAAAGCGGCACGGCGGCGGGCATTTCGTAAAGCGCTTTCGTTCTTTCAAGCGCCGATTGTCTGCGTTCGCGGGCTTTTTCGATATCCGCGGGTCCGAGCGGGGAAGTCGCGCGGCTTTTCATCGCCTCAAGCTTTGCGGCTTCATCGGAACGGCGGTTTTCGATAATTCCCATTCGCTCTTTTATTATATAGAACGGCGTGGTTTTCTCGGACTGATATTGACCCTCGAACGCCAGCGCAAAATGCTCGACGCGGTTTCCGACGGTAATGTCAATGTTATAGCCGGTTACTTTCTTGAAAATGGCTCTCGGAGTGAATTTTACGGCGGAAACGTCGCAGTATTTTATCGTGTGGACGTTGCCGCCGATATTCGCGGTGAAAACCTCATCGGTTGCGTCGTATGTACATTCATAGCCGCGCCTGACGTAGGCTGTTCCGATTTTGGCTATTACAAATCCCAAAACTCCCGCGCCTATGAAGATAATGGCTCCCGCCATTGCGAAGAATGTCGGGTCGGACAAATTGGGAATACTATCCATATTTGTCCTAAGGAAAATCGCGCCTCCGATAATTCCGCCGACTATTGAGGAGATGAAAAATATGGCAAAGAAGATAACAAAAAACGTTTCGGATTTGTAGGCGGCGCGGAACGTTCCGCTTTCGGAAAATCCGAAGCGGCATTTATCTTCCGATTTTGTGTAGTTTTTTTCGAGCATTTCAAAATTCCTTTCCCAAAACAATATGCTGTAAGTTTATTATAGCAAATTATAGGGCGGGTGTCAATATTAAAGTATTTTAAGAGGTGTTATTTGTGCAGGCTTATGAATATTTTCGCGACCTTGCAATTATCCTGATTTCGGCGAAGCTTCTCGGACTTCTTGCAAAAAAGATGAAAGCTCCGCAGGTTGTCGGGCAAATTCTTGCGGGACTTCTTATAGGTCCTTCGGTTCTCGGCTGGGTTCAGCAGTCGGATTTTATCGTTGTTTTAGCCGAGGTGGGCGTTGTTTTGCTTATGTTCTCGGCGGGTCTTGAAACAAACCTTAAAGAACTCGTGAAAACAGGTCCCGTGGCGCTTACGATTGCCTGTTCGGGCGTGTTTGTGCCGCTGGTGCTCGGCTGGCTTTTGTACAGCCTTTTCTTCGGGTTCGCGCCGTTTGGTTCGGACGAGTTTTTCCGCGGCGTCTTTATCGGAACGATTATGACCGCAACGTCCGTCAGCATCACGGTTCAAGCGCTTCGCGAGCTTGGACACCTTAAAGGGCGCGTCGGCACGATTATCGTTTCTTCGGCGATTATCGACGACGTTATCGGTATTATCGTGCTTACGTTTGTAATCGGCTTCCGTTCTTCCGACGCAAAGCCCCTCGAGGTTGTTATAAAAACGCTGTTGTTTATAGTTTTCAGCGTTGTTGTGGGATTTTTGATTTATCTGCTGTTCAAGGTTCTCGACAAGCATGCTCCGCATCACCGCAGAATACCCATTTTCGGCTTGGTTCTCTGCTTCGCAATGGCGTTCTGCGCGGAGAAATTCTTCGGCATCGCCGACATCACGGGCGCTTATGTCGCGGGAATTATCCTCTGTAATCTGCGCGACGCGGAATATATCGCGGGTAAAATGGATATTTCAAGCTATATGCTTTTCGGTCCGGTATTTTTCGCCTCAATCGGCTTGAAAACGAACTTTGACGGATTTTCGCTTCAGCTTCTGTGGTTCTCGCTCGCATTCGTCGTAGTCGCGATGATTGCAAAGGTTATCGGCTGCGGGCTTATGGCGAAAGTCTGGAAGATGAGCTGGCTCGATTCGCTTAAAGTCGGCGTTGGAATGATGACGCGCGGCGAGGTTGCTCTTATCGTTTCGCAAAAGGGTCTTGCAGTCGGAATGGTTTCGCCGGAATATTTCACTTCGGTTATACTGCTGATTTTGTGCAGCTCGATTGCGTCGCCGATTATGCTGAAGCTGCTGTACAAGGGCGAGAAAAAGCCGGATCACGCTCATTCGGGAGGCGTAAATCCCGATATTGACGAAACGGATATCGTATATTCGGATTATTGACAAAAAACGGGGACAAGCGGAGGCTTCTCCCCGTGAGACTGTCGGAAAAGTTCCGTTGGGACTTTTCCGCCGAAGCATCCGCACTGCCCGCACTCATTGTCG
>DPBR01000014.1:0-19455 GCA_003516865.1 Oscillospiraceae bacterium
CGCGGACGCGCTCCGCCTTACGCTTGTAACGGGAAATGAGCCCGGAAACGATATGCGCTGGACGGAAACGAAGCTTCTCAATTCCAGAAACTTCATCAATAAGCTCTGGAACGCATCGCGTTATATACTGATGAACCTGTCCGAGGACTTTGAAGCGGGCAATCTTCCCGAAAATTTGCCGATTGAGGACAAGTGGGTTCTGTCACTGTACAACGATATGATAAAGAACGTCACGGCAAATCTCGAAGCCTATGAAATCGGCGTTGCCGTGGGCAATCTGTACGATTTTATCTGGGATATTTTCTGTGATTGGTATATCGAGCTTACAAAGCCGAGAATAGCGGCGGGCGGCGAAACGGCGCTTGCGGCGCAGAAGGTTCTCGTGTTTATAATGACGGGCGTTTTAAAGACGCTTCACCCGTTTATGCCGTTTGTAACGGAAGAAATCTGGCAGTCCATTCCGCACGGCGAAACCGAGAGCATAATGATGGCGAAGTGGTGCGAATACGACGAAAAGCTTGCGTTTACCAAGGAGCAGGAGGACTTCTCGAAGATTGTCGGAGCAATCCGCGCTGTTCGCGTGAGGAGAAACGAGATGAACGTGCCTCCGTCGAAGAAAGTCACGATGATTGTGGAAACGAAGTTCGCGGAGCTTTTCACAAACAGCCGCGCGTTCTTTGAGAAACTCGCGGGCGCAGGCGAATTTACGGTAACGGGCGAAGCGCCCTCCGCAGACGGAATGGCGACGGTTGTAACGGACGCGGCGAGAATATTTATGCCGATGGGCGAGCTTGTCGACAAGGAAAAAGAGCTTGCGCGGCTTGAAAAGGAAAAGAAGGCGGCGCAGAAGGATATCGACTTCCTTTCGGGCAAGCTGAACAATCAGGGATTTCTTGCGAAAGCGCCCGCAGCACAGATTGAGAACGAGCGCGCAAAGCTTGCAAAGGCTGAGGAAAAGATGGCGAAAATCAACGAGTCGATTGCAAGTTTGCAGTAATTTCTCGGTTTAACGCGGTGAATTTCCGAGAATTGCGGTTTTCGGCAATTCCCGAAAATTTGCCGATTATGGACAGCAAAAATCGCGAAAAACGCTCTTTTTGCAGTATTTTGCAGTCAAAACCGCGCGAAAACGGCTCGATTTGCGGTAAAATGCAGTTGTTTTGAGCGTAAATCGCGCCGACTTCTCGGCTTAACGCGATAAGTGCAGAATGTCGAGATTTCGATAGTTTAGCGCACTGAAATACGCCGCAAAGAACGCTCTTTTTATCGTGAAAAACGCAGGAAAAGCGGAAAGTCCGCGATTTGCGGTATTTTGCAGCCGAAACCGCGCGAAAACGGCTCGATTTGCGGTAAAATGCAGTTGTTTTGAGCGAAAATGACGGGCTGCTGTCGCGGAATTTCTGCGAAAAGCGGTTAATTACATTTAATGGAAGTAAGACGGAAATCGGAATTTTTGAAAAAATCGGAGTATAAAGGAGAGCATTATGTCGGAGTTAACTTTAGTCGTATTGGCGGCGGGAATGGGCTCGCGCTATGCGAACGGAAACAGAATTAAACAGCTTGAACCGCTCGGTCCGAACGGCGAGCTTCTGATTGATTATTCGGTTCACGACGCGGTGAAAAACGGCTTTACGAGAGTACTTTTCATTATCAGAAAGGACATCGAGGAGCTTTTTAAATCCACAATCGGCGACAGGATTTCACAGATTATAAAGACAGAATACGTCTTTCAGTCAACCGACAATCTCCCCGTGAGAAAAGGCGATTTTCCCGCGAGAACAAAGCCCTGGGGTACCGCGCAGGCGCTTTACTGCTGCAAGGACGCGCTTGACGGCGATTTCGCGGTAATCAACGCCGACGATTTCTACGGCGCGGAGGCGTTTTCGGCGCTCGCGGAGTTCTTCAGAAATCCCACGGCGGACGCCTGCTCGGTTGACTTTCGCCTCAAGAACACGCTCTCCGAAAACGGTCCCGTAAACCGCGGTATCTGCCGCACAAACGCGGAGGGACTTCTCACTTCCGTTGAGGAAACAAAGCAGATTTCACGCGGCGAGGACGGCGTTATCCGCGGAAAATACGACGGATATGAGAAAATCCTCTGCGATAACGACACCACCTCTATGAGTATGTGGGGATTTAACGTTGGATTTATGGATATCCTCGCTCATCAGCTCAGGAAATTCCTGAATAATCTTCAGCCCGACGAGCTCAAATCTGAACTCACCATCGCCGACGCGGTAAGCCGTGAAATTCACTCGCGCGCCTACAAGGTCAAGGATATTCCGACCGACAGCCGCTGGTTCGGCATAACTTACGAAAGCGACGCCGCAGAAGCGAGAAATACGCTTTCAGAGTACGTTAAAAACGGCGTTTATTCATCGCCGCTCAGATAAATCGGTTAATCGCAGTTGAGGGTAATATATGCTGATTGTTTCGGTTGATAAGCTCCGCGAGGGTATGCAGCTTGCGGACGATGTTTACTCCACAAGCGCAACGGAGTATAGGCTGCTGTATGAAAAAGGACGCTTTCTTTCGTATGCAATGATTGAAACGCTCCGAAAGTGCGGAATTAAGACGGTGAATATAGTCGGGAAAGGCATTGAGGGCATTTCTGCGAATACGCGCGGCGAAAAGTCCGCCGTCAGGAAATATAAGCGTCCCGAAAGGGTTATCAATCAGAATATCACTCACGCCCTAACCGACCTCAACGAGATTTTCGACGGCGGTTCGGAGGGCATAAAGGAGCTTTCTATAGCTTCCGCACAGCGCGTTGACAGCATCGCCGACAACATCATTTCCGATATCACGGGGAACTCCGATTTCCTCGCAAATCAGATGATTGCGCTTCAGAACTATGACGATTATACCTATAAACACTGCCTGCGCGTGGCAATGCTCGCGGCGGGAGTTTGTGAGGAAATCGGGCTTTCGGAAGGCGAAACGAAGGAAGTCGTTGTTGCGGGGCTGCTTCACGATATCGGTAAGTCAAACATCGACCACGATATCATAATTAAGCCGGGAAAGCTCACCGAAACAGAATTTGAGGAGATTAAGCGCCACCCGCTTATCGGTTACAATATCCTCAAAGTCGGCGGTCATTTCAGCCCGAACGTGCTTTCGGGAGTGCTTTTTCATCAGGAAAAATTTGACGGTTCGGGGTATCCAACGGGTATTTCCGGAAAGAAAATCCCGCTTGTCGCGAGAATTTTGAGCATCTGCGACGTCTTTGACGCGCTCACTTCAAACCGTCCGTACAGAAAACCGTGGTCTGTCGCGGAAACCGAAGAATATATCCTCGGCGGCAGCGGAACGCATTTCGACCTCGACGTTACAAAGGCGTTTCTCCGCGCGTATAACCCGTATCCCGTGGGTACGCTCGTTTCGCTTTCGGACGGACGGCACGGCTCGATTGTCAAAAATAACGAAAATGTTCTTCGTCCTGTTGTCCGTATTATGGGAGGCACTGGCGGCGAGGAAATCGACCTTATGAACGATTTCCGCTTCCTCACGCTCTCGGTTACGGGACTTTATGAGGGCGATATCGATGAATAAACAGGGAGGCTTTGGTTATGGAACTGAAAAAATTGATTTCGGACAGCGCGAAGGTTTCGGTTTTCGAGCGCGGCGATAAGTGCGTGAAGGTGTTCAAAGAACCCGACGAGCCGAAAAGCGTTGTGTTTTACGAGGCGCTTACTCATACGAGAGTCGAGGAAACCGGCTTTGCGAAAATGTCCGAGATTATCGGCGCTGTTAAAGAGGACGGCAAATGGGCGCTCGAATATACCTTTATAAAGGGAAAAACGCTCGATGAGATGATGCGCGAAGAACCGCGCTCCGAGGAGCTTCTCGGAAAAATGGCGGATTTGCATATCGAGGTTAACGCGCTGCGTTCGGGCAAGCTCAGCCGCCTCAAGGACTATCTCAAGCGCTCAATCGAGGGTCTTGACATAATCGACGATGTAAAAAAATACGAGCTTCTCACGAAGCTTTCGGGTATGGAGGACGCGGCGGCGGTCTGCCACGGCGAGTTTATGCCCGAAAATATTATCGTAAACGACAAGGGAATGTTCGTTGTGGATTGGTTCAAAGCAAAGCAGGGAAATCCGCTTGCGGACGCGGCAAGAACTTATCTCGGCTTCTGCCTCAGACACCGCACGGAAAGCGCGGAAAAATACTTGAGAATATACTGCGAAAAGGCGGGCGCAGACCCGAAAAAAGTCCGCGAGTGGCTTCCTATTGTCGCTGCGGCGCAGCTTAAATTCAAGCGTCCCGAAGAGCGCGAGCTGCTTCTCACCTGGATTGACGTCGCGGATTATCTGTGAGATTTGCGTTTTATCGCCGCTGACGCTATTTCAGCAACGGCGCAGAATTTGTCTACGAACGTTATCACAAACGTTTCGCTGTGACGCGGAAAATTCTTCGTCAGCGGCCACATATGGCAGACTATCATATCGCCCTCAAGCTCGCTTATCGGGAAAAGCTCCGAGGCGTTGCTGAACGCGATTATCGGGTGAGCCGTGACGTGAGCGCCCTTGAAATCGGACTTTTTCCGCGTTTGCCTGTCGTAGAAGAAAAAGTCGTGCAAAAGTCCCGCCCGCGCGCCGGATTTTGCGTCAAGACCGAGCTTCCGGCATATCAGAAAGTTATAATAGGACACGTTCAGACAGTGCTGAAAACGGCTTGTTCCGAGATGATGCGGATAATTCTTCAGCCGCTCTACGCTTGCGTTTTCCAGAATGTCGCTTATGCAGCCGTAAAACTCGGCGTTTTCGGTTAGGTTTTTCTTCGACAATATCGCTTTCAGCATTTATTTCATCTCCGCTTTGTTAAGTGTGTAACTTAATTTTAGCAGGTTTGCGCGGATTATTCAATGGAAATAATTCCCGATGTGTAATTGATGTAAGCGATTACATAATAATTTGCTTAAAATACAAGCTAAATTTGGGGCAAAATTTACCTGAAATTTGATTTTGCGGTGAATTATCGAGATTTTTGTGCAATTTCCACAAAAATCGCTCTGATATTTTTCTAACATTAGGGGTTTTGACATACTTGTAATAATTCGATATTTGGTGTATAATTATAAATGTATCAAATTATATTCTGAGTCGGCGAAATATCCGATTTTTATGGGGGTGCGTTATATTGAGCAACTTTAAATGGCTTCCGCTTGGCGGACTGAACTTGTCCGCGGCTAATCTCGCTGCGGCGGAAAAACTCAGGAGGTTCGGATTCGCGATTAACTGCGGTGAGTTCGGCTCGGAAAAGTACACGAAATCCGCGCTTTGCGTCTATGACGTTCTCGCAGAACAGGAAACTCCGAATATTCTCATTGTTACGCGTCAGAGCGAAATGTACAACTGGTACAGATTCCTCCTTACAAGTATCGGCGCGGACTTTAAAATGGTTTCCGGCGCGGCTAATTCCCTCCTCTACTTCTATGCGGAGAGCGCGGGACTTTACCTCATTTCACGCGAAACGCTGTTCGGGGATAACGTCCTTAAACATAAGGCGGGAAGCGATTTTAAGTGGAATCTTATCATAATCGACGAGGAACTTTCCGCGGGCGTTCCGAAATATGCCGATTATAAGAAAAATATCGTCTGGAAGAGCGACAGGCTTCTCGTAAACGCGCCCTTCCCAGCGAAAACCGCAAACGATAAGACCGAACTTGCGGAACTCGTAAGAAGCGTTCTCTCGGACGAGAACAAGGCTTCCGCAGCGTTTAGTCTGGGTTTTGACGAAACAGCCTGCGAGCTTCGCGAAAACAGCCCCGTTATGCGCTATTTCGCAAACGCGGTTTACGGCGGACTAAAGCGCGACGTTTCGTTCGCCGATTACGGATTTGAGGATACCGTTCTTACATATTTCCGCAGAAAAGTCGACCTCAAGACAGGACTTCCCGCTTACAGCGCGGGCGGAAACGTCTTTGAACAGTATGACTGCGACAAGAATGAAACGGAAAAGAAGATTTATCAGAAATCTTTCTTCTCGCGCTCCGACGTCGAGGATTTGAGAGGGTTTGATAAGAAGCTTGACGCGCTTATGAAAACGGTCGGCGATATCCTTGACGACGACGAGGACGCGCGCATAATGATTTACTGCTGCAACAAAAACACTGTTGAATACCTCAGAAAAGCGCTTGTTTGCGTTTATGGAGCGGACGTAAGCGTGATGAGAGGCGAACTTATCATCAACGGCGCCATCAAGAGAAAGCTCACGAACCGTCAGGACGACGAAATGGCGAAAATTACCATCGGAACGGATATGCTCGGAACGTTTGTAGACGGACCGGATAATGTGAATTATGTGCTCAACTATGAGCTTCCCGATTCTCCCGCCGTTCTGGAAAGAAGAATGACGCGTCACGGAGCGAAAAAAGAGGCAGGCAGAAAGTTTATCCTCTTCCGCGACAAAAACGGCGTTTTTGATACGCCGATGCTTGAAAAAACGCTGTTTCTGAAGCTTGGCGACGGCTTCAGCGGAGAACTTCCCACAAGAAATATCCTTCTTGATATCAAGGAAAAGGGCGAAATTCTCAGCGACCTTATCAAGGACCTCAGATATATCAAGGGTTATTCAGACGAGGTTGAAAACTGCGCGGACCTTATCAAGAGAGTTAAAATCGAATATATCGTTCCCGAAACGAACGATATTTCAAACGCGAAACAGCTGAACGATTTCGCCGATGATAAGCTGAGAGGCTTGTATAGGCTTTTCGGGCTTTCGGACAGTTCTCAGGCAGGCGATATCGCCGCCGCTGTGAACGAATTAAGCGGTCTGTGCATTATCGGCAAGGACGGTAAGCTTGAAAAATCAAAGAAGTGCGCGGAAGCCGCAGCGACTTTCGGCGGCGAGGATTATCTCAATCTTCCGTTCGCAAAGGAAGCGGTCGGAGGTCTTGCAGAGGGCAAGGCGCAGATTGACGAGCTTCATAAGGGCGCGGATTTCCACCTCAAAATCAAGCAGGAAATCTCCGAGCTTAACGACAGTATTCAGTATCCCGTGCTTTACGGTATCTGGAAGTATCGTGCAAAGGAACAGGATTCCGACCACACTTTCAAGGATTATATCAAAATATATAACGACGGAATTTGACGGCTGTTTGCCGCAGATTAACCTTCCGCGCGGGACTGTCCGAGAAACAGCGCGGAGAAGAGGGGTTTTGTAATGAGCGAAGGCTATGAAACGGTTGAAAAGCTGCTCGGCGATTTCTTCGAGCGGAATACTGCCGGCGACAAGGACGGCGTGAAGGCTGTCGTCAGCGAAATTGACGGCAAAATCCGCTCCGGCGCGCTTGAAAGCGAACTGTTTAAGGACTATTTCAACAATATGTACGCGGGCCGCGGCGCTATAAATATGGCGGGACTTGCAAAGGATTATCCCCGCGAGTCCATTATCCGCGAGCTTTTGCAGAACGTTTTCGGCTGCGATTACGACGAGCCGAATATCAAGGTGATGATTGAATTTCTCGACGAGGGTCAGGTTAAGCTCACCTACAACGAAACAGGATTCAGACTTGAGCAGATGTTCTACTATCTTTCTGTCGGCAGAAACGACGGCGACAGAAAGCGCGAGGGCAGGTTCGGTCTTGGCGCAAAGAGCGTTTTCACGAACGTTGACTGGTTCAAAATGCGCTCGAATACCTATTCCCTCCGCGTTGTAAACGACGAGGGTACGCTCAAGGTGCGCGAACTTGAACTCAACGGCAAGCAGTTTAACCACACCGAGATTATTTTCGCCCTCCCTGAGAACGAGCAGGCAGCCCTTCACGAAAACCTTGTGACGCTTACAAGCAAAAAGGGTTCGTATATCAATATGGTTGACCTTTGCTTCGCGTTTATCAGAAAGAAAAATCTGAAGTCCACGGACGAGGAAGAATGCGTTGACAGAGCGTTTAACATCGCCGTCATCAACTACGGCAAGCCCGAAGTCGTCTACAAAATTCAGCATCATCAGCGTACTCCCGACGATATCCGCAAGGTTCGCTTCTCCGAAAACGGAAAGAGCGTTGCGGATTTCATCAGCGCGGAATACGACGGCTTCACCTATCTCGTTCCTTACGCTATTTCCGGCGCAAAGGTCGAGGCGGGCAAGGTCCTTATGTCGAAGTATAACTATTTCTCGACTTTCGAGCTTACCGGCTTCGTAAAGGCGGAAAGCCCCGATTTCGTCGATGAAAAGCTTTCGGCATTTTTCGTGTCCGTGCCTAATAAGTATATTACGAACAACCGTTCGGGTATCAAATACGACTCGCTTGAAAAATGCGCGGAGAAAATCGAACACGGTATTCTTTCGGTTGCGGACGAATATAAGCGCCTGTTTGTGCTTGATATGCAGGAAAATCCGAATTTGCCCGGCTATTATATGCTCAGCCCCAAGCAGTACGTCTTTAAGTTCTTCTACAATTATGTGAATACAAGCACGATTGTTAAGGGTCTGCGTGAAAAGTTCGGAAACAGCGTTTCGGTTGTGTTTCCGGACGGCGGCGAGCCGGTTCTGTTTGAGAATATCCGCAAGAACGGCTTTTTCTCCGAGCGCGGAGGCGTTTCCAAGGAAGAACACGAGGACGGAAGCGCAAGAAAGGCTCTCGAACAGGATATCGAGCAGATGAACAACTGGTACGGCAGGGACGTCAATCACGCGCTTCTTGCAAAGTACCGCTGGGACGTTCCCGGAACGGACGAGGGCGGCGAGGAGTACCTCTATAAGTTTTATAAGGACGGAAACGAGTTCCTTATGGCGTCCGACGGCGGAAAGAGAGTCAAGGACTATGAGCTTGGCGCAGGCTTCAAGAGCATCATCAGCCTTAAACTCGACGACTGCATAAAGAACGGTATGGTCGAGGACGAGAACTCCCTCGCAGACGCGTTTGCCGTTATCGACGAGATGTTCGGAGAGAATTACAGAATTGCGATGAAGTACTTCCAGTTCGTAATTACTTCCGGTACGGCTCAAATTCAGTTTGAAATTTCCAAAATCAACATAAAGAACCTCAAAAAGGCTTGCGACGTCCTTGAAGCGCATGAGATGAGATTTGAAAATCACCAGATTTTCAATCAGGTCGTTACGCTTATGGTAAACTCTTTCACAATCGGAAAGGATACCGTAACGTTCCTCAAGGAAGTTAAGCGTCAGGGCGGCGAAATCAACCTCACGCTCGATATAAACAAGCGCTATCGCTTCTCCGTTTACGGAAAGCAGTTTATGATTCCCCCGAATGTTACAAATTCCGATTTGCTCGAAATTGTCGGCGATGTTTATTCGCTTATCGAGAGCGGATTGTTCAACAACCGCGTGTTCGACTTCGGCTATTCGACGGGAAGATTTACTTTCGATACCCAAGACATTATGTCCACGCTTCCGGAGTGCAAGTCGGCGGCTGCCGTTGAGCAGATGATTGCTAAAATCTTTGTCTGCGACCTCGGTATAGACAAAATCGCGCTCCTCGACGCAAACAACAGACTGATGAAAATTGTCGGCACGGATACGCCCATTTCTCAGGCTGACAAGGACAAAACCGCAAAGTATATTATTCTCCGCGACGGTCTTTCAAAGGCGAAATATGCGGGATTTGTCGAGTTTTTGCTTACCGGAGAGAACAACAACCTGCTTCATAACCTCTACTCCGGAACGGAGGACCCGAACGTTATCCTCATCGACCAGATGCCCTACTACTTCAAACCCGTGCCTTCAATCAAGCGCAACGAGTTTGAGTTTATGCTCCGCGAAGTCAGGAGAATCGCTCCCTATGAGCGCCTTAACCCCAGAGCTTACGGCTATTATTTCGCGCGCGATATCAACTCGAAGCTTTACGGCTACGGCGGAGTTTGCCCGTGCTGCGGATATCAGACGGGCGTTCTCAACAGCTTTGTTGTCAAGACAATCTCAATCGGGATTATCGACAACGATAAGGAGAAGAAATTCAGATTTTCGCTCTATTTGTGCAGAAACGACGCGGCGGCTGTCGCGGGTTGGCTTATCGACGATGTTTCAATCGGCGGTATGAGCCCGTTTTTGTGGCTTGAGGAGGTTAAGGAAGTCGACGTTATCCCGCCCGAATTCCTCTATGTTCGTATAAAATACCGCAAGCAGGTAAGCTATGACGTCTGCGAACCCGACAAGAAGGGCAACACAATGCTCGAAACCGTTTACGACGGCGCTCCCGAAACCTTTGACGTCGTTCTCACGCCGATGATGGCTGCTAAGTGGTTCGAGGACAACACAAATCCGCGTCCCGCGGCTCCCGTTACTCCGAGTGAGAAAAAGCCCCAGCATAACCGTGCGGAAGCTCCGTTCGTTCAGCCGACTAATCCCGCTGACCGCAAGGACGCGCCGAACGTTCCCGATAAGCGTCCCAACAATCGCCCGAAAACCGAGCCTATGGTTGGCGAGGAGGACGAAAACAAGGACTTAGGAGCGCTTGAAATGTGATTTTGCATTTCAAATCGGCGTTTAGAGATTTCCGTAATATTCAGCAATCAAGACCCGCCGTTTGGTCAAGCGGCGGGTTAAGTTTTGAAAAAACAAGGCTTTTATGAGTTTTTGTTCCGCTCGTCAGACCGATTTCGGCAGTTTAAACTGCGTTTCGGCTAATTTTGCGGAATTTATAAGACGTTTGTCTGCGGCATTGTACATCTGTTAAATTAAGTGAAAGGAATGGTGAATTTTGTCAAAGCTGCATTCTGTCAGACTTCCGCATTTCAGCGCGTCGTCCGAGCAGTCAACGAGAAAAATTCCCGCGCCCGAAGTTGTCGCCATAAGTATGGCGCAGCATATCGGCGCACCATGCGAACCTTGCGTCGCTGTCGGCGATAAGGTTAAAATGGGTCAGAAAATCGGCGACAGCGAGGCGTTTATGTCGGCGCCCGTTCACGCTTCGGTAAGCGGCGTCGTTAAGGAAATTCGCGATGTTATGAACGTTTTCGGGCGTTTGTGCAAGACGGTTGTTATCGAAAACGACAACAAAAACGAGATGTTCGAGGAGCTTGAACCCCCGAAAATCGACTCGCGCGAGGATTTCATCAAGGCGGTTCGCGAGAGCGGCGCAGTAGGTCTTGGAGGCGCGGGATTTCCCACGCACGTCAAGCTCGCCTATAACCGCGATAAGGTGAAAATCGAATATCTTCTCCTGAACGGCGCGGAGTGCGAACCGTATATCACAAGCGATTACCGCGAACTTATGGAAAATTCAGACAACGTTCTTGCGGGAATCGACCTCATTATGAAAAAACTCGAAATCCCCAAGGCGATTATCGGTATCGAGGAGGATAAGCTCGCCGCAATCGACAAACTCACGAAGCTTTGCGTACGCTATCCGAACATTTCCGTGCAGAAGCTTCCCGGCGCGTATCCTCAGGGCGCTGAAAAAGTGCTTGTTCATTCGCTTACGGGGCGCGTTGTCGAGGAGGGAAAGCTCCCTTCGGACGTCGGCTGTATCGTTATGAACGTGTCTACGGCGGGATTTATCTACGGCTACATAAAAACGGGCGTTCCGCTTATTCGCCGCAGAATTACAATCGACGGCAATATCGTGAATAATCCCGCGAATTTCTTCATTCCCGTGGGAACGCTGCTTCACAGCATCGTCGGCTTTGCAGATGTTAGAAAACAGCCCGACAGAATTGTTCTCGGCGGTCCGATGATGGGTTCGTGCGCGTTCGACCCCGATACCCCTCTCGGCAAGACAAACAACGCCGTGCTTCTTTTCGGAGATACAGCGGCGGTTCAGCCCACGGCTTGTATTCGCTGCGGAAGATGCGTGAGAGCGTGCGCTGCGGGTCTTATGCCGACCGAGCTTGAGCAGGCGTTTGACGCGCGCGACGTCAAGGAGCTTCAGCGGCTTAAAGTAAATCTTTGTATGAACTGCGGAGCGTGCAGCTTTGTCTGTCCCGCGAAGAGAAATCTCGCTGAGAAAAATCAGCTCGCAAAGGATTTCCTTCGCGCGGCGACCGCTCCGAAGAAGTGAGGTGGACGTGATGAATAAATTGTTTGTTGAGGCGTCGCCTCATATTCGCAGCTCACGCACAACCAAAAATATTATGCTTGACGTTATCATCGCGCTTTGCCCCGCGCTTATCGCAAGCATTGTGCTTTTCGGCTATAAGGCTGCTGTTCTGACGGCGGTCTGCGCGGCAAGCTGTGTGCTTTTCGAGTTTTTGTTCAACAAAATCGTCAAAAAGCCTGGAACCGTTTCCGATTTATCGGCGATTGTAACCGGTATGCTGCTTTCGTTCAATCTGCCCGTTGATTTGCCGATTTATATGGCGGTTATCGGCTGTTTTGTCGCTATCGTTATCGTAAAATGCCTGTTCGGCGGTATCGGACAGAACTTCGCAAACCCCGCGATTACCGCGAGAATTGTGCTTATGCTCTCGTTTACCGCGGCTATGACGACATGGACGGAGCCGCTTGCATGGCTTAACGGCAGCACGGACGCGATGACTTCCGCAACGCCGCTCGGCGCTATTTCTTCGGGCGAAGGCGCGCTTCCTTCGCTTATGGATATGCTTCTCGGCGTTCGCGGCGGCTGTCTTGGCGAAACCTGCACGGCGGCGCTGCTTCTCGGAGGGCTTTACCTCATTTTCCGAGGCATTATCAGACCGCTCACGCCGATTTGCTTTATCGGAACGGTTGCGGTTTTGTCGTTCTTCAGCGGCGGTTTTGACCTCAATTACGTCGCTTATCAGGTTATGGGCGGCGGTCTTGTTCTCGGCGCGTTCTTTATGGCGACCGACTACTCCACAACTCCGATGACCGATAAGGGCAAGATTATCTTCGCGGTTGGCTGCGGGCTTATCACGTTCCTTATCAGACAGTTTGCGAATTACCCGGAGGGCGTTTCGTTCTCAATCCTTGTGATGAACTGCCTTACGCCGCTTATCGACAGATTTACCGCGGCGAAGCCCTTTGGCGGAATTAAACCGAAAAAGGAGGGCAAAGCGGAATGAACCAGAAAATCAAGCCTATCCTTATTCCCGCAATTATTATCGCGATTATCTCGGCGCTTGTCATTATCGTGTACAATATGACCTATATCGATACGTCGACCGTTGTCACCGACAAGCAGCTTGCCGCTGTTACGCAGATTTACGGCGAGGGAGAATACTCGGTTGTTCCCGTAAAGGATTATCCGGACGCGATTGTCGATATTGACAAGGACGGGAACAGAACCTGCAATATTTCGGGACTTACAAAGGTTATCAGAAAGAGCGACGGTTCGCTTGCTTTTGACTGCGTTGTCAAGGGGTATAAGAGCGGATTTGACATTATGGTCGGCGTTAAGGACGGAGCGGTTTTTGGAGTCGCGATTGTGTCTGTCGGCGAGGAAACCCCCGGTCTTGGCACGAACACAGACAACCCCGACTGGCTCGCAAACTTTAAGAATAAAACAGGCGAGGTTACTATCGTCAAAAACAAGCCTAATCCCGCCGACAACGAGGTAAACGCCGTAACTTCCGCGACTTTCTCGTCAAAGGGCGTGGCAAAGGCGGTTAATATTGCGCTCGGCGCTTACAACGCGTTTGGAGGTGATTTCAAGTGAGCTATATGAAGGAATTTACAAAGGGTCTTGTCAAAGAGAACCCCACGCTTGTGTCGCTGCTTGGAATGTGCCCGACGCTCGCGATTACGACAATGGCGTTCAACGCGATAGGAATGGGCGTTGCGGCGACTTTCGTTCTCGTCTGTTCAAACGTCGTTATTTCGCTCCTCAAGAACATTATCCCGAAATCCGTCCGACTTCCTTGCTACATAGTCGTTATCGCGGGATTTGTTACGCTTATTCAGCTTCTTTTGCAGGCGTATGTTCCGCCCGTTTACGACGCGCTTGGAATTTATCTGCCGCTTATCACCGTTAACTGCATTATCCTCGGCAGAGCCGAGATGTTCGCTTCCAAAAACAACGTCGGCGCTTCCGCTTTAGACGGTCTGGGAATGGGCGTCGGATTTACGCTCGCGCTGTTCGTTATGGGCTCGATACGCGAAATTCTGGGTTCGGGAACATGGTTTGCGGGAACAGATTTCGCAATCACAATCTGCCCCGATTTTATCCAGCCGATGACGCTTTTCGTGCTTCCCGCAGGCGGATTTTTCGTGCTGGGCTGCGTAATCGCCCTCGTAAACAAGATTTCTCACCGCAAGCCGCCCGAGGCCACAGGCTGCGCCGCCTGCCCGAACAAGAGTTCCTGCATAAGCGCTTGCGCGGATAATTCCGGCGAAAGCGGCGAAAAGGGCGTTATCAAGGCAAATGTCGAAAAGCCCGCTGAAAAGAAAGGGGAGGATAATTAATGGAGCTTGCTAAAAGTATGATGATTATTCTCCTGACGGGAATACTCACGGATAACTTCGTTCTCTCGAAATTTATGGGTATCTGCCCGTTCCTCGGAGTATCGAAAACAACCTCCGGTTCGCTCGGAATGGGCTGCGCGGTTACTGCGGTTATGGTTATCGCAACGGCTGTAACTTGGCCGCTTTACTACTTCTTCCTCGTTCCAATGGGGCTTACCTACCTCAACACGATTTTGTTCATTATGATAATCGCGGTTTTGGTTCAGCTCATTGAAATGGTGCTAAAGAAGTACATTCCCGCGCTTTACAAGTCGCTTGGCGTTTATCTCCCGCTTATCACAACAAACTGCGCGGTTCTCGGCGTTACGCTTCTGAACCTCGACAACGGCTACAATTTCCTTGAAAGCATTGTCTGCGCGCTCGGCGGCGGTCTTGGATTTATGATTGCTATGCTGATTTTCTCAGGCGTTCGCGGCAGACTTGAACGCTGCAACGTCCCGAAAGCGTTTACCGGAATGCCGATAACGCTTGTCGCTGCGTCAATCGTTTCGCTGTCCTTTGTCGGATTCGGCGGGCTTGTCGACGGCATTTTCGGCGTTGCCTAAAGGAGGGTCAAGATGGATATTTTTATGACCTACATTCTTCCCGTGCTTATTTTTACGGCTATCGGCGCTGCTGCGGGCGGAATTGTCGTTCTTGCGACAAAATTCCTCTCGGTTGAGGAGGACGAAACCGTTGCCAGAATAACCGAGGCGCTTCCGAACGCGAACTGCGGCGCCTGCGGATATGCGGGCTGCGCGGATTACGCAAAGGCTGTCGCGGATGGCAGCGCTCCTACGAATAAGTGTAAGCCCGGCGGCGCGGAGGCTGCCGCGAAGGTTGCCGCAATTATGGGAACGGAGGCTCTCGAAACCGTAAAGGAAGTCGCTTTTGTGCGCTGTAACGGCTGCAAGGGCGCTGTTGAGGACAGATACGAGTTTATCAGCACTCCCTCCTGTCACGCGGTTGAACGTTTCTACAACGGAAACAAAAACTGCCGCACAGGCTGCGACGGCTATGGCGACTGTATTGCGGTATGCTCGAACGACGCAATTTCGATAATCAACGGCGTTGCCGTTGTTAACCCGTCGAAGTGCGGAGCGTGCGGAAAGTGCGTTGAGGCTTGTCCCAACCACCTTATCGTTATCCGTCCCGCAGCGCAGAAGGTTGACGTTCGCTGTTCTTCCAAGGACGCGGGCAAGGTTGCCAAGGATATTTGCAAAAACAGCTGCATAGGCTGTAAAATCTGCGAGAAAAAGTGCCCGAACGGCGCGATTTCCGTCAGCGACAACCACGCGTCAATCGACTACTCAAAGTGTAACGGCTGCGGCGCCTGCGCGGCTGCCTGTCCGAGAAAGTGCATTACCATTCTCGCTCAGTGCGAGCAATCCATTTCATAACGTTTTTTCATAATTTTAGCCGCATTCTTCACGGAATGCGGCTTTATTTACTCAAATGTAATAAAAATTACAGAAATATTTGTGTAAAATGTCAATTGAAAACGTTTTAGAAAAGTGATAATATATTAATATGGACGAATTTTTTCTTTTTGTGTAGATTTTGCCGGAATTAAGGAGTGTTCGTGTGAATATTACTATCAAGGACGTCGCAAAGGCGGCGAAGGTTTCCGTGGCGACTGTTTCGCGCGTGCTGAACAACAAAAGCAACGTTTCCGAGGAAGCGGTTCGCGCGGTTAATCAGGCGGTTGAGGAGCTTGGTTATAGCCCGAATTTTCTTGGCCGTGACCTCAGAAAAAGCGAAACAAAGCGTATTCTCGCGATTATCGGTTCGACGGACCAGAGCTTTTACAACGACGTGCTTCGCGGTATGCAGGACGCCTGCTTCGCGCAAGGGTATGACGTTTTGATTGCCACCACCAGAAACGACCCCGACCATGAAATGCACCTGCTCGGTATGCTGTTTTCAAAGGCGGTTGACGGCGCGGTTCTTCTCGCTCCGAAGCTTGACAGCAAGACGATTATCGACCTTTCGAGAAAATATTCCCTTGCGGTTTGCCTCGAAAAGCTCGATACCGAGGGCGTGCTTTGCGTTACCATCAACAACGAGCGCGCGGGTTTTGACGCGACAAGCTACCTTATCGGCAAGGGAAGAAAGCGCATAGGTTTAATCACGACTAAAATCAGAAGCCAGTCGTCGGTTGACCGTGAAAGAGGTTACAGACGCGCTCTTGAAAAGGCGGGTATTCCGTTTGACGAGCGCCTTGTATATTACGGAGATTACAGTTCCGAAACCGGAACGCGCGCTTGTCGGGAGTTTTTGAGCCTTGACGATAAGCCGGACGCGATTTTTTCGATTTCCGATTTGATTTCTTTCGGCGCGATGACCTATGCGATGCAGAACGGCTATACGGTCGGGAAGGATATTCTGTTCTTCGGCTTTGACAACATCGTGTATTCGCATATGTTTATGCCAAGACTTTCAACGGTTGACCAGCCGTGTTATCTTCAGGGAAAAACCGTCGCGGAGAAGCTTCTCGCGAATATGAAGTCCGATATGCCCGATAACTCTACATATATGCTTCCGCACACCCTTATTTTGAGAGAGTCAACGGGAGATTAACCTTAATCGGCGCTTTCATTGGATTATAAAAAATGCAGGTTTAACCGTCTTTCGGAAAAACCTGCATTTTATTTTTTATTCATTTTGCGGGAGAAAATCACTTTTGCGAGCTTGAAATTTCAGTCGTTTCGCTGACAAGTGCAGACAGCTCCTTCATCGACTCAACAGTTTTTTCCATTTCGCCGTAAACAGCTTTTATCTGTGTGTTGATTTCACTCATCGCCCTTTTTATGTTGCTGAGAGTCGTTTCAATCTCGTCCGTTTGCTTTGTGTTCTTGTTGGCAAGATTGCGAACCTCCTGCGCGATAACATTGAAGCCTATTCCTGCCGCTCCGGAACGTTTCGCCTCGATAGACGCGTTAAATCCGATAAGAGTAAGCTGTGTTGAAGCGTTTTCAATCGTTTTTATGATGCTGTCGGTGCTTTCAACCGCCCTTACGGAATTCGCCGCGGCTTCCTTAATCGCGTTAAACCTATCAGCGAGATTTGCCATAGTTTCGTTCATATCGGATATCTTCTGCTCAAGCAATTCCACATGATTTCCCACGCGCTGAGCGTTTTCGGCGATTTCCTCGGCTTCTTCCGCCGCAAGAGCGCGCTGATATCCAACGTCCGAAAGCGCGTTCGCCATTTGGTACAAAAGATTTGCCGCCGCTTCAATCTGCTCTTTCGGAACAATTTGAATTTTGCGAAGCGCAGCTATGTACAGGTCGGGATTTACGTTAATCTCCCTCGCGATGCGCCGGAATTTTTCTTCGTCCGGCTTTTCGGGCAGAACCTGTCCGCCGATAAGCGAACCGATATGCTTTCCGTTTACAATTATCGGCGCGGCAAAATCCATAAGCCCGCCGTGACAGTAATACACCGCCGGACGTCCCGTCCTGCTTGCTTCTGCGCCGCCCTGAAGGTCGCACTTTACGCACCTGTCGCAGCCTATTCTGGATTTTCTCGTCAAATTCATACAAAAATCCGTAAATCCGCTGCCCTCGGTAACCGAACCCGTATCATCGGTTGCAAGAGCAGCCATTCCCGTTGCGGCGGAAAAAGCGTCCTGAAGCGACTGAAGCGTCTTTCTGTCAATGACGTCAAGAAGCGTGAGATTTTCGTTTTTCATATAAAGTTCCCTCTCTTTTTTATAGTATGTGCTGATTGTATTATACAATATTTTCAAGTTAAAATCAAGAGGTTTTTGTGAAATTGCATTGATTTTTTTTGATATTACCTTTATCAAATTGTCGTATATTGACAATCTTTTTATCGGATGAAATCGAGTTAAGCGAAAAGGCGGTTTCCCGAAATGAGAAACCACCTTATTCTGTGAATTATAAGAGAATACATCGGATTTTCGAGTTATCCGGAAGTCTTAAGCCGATTTTTCCGGTTTCTTTCAGCAGGCTCTGAATTCTGCTGTCGTTGTCTGCAATACAGTAGATGGGATTGGTGAGAATTCTCTTGACGTTTGCGTTTTTCCACTTTTTCCCGTTTCTAGTGTAATTTTTCGTTTCGTTCAGCCACTGTTCTGTTGCGTTAATGCTGTGCAGTTCGCCGTATTTATCAAAAATGCGTTTTACAAGGTCAATTTGCGTTTCGTCAATTTCAAGGGTAAAATAGCTTTTTGACTGTATCCGCCAAATAATCCTACGTTAAAAACAAATCCCCCTCTGCTAACAGTGCACTGCTCCCCATATTGTGCAGACAGCACAAAAAGCCCCCTATGGTAAAAAATCAAGCAAAGAACTGACTTCGCAATTCAAGTGGAGTCAGCTTTGTTTTTAACTGAATACGCTGATGGTTATAAAAGTAGATATAATCATCAATCAAATGCCGAGCTTCAGAAAAAGAATTTAGTTTTGTACGGTAAATGCATTCGGTTTTTAGAATTGAGAAAAAGTTTTCGGCTAAAGCATTGTCATATGGGTTGCCGAGACTTGACATTGACTGTGTAATGCCGTATAATTGAGTTAGGTTGAAATACGAATGCGAAGTGTATTGAATTATCTTGGTCACTGTGGAGTTGCAGCCCTGCGGTGTTGTTCTTGTCAAGCAAAATTGTAACACCTTCCCCCAAAAGATCAAGCCAAGCGTTTCTGCCAAGGGGTAAGACCGTTGTTAAAAGAATGAGGTCTGACGGAATTGTACCAAAGCAGAACATAATCGTCAATGTCGGAGAATAATTTGTCCTCGCAACTGTATGAATGGTGATAAACGAGTTCGCTTTTCAAAGTATTAAAGTAACGCTCCATTATTGTATCATTTTTTTGCCTTTTTTTCAAGTTTTTTCTCAAAAATACATGGTATGCGATTTTTTAGATATCTATTGATTAATTTCGCAAAAAATTATATAATTAAAATAAGTATTTATAGCGCATCGCTTTCAAAAAGCAGGAAGGTTGGTTAATATGAAAAGGGTAATTGCTGCGATAATGGTGAAATGTTAAGGCGAGGACTTATTTAATTGAGGTAAATAATGTTGGTGTGAGAATTTATGCCGTTATTAATGGCAAGACTGATTTTAGGAGGTATATATTATGGCGTTTATTAAAGAGA
>DPBR01000014.1:19581-20213 GCA_003516865.1 Oscillospiraceae bacterium
AAAGGGTAATTGCTGCGATAATGATTCTGGTTATGGCGCTTTCGATGTCGGGGTGCAAAATATCCTATTGGGACGGGCTTTCCAAGTCGGAAGCACAGGAGTTTGTTGAGAAAACGCTTGAAGAAAAGTATGGTGAGGAGTTTATTGTTTTATCTATGGGAATTCGTTCTGGACAATACTATAAGGAGCTTGTGGCAGAGTGCTCGCCTGAATCTGATAAAGATATCGTATTTCGTATTGAGGCTAATCATTTTAGTGAAAATCGAACATTATGTGATGAATATATTCGAAATTTTGTTAGAAAACAACTTAAAAATAATATAGAAAGCATTTTAATAAAGTATTATGAGGAGTATGCGGTTGAGGTCAATGTCCTTGGTCTTGAACCGTTTTATGATTCGGGAATAAGAACATCAAAGGGGAGTGTTGTTGAACAATTTTCTAATTCTTTTAAAAAAGGTGAGGAAGAATTGAATAAGACTAATGTTTGGATTGTAATAGATAAGAATGAACAAGATGAAATTTATAAATTAAAACAAGCATTACAAGAAATGACATCATATTTCTATTCATTAAACATATATTTTGATTGCTTTTTCGGGGACCAAGAAACAATAAAAATTTGCAAAGAA
>DPBR01000060.1:0-121 GCA_003516865.1 Oscillospiraceae bacterium
CAGCCACAAAGCAGGCATAGCTTGTATCTGATATTCGGGCGAAAACTTTGAGCAGGTTAGCGGAACTCGCTGCCGAGCGATACCCGTGCGGAAAACTTAGCCACTGACGCGAAGCGAAATA
>DPBR01000060.1:390-797 GCA_003516865.1 Oscillospiraceae bacterium
AAAAGACCTTAAGCCGCCGGAGGTACTGAAGCGACGCGACCGACTGGAGTGCAATGCAAAAATCCCCGCGATTGCTCACGGGGATTGCGTTGATTATTGCTTGCAGCTAACGAACAGCCTGCGATTAATCGGGGAAATTAAGCCTTGTTAAGTCTGTCCTCAATCATATCAAGCTCCTCGTAAAGCTTCTGAGGAACGTTGCCGCCCTTAGCCTTGATATCGTCGTTGTAGTAACGGCGCATCTCAGCGATTTCCTTCTTCCAGAGGTCGATATCAACGGAAAGAAGGTGCTTTTCAACTTCGGGAGTAACCTCGTCCTCGATACCGGTGAGGTTGATGTCACCAACCTTAGGCAGATAGCCGATAGGAGTTTCAACAGCGTCAACCTTGCCCTCGCAGCGCTTGAT
>DPBR01000060.1:1018-1266 GCA_003516865.1 Oscillospiraceae bacterium
AGAACGCGCATATTGTCGCCGAAACCGGGCCACATAAAGTTGCCGTTTTCGTCCTGTCTGAACCAGTTTACGTTGAAAATCTTGGGAGCCTTATCGCCGAGCTTCTCGCCCATTTCAAGCCAGTGCGCCCAGTAATCGCCGACATTGTAGCCGATAAAGGGCTTCATTGCCATCGGGTCGTGACGGAGAACGCCTACTGCGCCGGTAGCGGCAGCGGTTGTTTCCGAAGAAACAGCAGAACCCATATA
>DPBR01000060.1:1553-1900 GCA_003516865.1 Oscillospiraceae bacterium
GCGCGTCTGCCGCCGAAAATCATAGCGGTTACGGGAACGCCCTGCGGGTTGTTGAACTCGGAGGACAGGCACGGGCAGTTTATCGCGGGAGCGGTGAAGCGGGAGTTCGGGTGAGCGAGCTTCTGCGGCTTGCCGTCAGCGCCCATAACAGCGGTGTACTCCTTGCCGTTAACCTTAGCGCCCTTCCATTCCTCGGCGTTCTCGGGAGGATTCTTGTCAAGACCTTCCCACCAAGGAGTCATATCGTCGAGATTAAGAGCAACGTTCGTGAAGATTGCGTTCTTCTTCGTACACTCAAGAGCGTTGAAGTTGGACTTCTCGTTCGTACCGGGAGCAACGCCGAAGAA
>DPBR01000060.1:2122-4472 GCA_003516865.1 Oscillospiraceae bacterium
CCGAAGAAGCCGTTTTCGGGGTTTATTGCGTAAAGTCTGCCGTCGGGACCCTGCTTCATCCAAGCGATATCGTCGCCAACGGTAAATACCTCGTATCCCGCGTCCTTATAGGTTTTGGGCGGGATAAGCATAGCGAGGTTCGTCTTGCCGCAAGCGGACGGGAAAGCAGCCGTGATATACTTGATTTCGCCGTCGGGCTTCTTAACGCCGAGGATAAGCATATGCTCAGCCATCCAGCCTTCCTTCCAGCCCTGATAAGAAGCGATACGCAGCGCGAAGCACTTCTTGCCGAGAAGAACGTTTCCGCCGTATGCGGAGTTAATCGACCAAATCGTGTTGTCCTCGGGGAACTGAACGATATATCTCTTTTCGGGGTCAACGTCAGCCTTCGAGTGCAGACCGCGAACGAAATCGTTGGAGTCGTCGGGAAGGTTCTTGAACGCCTGAACGCCCATTCTGGTCATAATGTTCATATTAAGAACAACGTAAATCGAGTCGGTAAGCTCAACGCCGACCTTTGCGATAGGCGAACCGATAGGTCCCATAGAATACGGGATAACGTACATAGTTCTGCCCTTCATAACTCCGTCGTACATAGGAGTGAGCATCGCGTACATTTCCTTGGGGTCCATCCAGTTGTTCGTAGGACCTGCGTTCTCCTTCTTGCGGGAGCAGATGAATGTTCTGTCCTCAACGCGCGCAACGTCGTTCGGCTTGGTTCTGTGATAAAGGCAGCCGGGGAACTTCTGCTCGTTGAGCCTTCTCATTTCGCCCGTAGAGAGCGCTTCAGCGGTAAGCGCGTCGAGCTGTTCTTTTGAACCGTCAATCCAAACAACCTTATCGGGCTTGGTGAGTGCGGTCATTTCTTCAATCCATTTCAACACATTGGGGTTATTGGTGAGTGCCATAATAAATTATCTCCTTCTTACTGATTTTCCGAGAGTAAAATAACTCTCTCCACAATTAATATTATACACGAATAAAATCAAGTTGTCAAGGGTAAATTTTTTTATAAGATTGACAGTCATATCTAAAAATGATATAATGATTATACAGGAACGGGAGGTATATTATGAAAAATTTTCTGAAGAATTTTTGGTTTTTGATACCGTTGATTTTAGCGGCGCTTATGTACTTTTTGCTGCCGTTTTTCCCCGATTTCACGGAATATATTATCTCGCGCGGACTTTTTAAGGTGATAACAACGCCGCTCGGATTTATCACGAGCCTTATCCCGATTTCGCTCACGGAGATTGCCGCCGTGCTTGCGCTGCCCGCAGTGATTTTCCTTATCGTGCTGTTCATCGTGAAGATGAAAAAGAGCGAAAACCGCGGCAAAACCGCGCTTAAGGCGGGTCGGGGAATATGCATATTTTTATCGCTCGCGTGCTTTCTGTATATGAGCTGTCACGGGGCGAATTTCTACCGCAATCCGCTTGAAGAAACGATGAACCTCGACGCCTCGCAAAAATCCCCCGAACATCTTCTCAAGGTCTGCAAAATCCTCGCGCAGAATGCCGCGCAGGCGGAGCGCGAGATTTCCCGAGATGAAAACGGTCTGATGAAGCTTCCGAAAAGCGACTTTGACGAGCTTACGCGCGCGGGAAACGGCTATGACAAGCTCGCTGTGGACTATCCGTTTTTGTGGACGGCGGTGTGGCGGCAAAAGCCCGTTATGCTCTCGGAACAGTGGTCTTACACGGGAATTTCGGGTATGTACTTCCCTTTCTTCGCCGAGTGCAACGTAAATATCGCCCAGCCCGACTATCTCATTCCGTTCACCGCGGCTCACGAAAGCGCTCATTCGCGCGGAATTGCCCTCGAAAACGAGTGCAATTTTCTCGCGTTCCTGTCGTGTATAAACAGCGATTATCCCGAATACCGCTATTCCGGCTATATGGCGGCGCTTACATACTGCTCGAACGCGCTTTTCGCCTATGATACGGAGATGTGGGAAGAGGTAGGGGAGCTTGAAACCGAGGGTATGATTGCGGATTTCGCCGCGAATAACGAGTACATCTACAATCACGAGGGTCACGACAACGAGGTTATCGAAACTATCCACAACGTTTCGCAGGCGGCGAACGACGCGTTTATACAGGCGCAGGGCGTTCCCGACGGCTCGCTCAGCTATGACAGGGTTACGGAGCTTATTCTCGCGTATTATTCGGATAAGTTCGAGTTTTTTGGTTGATTATTACGCGTTCTGAGGGGACGCGGCGCATAAACTCGGATAGCGCGCCGCGAAGCGGAAGCGTGCCGCTTCACCCTTTCGCTTCGCGGCGCATTACCAAACTTTGCTGAAAAATCGCCGACTGTTCAACAAACTAAGGCTACACCGCATAATTAT
>DPBR01000056.1:0-254 GCA_003516865.1 Oscillospiraceae bacterium
TGCTATCGCGTTTTGCCGCGCTTCGCGCGGAGTAGCACGGCTTCGCCGTGAGTGCCTCCGGCGGCTTAGAACCTTTTTCTGAAGAAAAAGGTTCCAAGACTTCCAAAAAGACTTTAAGCGCTTCGCGGTTCTCGCCGCAACAAAGCACAATGTGCGGTGCAGCGCCAACGTTCGGCGAGAACTTGGAGCAGTTTGGCGGGACTCGATGCCGAGCGACACCTGTGCAACAAGCTGAGCCACTGACGCGAAGCGAA
>DPBR01000056.1:490-14493 GCA_003516865.1 Oscillospiraceae bacterium
AGAAAAAGGTCTTAAACCCCGCGGGAGCGACCGGAGCGCGGAGCGCGACGACTGTGAGCGAAGCGACCGACCGGAGCGCGGAGCGCGACATAACCCGCCGTTTTGTCAAGGGTTTTGTTAAATTTTGCACGTTTCGCGCAAAGGTGATTGACAAGAACGGAAAAAAGGTGTATATTATTAATATGTATTTTGAAATAGGGAGGATTTTTCTCTTGGATATAATTATTGTCGGCTGCGGAAAGGTCGGTCAGGCGCTCGCCGAGCAGCTCAACGAACAGGGCAGCAACATCACCGTTATCGATATGGACGCGGACAAAATTCACGCCGTAACCGCGCGCTGCGACGTTATGGGAATCGTCGGAAACGGCGCTACTCACCTCATTCAGCAGGAAGCGGGCATTCAGCGCGCAGATTTGCTTATCGCGGTCACAGGTTCGGACGAGCTTAACCTCCTCTGCTGTCTTATCGCGAAAAAAGCCGGAAACTGCCGCACAATCGCGAGAGTACGCTCTCCGCAGTACAGCAGCGAAGCGCCGTTCCTCAAGGACGAACTCGGTCTTGCGATGGTCATAAATCCGGAGCTTGCCGCGGCGCAGGAAATCGCGCGTATACTGCGCTTTCCGTCCGCGACAAAAATCGAAACTTTCTCGCGCGGACGCGTCGAGCTGCTTAAATTCAGGCTTCCGGAGGACTGTCCGCTCGCGGGGCTTGCCGTCAAGGAAATCGCTTCAAGGCTGCTCTGCGACGTGCTTGTCTGCACAATCGAGCGCGGAGATGAAGCTTATATTGCGAACGGCGACTTCGTTTTTGCGGAAAAGGACGTTATCTCAATCGTTGCTTCTCCCCAGAAAGCGAACGATTTCTTCCGCAAAATCAACTACAAGACAAATTCCGTCAAGGACGTTATCATCGCGGGCGGCGGCGAACTCGGTCACTATCTCACGGAAATCCTGCTGAAATCGGGTATTTCCGTCAAAATTATCGAGCAAAACCTCAAACGCTGCGAGGAGCTTTCCGAGCAATGGGACGACGTTACAGTAATCAACGGCGACGCTTCCGACCAAAATGTTCTCCTTGAAGCTGGGTTAAGAGAAACGGGCGCTTTCGTCGCACTTACAAATCTCGACGAGGAGAATATTATGCTCTCGCTTTTCGCCAAAAGCACGGGAAGCGCGAAGCTTGTCACCAAAATCAACCGGATTGAGTTTGACGAGGTTATAAAGCACCTCGACCTCGATACCATAATTTATCCCAAAAACATCACGTCCGATACGATTATCCGCTATGTGCGCTCGTTTAAACGCGCCGAAAGCAGCAACGTTGAGCGCGTCTATCAGTTTATCAAGGGCAAAGTCGAGGCTTCCGAATTCACGATAACCGACAAGGGCGCCGTTACCGACACACCGCTTATGGAGCTTAAACTCAAGCCCGGCGTTCTAGTTGCGGCAATTCTCCGCGACAAGAAGGTCATTATCCCACGCGGCTCGGACGTAATCCTCACGGGCGATACCGTCGTTATCGTTTCAAATATCCTCGGTATTCACGATATCGCGGATATCCTCAAATAAAAGGTGCTCAAACTATGAATTACAGAATGATAAGCTATGTCCTCGGCTGGATTATGGTATTTGAAGCGGCTTTTATGGCTGTTCCGCTGATAACCGCCGCCGTTTTCGCCGAGGGAAATTCCGCGCTCTGGTTCAGCGTTTCCGCTGCGGTCTGCCTTGTAATCGGCGGACTGCTTATTCTCGTCAAAAAACCGCAGAACAAACAGCTCTTTTCACGCGAGGGCTTTGTAATCGTGGCGCTGAGCTGGATTTTGCTCTCGCTTTTCGGGGCGCTTCCGCTTTTCCTTTCGGGAGCGATACCGTATTTCATCGACGCGCTTTTTGAAACGGTTTCCGGCTTCACCACAACGGGCGCTTCTATCCTCTCGGACGTCGAGGCGCTTCCGAAATCTATGATTATGTGGCGAAGCTTTACGCATTGGGTGGGAGGTATGGGCGTTCTCGTGTTTATAATGGCGTTTTTGCCGCTGTCGGGCGGTCAGAATATGCACATTATGAAAGCGGAATCCCCCGGACCGTCTGTAAGCAAGCTCGTTCCCCGCGTCAAAACAACCGCGCTTCTGCTTTACTCGATTTATTTCGTGCTCACGCTCGTTGAGTTCGTTTTGCTGCTCTGCGGCGGAATGACGGGATTTGAAGCGCTCAACACCGCGTTTTCCACGGCGGGAACGGGCGGATTTGGTTTCTACAACGACAGTATGGCGAGATTTTCGCCGTACATTCAAATTGTAGTCACCGTGTTTATGCTGCTCTTTTCAATCAACTTCAACTCATATTTCTTCCTTATGAACAGAAAATTCCGCGACGCGTTCAACACGGAAGTCATCGTTTTCCTGCTTATCGTAACCGCGGCGGTCGCTATTCTCACATTCGACAACATCGACCTTTTTCCCGCTTCCGGCGACGCGCTCCGCCACTCGGCGTTTACCGTGGCTTCTCTTATCTCAACAACGGGATTTTCAACGGTTGACTTTAACGTCTGGTCGGAGCTTTCACGCACGATTATCATTATTATAATGTTCATCGGCGCGTGCGCGGGCAGCACGGGCGGCGGAATTAAGGTTTCGCGTATTATTATCCTGTTCAAGTCGCTCGGAAAAGAACTGCGCGTTATGGTTCACCCAAAACAGATTAAAAAAATCAAAATCGACAAGCACCCCGTCGAGCACGAAACCGTGCGCTCCGTCTGCACTTATATGGTCGCGTATATCGTCGTTTTCGTGATTTCCCTCGTAATTATCTCCTTTGAAAACCACGACTTAATCACGAATTTCACCGCCGTGACCGCTACGATTAACAACGTTGGCCCCGGCCTTGACCTCGTTGGCCCTACCGCAAATTTCTCCTTCTTCTCCATTCCATCAAAAATCGTCCTGATTTTCGATATGCTCGCAGGCCGACTCGAACTTTTCCCAATGCTTATGCTCTTTTCCCCCGCAACTTGGAAAAAATAAAAATTGCTTCGTTCCAGTGCCTCCGGCGGGGTCGCTTCGCTTCAGTCGTCGCGCTCCGCGCTCCAGTGCCTCCGGCGGCTTAAGACCTTTTTCTGAAGAAAAAGGCCTTAAGAATCCAAAAAGACTTTTTAATTCCTTGGCAAAACTTCAAGTTTGCGATACCGCCCTATGCGCTAAGCAATCACACGGGAAGAACATACGAAGCTATGCCTAGTCTGTTGCTCCACGAGATTTACGGGTATGTTTGCTAAATAAAACAACGGGAGAACCAAAAATTCTCCCGTTTTTGTTTGTTGTAATCAAGCACACGGAGCGCCTTACCGGGCATAGATTCGTATGTTTTACCTGAGTGAAAACTTGATTCATAGGGCTAGAGCCGCTAACTATGACTTTTTGCGCGAAGCGACAAAAAAGTCTTTTTAGTTCTTCCAGAAAACCTGCGGTTTTCTTTACCTTTTTCTTCAGAAAAAGGTCTTAAGCCGCCGGAGGCACTGGAGCGCGGAGCGCGACGACTGAAGGCGAAGCCGTCCACTAGAGCGCGAAGCGCGACGACTAAAGGCGAAGCCGTTCACTGAAGCGACCCCTTTACTTTGCGGAAAATTCGTAAACGGTGGTATAATCGTAGGTTTCTCCTGCTTTGAGGGTACAGCTTGGGAACTGCGGCTTGTTTGGGGTATCGGGGCAGAACTGAGCCTCAAAGCAAAGTCCGCCGTATTTCGGGTAGTGCTTTCCGCCCTTTCCGACCTCGTTCAAGCCTATTCCTATATAGAACTGCATCGCGGGGCTGTTTGTTTTCATTGTGAGCATAATTCCGCGGGTCTGCTCGTAAGCCTGCGCTGCAACGCGCATTTCTTTCTTCTCGCCGAGGAAGAAATTATGGTCGTATCCGTTCGGAAGAAGCCCGTTATCCATATCCTTACGAACCGCTTTCGGCTCTCTGAAGTCAAACGCAGTTCCCGCAACATTGGCGAACTCGCCCGTGGGGATAAGTCCCGCGTCAACGGGAGTATACTTTTCCGCGTTTATCTCGACAATATGGTCGAGAACATCTCCGCAGCCCTCGCCTTTGAGGTTGAAATAAGAGTGATTTGTGAAGTTCACAACCGTATCCTTGTCGGATTTCGCGGTATAATGAATTTCAACGGCGCTGTCTTTGAGCGTAAACATCACTCTGCAAACAAGAGTTCCGGGGAAATTTTCCTCGCCGTCGGGGCTTGTATAACCGAAAGTTACGCTGTCGTCCGTAACCGCTTCAACCGTCCAGACGCGCTTGTTGAACGAAATCGAACCGCCGTGAAGCGTATTTTCGCCGTTGTTTTTAAACAGCTTGTATTCCTTGCCGTTAAGCGTGAATTTCGCGCCGCCTATTCTGTTTGCAAAACGTCCGACGGTCGCGCCGTGCGAAGAATCGCCTTTCGCGTATCCTTCGAGCGTATCGTATCCGAGAACGACATCGGTCTTTTCGCCGTTCTTGTCGCGAACGACAATCGACTGAACGCACGCGCCAAGGCTGTGGAAACTCGCCTTGATTTTCTCGTTTTCAAGCGTTACAAGAAAGCATTTGTAGCCGTTGTAAAAGCCGTATTCCTTAATTTCAGACGCCATACCCATTCTCCTTAATATTTATTATTGTCAAGTGTTATTGTCCTTTTAACTGGCTGCATTGTCGCCTTTGTGACAGGCTCTCCGCCGGATTTAACAGCGGGCGCGGCTTCGTTCGTCTTTATCGCGGCGTGTTTCACGCTCGGCTGAGGCTTCTTTTCCGCGTTATCGTCAAGATTTATGCTTGCAGGCTTTTTCGCGGCGGGAGCGGGCTTTGCGGGAGCTTTCGCGCTCGGCTGATGCTTCTTCTCCGCGTTATCGTCAAGATTTATGCTTGCAGGCTTTTTCGCGGCGGGAGCGGGCTTCGCGGGCGCTTTCACGCTCGGCTGAGGCTTCTTCTCCGCGTTATCGTCAAGATTTATGCTTGCAGGCTTTTTCGCGGCAGGAGCGGGCTTCGCGGGCGCTTTCACGCTCGGCTGAGGCTTCTTTTCCGCGTTATCGTCAAGATTTATGCTTGCAGGCTTTTTCGCGGCGGGAGCGGGCTTCGCGGGAGCATATTTCGGCTTGCTTTCCGAAATCGTGAACTTGTCAATCGTGCTGTGAAGCAGTTCAGCCTGAACCGCAAGCTCCTCCGAGCTGTCCGCGCACTCTCTCGCAGAGTCGCTTACCTGATTTACGGCAGCGGAAATGCTGTTCATTCCCACCAACACTTCCTTTACGCTTTCAGCCTGCTTTGTCGACGCTTCCGCGATATCGCCGACAACCCTCGACGTTGCGTCCGTCTTTTCAACAATCTTTCCGAGCGTTTCGGCGGTTTCGTTCGCAATAACCGTTCCGTGCTTTACGGAATCAATCGACGACTGAATAAGCCCCGTGGTCGTTTTGGCAGCCTGAGCGGTCTTTTCGGCAAGCTTTCCGACTTCTCCCGCAACAACGGCAAAGCCCTTGCCCGCCGCGCCTACTCTCGCAGCTTCAATCGACGCGTTTATAGAAAGTATGTTCGTCTGCTCGGAAATATCCTGAATTGTCTTGATAATATTAGCAATCTTTGAGGACGTGCCGTTTATCTCGTTCATCGCTTCGAGCATATCGCCCATTTTTGCGTTGCCCTCGTTTACAAGCTCAAGACATTCCTTAGCCGTTCCGCTTGCCTGTCCGCACGCCTGCGCGTTGCTGTTAATCTCGTTGTAAACGGCGTTGAGGTTTTCATTAAGCTGAGATACGGTCGCGGACTGTTCCTCCGCCGCCGTCGAGAGAACCGCGGAGTTCCGCGACATCTCCTCCGAGCCGCTGCTTACCTGACGTCCCGCTTCCTCAACGTTTGCGACAACCGTTCTGATTGACTCGACAATCTTTTCAAGCGCTTCTTTCAGCGGAATAAAATCGCCCGTGTACTCGCCGTTCGGCTTTACGCAGAGATTGTTTGCGGCGATTTCCTCGGCTGTATGCCTGATATCGTTGATAATGGTGTTATTATAACCCGCCATTTTGTTTACCGCAGCCGAAAGCTGTCCCATATCGTCGTCTGAGCTGTGGTTTACCGGTTCTCCCGAAAGCACGCCGTTCGACATATCAACAAGCTTTTTACAAGCCTTTTCGAGAGGCTCTGTAACGGTCTTTTTAAAGTAGTAGTTTGAACTGAAACACAGCCCAATCATAATCAAAAGCGTTCCGATACTAAGGCGAATTGTGGAATTAAGTCCGCTGAAATAGCCGTTCGAGCTTTTTCTCACAAGAAGCGTCCAGTTCTCGCCGACTTCAAGTTTTCCCGCGCCATAGCAGTATCCGCCGTCTTGTATCGGGTCGATAACCGTCTGATTTTCCTCTTTGCAAACATACTTTGAATAATCGCCGCTTGCCTCAGCTCCGGACGCGGAAACCACCTTTCCCTCCGGCGAAAGCAGAAAAGCGTCCGCAGACGACTGCGAAAGTATCGAATTGAGCTTTTCCGTTTTTGTGTTCGAGCAGAGAACAGTTCCCATTGATGTTTTAACGGCTATGTAAAAGCTTCCCGTAATACTGTCGGGAGTTGTAATCACGCTTGAAGCGGAATTGAGCTTCGACTTCACCGCTTCGGGAATTTCGCCGCCGTAGCAAACGCCGTCCGCGTCCATAAAAACAAGGCTCAGCATTGTTTTGTCGAACGACATTATATTCTTGATGTGTTCTTCTTTCTGCTCGGCTGTTCCGGCGATAAACTCGTAATCATACGCGTGGTCGTTGACAAGAATTGTCAAATTATTAACGCCCGTCTTAACCGTTCCCGCGGAATTTTTGAGATTATCCTCGACGTCCTGTTTAATATTCGCCATCGCCTGATTATACTGTATTACAATGCTAATAATCACGTTGATTACGGTCGCCAGCGTCATTATTACGCTCATAATCAAAATTCTGCCTTTAACAGTACGCGCCGCTCCAAGCTTACCGTCGTTTTTCATAAAAATCCCTCTTTCAATTTGTCAGAATTTATTAAATATGCACACCTTTTCCATAAATATAATATACCACATTTTTCTGCAAAAGTCAACAGTTTTCCAAAGGCTGCTCCGCATAATTATTTTCGTTCAATCACGCAGCAGATTTTTCATCAGATTGTACAAAAACGACGAAGGAATACTTGATGTATTTACAGGAGTTTTCGAGCAATCCGACGGAAAAGATGCAAGTGAGTGAATGAAAAAGGCGCAAGCCGGTAATTATGCGGCGCCGCCTTAACTCTTTTATCCCCTGAGAGTATGGTAAAAATCCTTTGCGTAGCCGTCCGTCATTCCGCAGACGCAATCGGTCGCGAAAAGCAGTCTGCGATAGCACTGCTCGGACTCGCTCTTGCCCTCGCAGGTTTTTTTGCAGATTTCGAGATAATTCTCCGACAAAACCTCCGTCAAATCGCGGTCATAGCCGCGCGCATTCTCTGTTCCGAACGATAATGCGGCGCGCGTTATTTTATCGAGTAAAAAGCTCATCACGGCGTCCTCGGAAAGCTCGTTTTCGACAATTCCCGACGAGCGGAAAGCATATCTGTACGCGATATCCGAAAACGCGTCCGAAAGTACCCTCACGTCCGACGATGAAAGCAGCTCGCCGTTAAATTCGCCGTTCATTATGCTCTCATAATTGTCGCAGAACGCGTCCGCCGCCGCGTAAATCAGCTTGTTCTGAATTTTCGGAAGCCAGCGCGAAACCGCCCGCGTTCCCGCGTCCGCAGCACCCATTTTCTCTGCGGAAATTTTCGCCGCTTTGAGTCCCTCCGCGGCGCTTTCAAGAGCGTTTTTCTCGCCCTCGGTTTCGCATTTTTCAAGATATTTCTCCGACAAAAGCTCCTCGATAAGCGTTCCGAGCGGCAAAAGCCCCTTTGCGGAAGCGTCCTCAAGGTCGGCGGTTTTGTAGGCGATATCGTCGGCGCTTTCCAGAATAAAAGTCAGCGGATAGCGCGACGTTCCGACGCCGGTTTTTTCCGTGATTTTACGGAAAAGCTCCTCCTCCGCGAGATAATATCCCATTTTCTTCCTGCACACGTTCCCGCATTTCTTGTCGATTTCAAGCGAGTTTGTCGGATACTTTATAATGGTATTCAGCAGCGCGAACGTGAGATTCATTCCCGTGCTCATATCAATCAGGCAATGAAGCCGCGAAAGCAGCCTGAGCGCCTGCGCGTTGCCCTCGAAATTCAGAAAATCCGCCTTCATTCTGTCCGTCAGAAGCTCGTCCGCCGATTTTCCGTTAAATTCAAGCCGCTTCATATTGTCCTTGAACCACTGTCGGATAGCAAATTCACCGAAATGCCCGAACGGGGGATTTCCGATATCGTGAATAAGCCCCGCGCACTCCAGAATATCCGCGCACTTTTCGCGCACCGCTTCATCGACGCCCTCGGTTCCGCTGTCGATAAGCCTGCGGAAAATCGTGTTTCCGAGCGAGCCCGCAAACGAGCTTACCTCAAGCGAATGTGTAAGCCTTGTCCGCACAAAATCGCCGCGGTAAAGCGGGTAGACCTGCGCCTTGTCCTGAAGCCGCCGAAAGGACGCGCTCCCGATAATCCTGTGATAATCCTTGCGGAAGTCCGTTCTTATGTCGAGCGGGTTTACAGTGCCGCTCGAACGCTCGCGCTCAGCGCACAAAAGCCGCTCCCAACTGAATTTCATCTGAAAATCACCTCTTTTTGTCTTTTTCCGAATAAATGAAATCCGCGCGTCAATAATATTTGCGACAGATAAATTACTTTTCACTGAAAGGAGTTACGTTATTATGATGTCAGTTAAACGCGGAGAGATTTATTACGCGGATTTAAGTCCCGTGGTTGGCTCGGAGCAAGGCGGAATACGCCCCGTTCTCATCGTGCAGAACGATATCGGAAACAAGCACAGCCCGACGGTTATCGCCGCCGCAATCACCAGCAAAACGGAGAAATCCGCGCTCCCGACGCATATTTCCGTTCAGGCGTCAAGCTGCGGTCTTGCAAAGGACTCCGTTGTCCTGCTCGAACAGGTTCGTACATTGGACAAGCGCCGCCTTAAAGAACGTATGGGCGAGCTTGACGACACTTCTATGGCTCAGGTCAACACAGCGCTCTCGACAAGCCTCGGACTTTGATTTTCCGAAAGCCTACAACATTCCCGCCGCGAAAAGCAGCGGGATTGTCTTATTTTTTCTTCACATAGAAGAACAAAAACCACTGCATTCCCGCAAGTCCCGCGACAAGCAGCACTATTATAATCTGCGCCGCGCCCCATTCGCGCATAAATACGCAGATTACCGCAAGCGCCGCCGTAAGCAGAATTGCGTTTCGCAAAAACGATTTTTCGGTCTTATTCATAGCTCACTTATTCTGCTGAAGCTTCGCCGCGGTGAGCGTGTTCTTCATAAGCGTTGCAATAGTCATCGGTCCTACGCCGCCGGGAACGGGCGTTATCCAGCCCGCTTTCTCGCTTACTTCGTCAAACTTTACGTCCCCGCAGAGCTTTCCGTTGTCGAGGCGGTTAATTCCAACGTCGATTACAACCGCGCCTTCCTTAACCATATCCGCAGTAACGAAATTTGGTCTGCCGACAGCCGCGACAAGTATATCCGCGCGTCTGCACACCTCGGCGAGGTTTTTCGTTCTGCTGTGGCAGATTGTAACAGTGCCGTTTTCGTGCAGAAGAAGCATCGCCATAGGCTTTCCGACAATGTTCGAACGCCCGATTACAACGCACTCTTTTCCCGAAATCTCAACGCCCGTGCTGTGTATCAAATCCATACAGCCGGACGGCGTGCAGGGCAGAAAGCTGTAATTTCCTATCATAATCTTGCCGACATTCTGCTCGTGGAACGCGTCAACGTCCTTTTCAGGAGAAATTCTCGCGATAACTTCCTTTTCGTCAAGCTGCTTCGGAAGCGGAAGCTGAACGAGAATACCGTTTACCTTGCCGTCGGAATTCAGCGTATCAATCAACTCCAGAAGCTGCTTCATAGTCGTTTCTTCGGGAAGCGCATACTCAAAGCTCGTTATCCCGCAAAATTCGCACGCTTTCTTCTTGTTGTTTACATAAACGCGGCTCGCGGGGTCGTTTCCCACGATAACAACGGCAAGTCCCGCCTTAATCCCGTCGCGCGCGATTTCATCGCGAACCTGCTCCTTTACAGCCGCAGAAACGGCTTTTCCGTCAATAATTTTAGCCATTTTTATTCTCCTTTGTCTTTTTCAAGCCGCCGAACAAAAATTGCTCAGCTCATTATATCCGTAAGTTTTGCCTTTATATTCTACCTGAATTTTCTCACAGCCGAAAAACGGGTTTCCATTGATTTTTTCGGCGATTTCCATTGCCTCGTCAGAGGTAAATCCGCCGGAAATCATCGTCTTTTCGGTACTAATCCGCTCTTTGATTATCGGCGCGCTTAAAAGCTTGCCGTCAAGCCAAATCGAAACCGTTTCTCCGATAAGCCGCTCCGTCGCTTCGGAAAACTTTTCTGTTCCGCTCGGCGTAAATGTGAGCTGAACCGTAAAAACATTTCCAACGCTGTCATAATAGGCGCGAGCGTCTTTAATGTCCCCGCCCGTAAGGATTACAGCGCCCGTTTCCTCGCTGCCCTCGCAGAATTTAAGCGTGTTGCTTTTGCCTATTTTAGCAACGGTTTCGGGAACCTCGACTTTTTCAATATCCGCGCGCTCGGAAAACGCTTTGTCCTGAAGCTCAACCACAGGCTTCCCGCCGATTTTTTCGGGTACGGCAAATTCTTTCTGACTGCCGACAAACTTTGTGATGACAATTCCGTCGTCGGTTTCCGTGAACTCAAAATCGCTTTCACTCGCCGCAGGAAGCTTTTCCTCCACGGAGATTTCGGTTTTTTCCTCGCGGTAAATTCCCGAATTATCCGCACAGCCGCAGAGCAAAATCGCCGCAATCAGCGAAATAACGCTCTTTTTCATTATTCTCCCTTTCCCTCGTCGGCTTGCGTGTTTTCTTCAGCCGTTTCCTCGGCTTCACCGATTATTTCGGGGCTTTCATCAACGGCTTCGGCGGGTTCTTCAGCCTTTTCGGGTTCTTCAGCGGGCTTATCTTCTTCATCTTCGCCAAGAATACTCTCCGCAGGCTGATTTTTCTTCGCTTCTTTCTTTGACTTGCGCTCTTCCTCGGCCTTGCGGTCGCTTTCAAGCAGCTCCGCAGACGCGCCCGAATTTACATAAAGAGGTATATTTTTCTTCTTCGTAAGTATCTTGAACACAACGAACGCCGCAAGCGCCAAGCCGCAGGATACCGCCGCGACAATCTGCGATACTCTGAAATTGCCCGCCATAAGACTGTCCGTGCGGAGCCCCTCGACAAAGAAGCGTTCAAGTCCGTACCAAGCGATGTACAAAAGGAAAACCTCTCCGTCGAACGTGCGGAGCTTCTTCGAGTAAATGTGCAGGAAAATGAATCCAAGCGCGCACCAGACGCTCTCGTAAAGGAAGCATGGGTGAACGACGCCGGTTATTCCCTGAGAGGTGATAAGCGAGCCTTTCATCGCGAAAATCCAGTCTGTCGGGCAATCCGCGCCATAGGCTTCCTGATTTACGAAATTTCCCCATCTTCCTATAGCCTGTCCTATCAAAAAGCCGAGCGCCGCCACGTCAAGCATCGTGGTAAAATGGACTTTTCTCAGCTTGCAGAACAAAAATCCTCCGAGAACCGCGCCGATTATTCCGCCGTAAATCGCAATTCCGCCGTCGCGGATTTCCGTAAACGTCGTCACGAAGGTGTAGTTTTTCGGGGAGTCGGGATTTAACGTCGTGAACACGCAGAAATAAATTCTCGCGCAGACAAATCCGATTATCGTCGCCGCAAAAATAACGTCAAACGCCCTATCCTTGCTCAGTCCGAAGTCCTTTTCAATTCTCCTGAACACATAAAGGCAAGCGAGCAAAATTCCTATCGCAATCAATACGCCGTACCAGTAAATCGGCACGCCGAACACCTCGAAGCCGCGGTAATATTCGATTTCCGTGCCGCCGAACAGGTTCGGAAATTCAAGTTTGTTTCTTACCGTAACCGCAGATTCTGCGGCTAAATTCAAAACGTCCATATTTATCTCCTTTTCAGCCCTTGTTATCTACAACCGACAAGCTTGCGTTTTCCTCGTCAAGGCTTTCAAGCTTATCGATAAGCGTTTCATAATTCGCGGAAGCCGCCGTGTTTATCGCGGAAAACGGTTCAACGCCGCCGAGCGCCGCCTCGGAGAGCGTTGTGGCAACGGACTGAACCGAGTTGAAATCCCGCACAAGCGAGCCGAAGGTCGCCTTTTTAACGCGCTCAAACAGCGCTTTTTCGGGCGGATTTTTCTTGTATTCACGAATAATCCGCTTCATTTCCTCGAAAACGGCTTCGGGATTGTCGCTCTCGCCGCGCGCAGTCGGGAAAAGATGACCGCGCCCGCTGAAAACGCTCACCGCCCACTCGTCGTTGAGCAAGCCCTTTTCGCGCATTTCTTCGTAAAATTCGGAAGATTCGCCGAAAATAATATCAAAAAGAATGTTGAAATAGATATAATCCTCGATTTCGCCCATTCCCGCCGCCGCGTTTCTCTTGAAACCAAGCTCGAAAATCGGCTTCGCCACGGGCATCGAAAGCCGCGTTAATTTCTTCGCCACGGCATACGGCTCGTCGAACGGCATAGTTTCCACGTTCAGCGGAACGGCGGCGCGCAGCTTCTCCTCGCACGCGCGGCAGACGTCCTCCGGGTCGAAATTTCCCGCGACGCAAAGGAACATATTCGCGGGATTGTAAAACGCGTTATAGCAGTCGTAAAGCGTTTTTGGCGTGATTTCCGCGATGCTATCAACCGTTCCCGCGATATCGAGCCGCACGGGATTTTTCTCGTAAAGCGCTTCAAGAAGGTTTGTGAAAACGCGCCATGAGGGATTGTCGCGGTACATCGTGATTTCCTGCGCGATTATTCCGCGCTCCTTTTCAACGTTTTCCTCCGTGAAATAAGGATTTGCCACGAAATCAAGCAGAATTTCGAGATTTTCCGAAAATCTGTCCGCACAGGAAAAATAGTACTGCGTGTAATCAAAGCTCGTTCCCGCGTTACAGGAAGCGCCCGTCTGCGCGAAAAGCGAAAAAGCGTCCTTTTCCTCGCTCTCGAACAGCTTGTGTTCGAGATAATGCGCCGTGCCGTCGGGAATTTTCACAAATTCGCCGTTTCCCGCGCGGAAACTGTTGTCCTGAGAACCGAATTTCGCCGAAAACTGCGCCGTTGCCGTCGAATAACCCTCCATCGGCAGCATATAAATCTCCGTGCCGCTTGGGTGAACGTATTTCAGGCAGGTTTCGCCGATTATTTTACCGTTGATTTTTTCTATCATAAGCTTTATTCCTCGCTGTTTTTGCCGCTGAGCGTATAAACCGTGTCGAGAGTGAATTTTCGCGCGGCTTCTTTCACTCGTTCCGCAGTCACCGATTCAAGCTTCTTTGCGTACTCTTCGGGAGTTGAAAAGTCCTCGAACGGAAGTCTGCCCGAATACCAGTGCGCAAGCGCCGCCGCGCTGTCGTAAACAGCCTTGAGCTGGTCGCGGAGTTCCTGCTTCGCGCGGAAAAGCTCGTCATCCGTCACGCCGTTTTCGCAGATATCCCGCAGTTCCGCAAGCATAGCCTCCTCGGCGCGCTTTCTGTTCTTCGGCTCAATTCCCGCATAACAGGTAAGCGAACGCGCCGCTCTGTCCGTGTAACAGCTGCAATAATAGCAGAGCGACTCCTTTTCACGGATATTTAAGAAAAAGCGCGACGTCGTCATTCCGCCGAGTATCCGCGAGAAAATAAACGCCGCTTCATAATCGTCCAAATCGGGCGCTTTGAAGTACATTCTCAGGATTGCCTGCTTCATATCGAACTCATCTTCGGCGTAAACAGGCTTTTCTTTGAGCGCGGAAGGCTTCGCGACAAGCTCGTTTACCGTGCAGCGGCGGTTTACAGCGGAA
>DPBR01000056.1:14678-14966 GCA_003516865.1 Oscillospiraceae bacterium
AGCGGAAAATTCTCTCGCGAAGATTTTCTCGGTTTCGCTAAAGTCAGAGCAGCCGCTCGCGAAAATCTCAACCCGCGCCGTTTCCAGAATTTCCCTGTACGCCGCAAACGCCGATTTCGCCGTAACTTTTTCCGCGTCCTCGTGCGTTCCCGTCGGAGGAAGCTCGTCCGGTTCGCCCGCAAACGCGATTTTCGCGGCGTTCTGCGCGGCAAACCTCGACTTGTCGTTTATCACGCTGTCAATCGAGTCGATAAGCTCCGCGCGCATCATCTCGGTAACTTTTTCATC
>DPBR01000056.1:15113-15688 GCA_003516865.1 Oscillospiraceae bacterium
AACTTTTTCATCGAAAGCGCCGTCTTTCGCCTTTGGTCTGAACAGGCACTCGCAAATAATCCGCGCAAGCTCGCGCTCCAGCTTTTCTCCGTCAAGCGCATAGCGGTCGTCAAGCGTTCTTCCGACAATCTCCGTGCAGCGCTTTCCCCAGCGCGACGAGGTCGACGTGGAAACGGACGCGTCGTACATATCCAAAAGCGCCGCGGAAAGCTTGCTGTAATCGGGATACTTCTCGCAGCACTCCGAAAGAGCGTATGCGGCAAGCGCACAATCCGCGCGCGAAAGTCCGTCAAATTCGGTTATAAGCATAACGCTTATTCTGTTCGCCTTGAAGCGGCGGTCCGTTATTCTGCTGAAATAAACGCCCTGTGCAATTTGTTTTCTTTCAAAAATATCAATCAACTCCCCGAACAAATAAAGTTGCGGCAAAAATCTTCCGCAAAAACATACTATATTATTATAACACATTCTTTCTCGGATTTCCATACGTTTTTTGCAAAAAGAACAAAAAAAGAGGGTCCAACCTCGGACCCGCAAATCAAATAATGAAATTATGTGTAGAACAAAAGAAAGGA
>DPBR01000046.1:0-239 GCA_003516865.1 Oscillospiraceae bacterium
TTTCACTTTTCAAACCGGTTTTTTAGAGGTGACCTAAAGAAAAATGTGCAGAACAAAAGAATCCCGCCGGGCGAAAGAGGCTCGGCGGGATTTGTTTATTTCTTGAAGTAATTTACGGCGTTGTTGTAGCAAATGTCCTGAACGACAGAGCCTACAAACTCGATATCGGCGGGATATTCGCCCTCCTCAATCAGCTCGCCGAGCATATTGCAGACAATTCTTCTGAAATACTCGTGGCG
>DPBR01000046.1:485-644 GCA_003516865.1 Oscillospiraceae bacterium
TAGGAAAGGAAGCTGCGGCTGTCCGTGAGCATTCCCACAAACTTACTGAGCAGTCCGAGCTGTGAAAGCGCGGTAAGCTGGCGCTCCATTCCGTCCTTCTGGTCGTTGAACCACCAAGCCGAACCAAACTGCATCTTTCCGACAACGCCCGCCTGCTGG
>DPBR01000046.1:881-2373 GCA_003516865.1 Oscillospiraceae bacterium
TTCCGACAACGCCCGCCTGCTGGAAGCAGTTCATAATCGTTGCGAGAACCTCGTTATCGCGGGGATTAAGGCAGTAAAGAATGGTCTTGGGAAGCTCGTTCGTGCCGTCAAGCGTGTCAAGCAGCATCGAAAGCTTCTTTGCAAACGTCCGGTCCTCGATTGCGTCAAATCCCGTGTCGGGACCAAGCTCTCTCATATAACGCGCGGAGTTGTTTCTGAGCGCGCCGATATGATACTGCTGAACCCAGTGCAGACGAGCATACTGTCTGCCGAGATGAACGAGAATGTAGCCCTTGTACTGCTCGATTTCGTGCTGCGTGAGGTCGTCGCCGCCGAGAGCCTTCTTGACAATCTTGTCAACCTGCTCCTTCGTCGCGGGAGCGAACATTACAACGTCAAGCGCGTGGTCGGAGCAAACGCAGCCTACGCTGTCGAAGAACTCAATTCTCTTCGTGAGCGCTTCGCACAGGCTGTCAATTCCGTCAATCTTCACGTTCGCGGCGTCTGCAAGCTTCGCGATGTACGGAACGTAAGTCGGCAGCTCGATGTTAATCGCCTTGTCGGGTCTGAACGCGGGAACAACCTCAACCTCAAAGCTCTTGTCCTCTTTGAGGAGCTTGTGGAAGCGCAGGTCGTCGATAGGGTCGTCCGTGGTGAAAATGCGCTTTACGTTGCTCATCGTAATCATCTTGCGCGCCGTGAGCGTCTGAAGCTTTTCGTTGCACTTGTCGAAAATCTCCTTTGCGGTTTTCGGCGAGAGAATTTCGTTGATGTCAAAATAACGCTGAAGCTCAAGATGAGTCCAGTGGAAAATGGGATTTCCGATTGCATAAGGCATAACCTCGGCGTATTTCAGAAACTTTTCATAATCGTCCTTGTCGCCCGTGATATAGCTCTCGTCAACGCCCATTTCGCGCATAAGACGCCACTTATAGTGGTCGCCGCCAAGCCAGCACTCGGTTATATTCGAGAACTTTCTGTCCTCGTAAATCTCCTGAATGGGAAGATGGCAGTGATAGTCGAAAATAGGCATATTTTCCGCATAGTCGTGATAAAGGGTCTTTGCCGTTTCATTTCTGAGGACAAAATCCTTGTCCATAAACTTCTTCATATCAATCTCTCCTGTAAAAACGTAGTCAGAGCGTAACGCCCGATTTGAATATCGCGATATCGCGCGAATTGTAAAGCTCGTTTACGGTGGGCTTTCCGTTTGCGGTATCGGCGACAAGTCTTATAAGCTCGTTGAGCTTCTGTTCAAATGTTTCTCCCATAACGATTGAGCCTGCGTTGAAGTCAATCCACTTCTTCTTTTTCGCGGCAAGGTCGTTGTTCGTGGAAATCTTAACCGTGGGAACAAACCCGCCGAAAGGCGTTCCTCTACCCGTTGTGAAAAGAACAAGATGGCAGCCCGCGCTCGCGAGGTTTGTTACCGCAATCATATCGTTTCCGGGGCCGTTTAAGAGGTTGAGTCCGTGCGCGGTGAGCTTGTCGC
>DPBR01000046.1:2533-2894 GCA_003516865.1 Oscillospiraceae bacterium
TGCGCGGTGAGCTTGTCGCCGTCGAAAAGCACGTCGCATACCTCTCTCGAACCCGCTTTCTGCGTGCAGCCGAGCGATTTATCCTCAAGCGTCGTAATTCCGCCCTCTTTGTTTCCGGGCGAGGGGTTCTCGTAAACGGGCATATTGTGGCTCTGATAGTACTCCTTGAAGCCGTTTATAAGCTTAACAATCTTGTTGAACGTCTGCTCGTCCTTTGCCCTGTCCATAAGAAGCTGTTCTGCGCCGAACATCTCCGGAACCTCGGTAAGAACGGTTGTTCCGCCGATTGCCGCCATAAAGTCCGCAAAACGCCCTACAAGCGGATTTGCGGTGATACCCGACAAACCGTCCGAGCCGCCGC
>DPBR01000046.1:3068-42380 GCA_003516865.1 Oscillospiraceae bacterium
ACCGTCCGAGCCGCCGCACTTCAGTCCGACTCTCAGGCAGCTCATATCCTTTTCAACGCGAACATCGTCTTTTGCCTTTTCGTAGAGCCGTTCGAGAGCCGCAACGCCCTCCTCAATCTCGTCCTCAACGTCCTGCGCGATAAGAAACTCCGTGCGTTCTGCGTCATATTCGCCGAGAGTCTGCTTGAAAACGTCCATACGGTTGTTTTCGCAGCCAAGACCAAGCACGAGAACGCCGCCCGCATTCGGGTGCTTAACCATCTTCTGAAGTATGGTGCGCGTTCTTATATGGTCCTCGCCTATCTGGGAGCAGCCGTATGGGTGAGTGTAGGCGAAAACGCCGTCGACACCCTTGAGATTGGAGTGCCTTTTGTTGAAAGTGTCAGCAATAAGCCTTGCCTGCGCGTTTACGCACCCAACCGTCGGAATAACCCAAAGCTCGTTTCTTATTCCAACCTCGCCGTTTTTGCGCTCATAGACCTGAACTCTCGGAGAAACTCTGCAATCAAGACAGTTGCTCTCTTTTTTGTTGTAGGAATATTCAAGCGTGCCTTCAAGATTTGTCGTCATATTGTGGCTGTGAACGTGCTCGCCGGGCGCGATATCCTTTGTCGCTCTGCCGATAACCTCGCCGTACTTAATCACCTTTTCGCCCGTTCTGATATTCTTCAGAGCGAATTTGTGACCCTTTTCGATATCCTCCTTCAGCAGAACGCCCTCGTATTCCTCGCCTTTTTTAAGAGGAACAAGCGCAACCGCAACAGAGTCAATCGGTGCAATAACAATAGTTTTCTTCATATTAATCTCCCAAAAAAGCTTTCAGAGCCGCTCTTTCGCCGTTATTTACGATATCCCTGAGATATCCCGAAACGAGAGCCGCGTTGTCGTCCTCGTCGAGATTCTGCTCCCAGACATCGGACGCGCCGAGAATTTTCTTCGCCATAGCGTCAAAGTCGGTTAAAGCCCAGACCTCTTTCCAGAATTCAAGGAATTTCGGGTCGTCGGCAAGCTTTATATCTTCATCGCCGCGCTTTCCGCGATAGAAAACGGCAAGCGACGCAAGCGAAAACAGAATGTGCTTCGGAGATTTGCCAAACTTTCTGCGATAATCGTTATATGTGGGAAGCAGACGCGTTCTGAACTTCGTCGTGGAGTTGAGCGCAATGCTCATAAGCTCGTGACGGATAAACGGGTTCTTGAAGCGCTCGACAACGCTGTTTGCAAATGCGTCCATCTCGTCTTTCGGAAGCTCGATTGTCGGCTTGATTTCATCGTTTATAAGCTCCGCCGCGAAACGTCCCACGTCCTCGTCCTCAACGCTCTCGCGAACGGTGTCAATTCCCGAAAGATACGCCACGGGTACAATTCCCGTGTGAGTTCCGTTCAGGATTTTAACCTTGCGCTGCTTGTAAGGCGTGATATCGTCCGCGAAAATCACATTAAGTCCGGACTTGTCGGCAGGCAGCTTTTCCTGAATAAACGGCTCTTTCTGAAGAACCCAAAGGTGGAAAATCTCGCCCTTTACAATGTTGTTGTCGGCAAAGCCCGTTTCCTCGCAAATCTGAGCCGCGTTGTCGCGCGGATATCCGGGAACGATACGGTCGACAAGCGTGCTTGTGTAATGGCAGGCGTTTAAAATCCAATCGATGAACTTCTCGTCCATTCCCTTGATTTTCGCAAGCTCAAGCATTACTCTCTTCAGCTCGTCGCCGTTGTGGTCGATAAGCTCGCAGGGAATAATCGCAAGTCCCTTCGACGCGTCGCCGTCAAAATGGTCGTATCTCGCTTTCAGGAACACAAGAAGCTTTCCGGGGAAGCTCTTCGGGCATTTTGTGAAATCGGTGTCCGTTTCATCAAGAGCGATACCCGCTTCCGTTGTGTTTGAAATCACGATTTCAAGGTCGGCGCTCTTTGCGTAATCAAGAAACTTGTCATACTGCTCAAACGGGTTGATGAAGTCCTTGAGGACGTCTATAATCTGCTTGCTCTGAACCTTTTCGCCCTTGTCGATTCCCTCAAGGCAGAGCGTATACAAACCGTCCTGCTTTTCAAGCTCGGCAACTCTGCCCATCGGCATAGGCTGTACAACAGCAACGTCCGCGTTTATCACGCCCGCGTCGTTGAGGTTCTGCAAAATCCAGTCAATAAACGCGCGCAGGAAGTTTCCCTCGCCGAACTGAAGGATTTTTACGGGTCTTTCGACCGCTTTGTGGTTGCTTCTGTTAAGGTCTTTCATATAATCCTACCTCACAATTTTACATTATCTTTAGTTTTATGGTGCTTTATATTAAGAAGGCAGACTATGCCGATAACAACCGACATAAGTCCTATTCCGACGTTTGAAATGAGCATCGCAATTCCGAGGCTCTCTGCGCCGATTTCCGGAAAGCAGTTTATCATAATCAGCATCGTCGGAATTCTGAACACGAAAAGTCTTGACAGATTGCATACCATTGAAAGCTTCGTCCAGCCTATTCCGTAAATCAAGCCGTTAACCGCCGAATTAATTCCGAGAGCGACAATTCCTATTCTCTCATAGGAGAAAATCTTGTTTATAAGCTGAGCTTTTTCCGCGCTTCCGCCCGAAAAGAACGCCGAAAGCGGCTCGCCGAATATCGTCAGTAGGATAAACCCGGCCATTGACAGGACAATGTTTATCACAAGCGTGCAGAAAAACAGCTTTATCATTCTCGAATAATGCTTTTCGCTCAGATTATAGCTGACGACGGAAGATTCCGCGTCCTCCGTGCAGTTCGTGATGCTCGTAACGCTGCCGCTGATGTTGTTTGAAACTCCCAGCGCGCCGGGCGCTTCGCTTCCGTAGGTCATCGCCATCGAATTTACGAGTACTTTTCCCATCGAGAAAACGAATTTTCCCAGAAACACGGGTATCGACAGCGAACAAAGCGGCTTGAAATAGTCCCTTGTAAATATCGTATTCCGCACGGAATAGCGGAACAGAAAGTTCTTCCTGGCAAGGTTAATCACCGCGTAAATCAAGATGGATATATCAGCGAGGAGGGTCGCTCCCGCAACCATCGTCGTACCCAAGTCAAGCGCGCTCACGAACAAAATCGTGCAGCCCAGCTTTATCGACATCGACAGTATGTTTATAAAGAGGATGTTGACTGTGGCTCCCCTCGCTTTTTCAAGACCGAGGAAAACCGAGTTGAACATCGAAACACCGATTGAAATAATCTGAACGCGAAAATAACCAAGTCCAAGCTCAATAAGCTCGTCGGTCATTCCCGCAATGTGAAGGATTCCGCTCGCGAAAACCTCCAGTACGGCTATTATTCCCAGCGCGGAGAGGAAAAACAGCGTCATTGTCGTATTCGCGACCTTTTTCGCCTTTTCATAATCGCCTCTGCCGATAAGCCTCGAAACGATAATCGAACTTCCCGTTGAAAATCCGCCGCCGAGAGCCGTGAAAAGATTTTTTATCTGCGAAATCATAACAACCGAGGAAAGCGCGTTGTTATCGCTCTGTGAAACCACGATTGTATCAATAATTCCGCTTAAATATGTGAAAGCGCTCAGAGCCATAAGCGGGAGAGTTATCTTCAGCACAACGGACATCGGATTGCCCGTGAGAATAAACTCGCGCCGCTTACGGTCTTTTTCGCTTATGTTTAAGTTGTCTGCCATAATGTTCTTTTTATTCAGCCTTATTATTTAATTTTATACGTTTTTCTGTTGATTTATCGAAGAGATATACGCTCTCGAAAGGAATCGCAAACTGAAGCTTCGCGTTGATTGAGGGAGAATCATGCGGGTCAACCTTGAGAATGGTCTTGACGCCCTGAATATCAACATAAACGTTCGTGTTGTCGCCGAGAAGCTCGGTAAGCTCGACAGTGCAGTTTATCGCATAAGCGCGGCGTACCTCTTCGTGTCCGATAAGCTTTATCGCCTCGGGACGGAAGCCTAGAACAACCTCTTCGTTTTCGTATTTCTTGAGCGTTTCGCTGTCGCAAATCGCGACAAGGTCGATGATATTGCCGTTTATATTGAGCTTTCCGTCGTTTACCTTCGCTTCGATGAAGTTCATCGGAGGCTCGCCGATAAATCCCGCAACAAACATATTTACGGGGTTGAAGTACAGGTCATAGGGAGTGCCGACCTGCTGGATATAGCCGTCTTTCATTACGACTATTCTGTCCGCCATTGTCATAGCCTCGGTCTGGTCGTGGGTAACATAGATAGTGGTAGCGCCCGTCTGACGGTGAATCTGTGTGATTTCGGAGCGCATCGTAACTCTCTGCTTCGCGTCCAGATTGGAAAGCGGCTCGTCCATAAGGAAGATGTCAACCTTGCGGATAATCGCACGTCCGACCGCAACTCTCTGTCGCTGACCGCCCGAAAGCGCACGGGGGAATCTATCGAGATAATCTGTAAGACCGAGAATTTTCGCGGTTGCGTTTACTCTCTCCTCGATAACGTCGTCATCAACGCCCTGAAGCGTAAGTCCAAACGCGAGGTTATCGTAAACCGTCATATGGGGATAAAGCGCATAGCTCTGGAAAACCATCGCAACTCCGCGCTCACGCGGACCTTTTTCATTTACGCGTTCGCCGTCTATGAAGAAATCGCCCTTGCTGATGTTCTCAAGACCTGCAATCATACGCAGGGTTGTCGATTTTCCGCAGCCCGACGAGCCTACGAAAACGATAAACTCGCCCTTTTCAATCTCCAGATTGAAATCGTGAACAGCGTGAAAGCCGTTCGGGTAGATTTTGTTGATTCCTCTTAATGTTAAAAATGACATAACGGTACTCCACTTTCAAAAAAATATACGTTCAATAACCGCTTTGCGATTATCTGAGGTCGAGGTTGCCTATATTGTCCATATCGTCATAGGTCTGGTTCTCTCCGCACATACCCCAGATGAAGGTGTAATTCGAGGTCGCGGTACCGGAGTGGATTGACCATGACGGAGAAATAACCGCCTGTTCGTTGTGCAGGATAATGTGGCGGGTTTCCTGAGGCTGACCCATCATATGGAACACAACGTTGTCGCCGGGAACTTCAAAGTAGAAGTAAACTTCCATTCTTCTCTCGTGAGTGTGAGAAGGCATCGTATTCCAGCTGTTTCCGGGAGCAAGCTCCGTCATTCCCATCGCAAGCTGGCAGCTTTCGCATACAGCGGGGTTTACATACTGATTTACAACGCGCTTGTTCATGTTCTCATCGGTGCCGAGAGGACGGTGAACAGCCTTGTCCTTGGTGATATAAACCGTGGGATAGGTCTTGTGCGCGGGGCAGGAATTGATGTAAAACTTCGCGGGATTTGCCTTATCGTCGGACTTGAAGATGATTTCCTTCGTTCCCATTCCGATATAAATTCCGTCCTTGAAGTTGAGGGGATACTCCTTGCCGTCGAGAACGAGAGTTCCCTTTCCGCCGACGTTGATAATGCCCATTTCGCGGCGTTCGAGGAAGTATTCCGTGCCAAGCTCCTTTGTCGAACCGAGCGAAAGCTCCTTGTCAACGGGCATTGCGCCGCCCGCAATCATTCTGTCCTGATGAGAATAGGTAAGCGCGATTTCGTCCTTTACGAAAACCTTGTCGATGAGGTAGTGCTTGCGAAGCGCTTCCGTATCATAATGCTTTGAATCATCGGGGTGATTTGCGTATCTGATATCTAAAGTCATAATCTTCTCCTTAAATAAACTGCTTTATATGAGCAACCGCGGCGGGAATATCATCGCCCGTTGTGCCCTCGAAAACAAGCCTTGCGTCCGGACAGACCTTCCGGATTTCGGGAATAATCCTCGAATAATCGAAAATTCCCTTTCCGACGCCTATTTGCTTCAGCGAGCCGTCCTCTGCAATTACGCAGTCCTTGATGTGAAAAACCTGAATATTCGTGCCGAAGGTTTCAAGCCCCTCGTGCAGGATATCGTACATTTCGTTCACGTTTGAGCCGTCTAGGTAGTTGTACAAATCGAAGATAATCCTGATATTATCGCGGTTTATCGCCTTAACAGCCCTGTCGAGCGTTTTCACGTTCCAGCAGACGTGACCGAACGCGCCCTCCATTCCGATAAATGCGTTTTGGCTCTTCGCAAAGTCCGCAAGCTCCGAAAACGCGTCGATAACGCGGCTGAGCGCTTCTTCCGTGCGGTTAAGCGGGTTATAGGTCCACTTGTCGCCATTGTACGAGCCTGTTTCCGAACCGACAACCTCGCAGCCCAGCTCGTGGCAGTGCGCGAGATAATCCTTGAAAACAGCCTTTCCGTTCGCGATTTTCTCCTCGTTCGGGTGAACGGGATTGAAGTACGCTCCGATAAGCGGAACGGTTTTTCCCGCCTGCGAAAACGTCTTTCTGAACGCCTCGCAGCGCTTCGATGTGATTGAACCGGGCGTGTAGGAAACATCGTCAAGGCACTTGTACGCGACAAGCTGTACTCCCGAAAGACCAAGCTCGCAAAGCCGCTTTGCGATGTTTTCTTCACCCTTAACGCCCAAATCGTGGGCGCGAATAAACAGCTCCATTATCTCTGAACGCGTCCCGAAGCATCGCCGCCCGCGAGAGTTTCAACTTCCTTGCGGGAAACAAGGTTGAAGTCGCCGGGGATTGTGTGCTTGAGAGCGGAAGCCGCAACGCCGTATTCAAGCGCGCTCTTGAAATCCTTGCCGTCAAGCAGTCCGCAGATTACGCCGCCCGCAAAAGAATCGCCGCCGCCTACGCGGTCAACAATCGGGTGAATGGAGTATTCCTTGGAGTGGTAGAACTCCTTCGTATCTCTGCTGTAAATGCAAGCGGACCAGCCGTTGTCGGAAGCGGAGTGGCTTACGCGGAGAGAAGATACACAGTATTCAAAGTTGTAATCCGCAACCATCTGCTCGAAAATCGACTTGTAGCCCGCAAGTTCGAGGTCGCCCTGAGTAACGTCGGTGTTTCCGGGCTTATAGCCGAGAACAAGCTCTGCGTCCTCTTCGTTGCCGATGCAAACGTCAACGTACTGCATAAGGTTCTTCATAACCTTCTGAGCCTTTTCGCTGCTCCAGAGTTTCTTTCTGAAGTTGAGGTCAACGGAAACCTTAACGCCGTGCTTCTTCGCAGCCTTGAGCGCTTCTTCGGTGAGAACAGCGGCAGCGTCCGAAACCGCGGGAGTGATACCCGTGAAATGGAACCAGTCTGCGCCCTCGAAAATAGCATCAAAGTCGAAATCCGAAGCGGAAGCGGTGGAAATTGAGGAGTGCGCTCTGTCGTAAACGACCTTTGAAGGACGCATAGACGAGCCGCTTTCGAGGAAATAAATTCCGAGTCTTTCGCCGCACTTTGCGATGTGCTTGGTTTCAACGCCGTACTTGCGGAGAGCCGCAACAGCGCATTCGCCGATTTCATTTGCGGGAACAGCGGTTACGAACTCAGCGTCGTGACCGTAATTTGCGAGCGAAACGGCAACATTCGCCTCGCCGCCGCCATAGCAGACGTCAAATTCGTCCGCCTGAATGAACTTCTCGTTGTTGGGTGTGGAAAGGCGGAGCATAATCTCGCCCATTGTAACTACTTTAGCCATCGGTTCAATCTCCTTAATATGATAATTACTTCTTTTCTACAAGATGTACGGCAAAACCGCTGAACTCGTCCGCGAGATAGATAACGGTCATTCTGCCGTCGGCGTCGTACTTCGCGCTGTCCATATCGAACTTAACGCCCTTCTGCTCAAGCTGGAAAACAGCTCTGCGAACGTTCGGAGTGGAAACGGCGATATGCCCCATAGCGCCCTTGAACGGCGATTTCATACACTCAATCTGAGTACCTGCGAAAACGCTTGAATTGCCGACTTTCTGCTCCCAGCCGAACATATCCATAAATTTCGCGGTCGTGCTCTTAGCTTCGTCCTCGCTGCTGCAGTTGATACCAACGTGAACGAGCTGGAAGTCGAGCATCTTGTTAACGGCAGCCTTGCAAAGAGCGGTGATTTCGTCCCACTTCTGACCCTTGACAAGCTTGTCGGGAACAATCCACGAACCGCCACAGCAAACGATTTTCTTAAATGCGAGGTAGTTGTTGAGGTTGTTCTCGTTAACGCCGCCGGTGGGCATAAACTTCATCATAGAGTAAGGCGCGGAAACAGCCTTGATGTAAGGCAGACCGCCCGCCTGCTCTGCGGGGAAGAACTTCACAAAGTCAAGACCAAGCTCGAGAGCCTGCTCAATCTGCGAGCCGTTTGCAACGCCCGGAGCGAAAGGAACGCCCTTGTCGAGGCAGTGCTTAACGACAGCGGGGTTAAGACCGGGAGCAACGCAGAACTTTGCGCCTGCCGCGATAGCCGCGTCGCACTGCTCGATTGTAAGAACGGTTCCTGCGCCTACGAGCATATCGGGATAAGCGTCTGTCATCGCCTTGATAACCTTGTCTGCGCCCGCAGCACGGAAAGTAACCTCCGCGCAGTGGATTCCGCCGTCATAAAGCGCCTTTGCGAGATTTACCGCGTCGTCTGTGTTTTCAAGCTTGATTACCGGAACAACGCCCGTACATTCAAGCTGTTCAAGAAACTTTTTGTTATCCATATCAAAAATCCTCCGAAAGTATATCTTTTTTGGGAACCTCGTTTTTAGAGGCGACCTTTTGATTATCTGCCGAGCCAGCCGCCGTCAACAGCGAGCGTGAAGCCGTTTACATAGTCGCTTGCGGAAGAAGCGAGGAATACCGCCGCGCCCATAATATCATCGGGAGTGCCCCATCTGCCTGCGGGGATTCTGTCGAGAATCGCTTCGCTTCTGTCTGCGTCCGCGCGCAGAGCCTTGGTGTTGTTTGTAGCCATATAGCCGGGCGCGATTGCGTTTACGTTGATGCCCTTGGAAGCCCACTCGTTCGCCATAGTCATTGTGATGCCCTTAACAGCGGACTTGGAAGCGGTGTAGGAAGGAACACGGATACCGCCCTGGAAAGAAAGCATTGAAGCCACGGAAATAATCTTGCCGCCGTTGCCCTGCTTTACAAACTGCTTAGCGCAAGCCTGCGAGAGGAAGAAAAGCGTGCGGAGATTTACGTTCATAACGAGGTCCCAGCTGTCAACGCTGAAATCAATGGTGTCCTCGCGCTTAATAACGCCCGCGTTGTTAACGAGAATGTCGATGTGACCGAACTTTTCGAGCGCGGTCTTGATGATATTGTCGATGGGGTCGAGCGTGGAAAGGTCAGCCTGAATGAACTGGAAATTGTCCGCGCCGAGCATTTCCTGAGTCGCGGTGCTGGGCATATTGGAAACGCCGAGAACCTTTGCTCCCGCCTCAACGAAAGCCTTCGAGAAGCCCTGTCCAAGACCGGTGTCGCTTCCCGTAACGATTGCTACCTTACCTGCAAGACTGAATTTGTCAAGAATCATAATTGTTACCTCCGTAAATTCTTATTGTTTTGTTTATGTCAGGGAAAAATCCCATTCTTACTAGAAAATTCCTATCGCCCTCAATATCGAAACATACGCGAAAAGCGTGACAGCGCTTACAAGACTCGTCCAAACAACAAGCTGTCCCGCAAGCTCGTCGTCCGCGCCCATTTCCTTCGCCATAACCGCGCTCGCAACCGCGACCGGCGTTGCGAAAACGCCGACGTATGACGCGAAATGCGCGCCCGAAAGCTCCGGAAAAACCGTAAATTTCAGCAAAATCGCTCCGCCAAGCCCGATTACAGGCACGGCAACCGTTCTCAGAAAAGTGCCGAAAACAATTTCTTTGCGAAGTCTGCGAACCGCCGAAAATTCAAATCTTCCGCCCAGAACGATAAGCGCAAACGGCGTGCAGATTGATTTTACGTTTTCAAGCGTTTTGTAGAGGAACGTTACGTCCGAAAATCTGAACGACCAGCCCCACATCACGAAAAGTTCGCGTATTCCGAGAGCCAGAACACCCGCCAGAGTGCCGATAATCAGCGGATTTTTCGCAATTCCGATAAGGATTTTCTTTACGTTTATCCTGCCTTTTTCGCTGCTGTCGTTAAATATCGAAAGCGTTACAACGCCGAGAATGTTGAACAGCGGCACGCAGAACGCGCTCATAACGCCCGCCGCGGCGGCTCCCGCGCTTCCGAAAAGCGACTCGGCGAGCGGAAGTCCGATTATCGCGTAATTCGAGCGGAAAACCGCCTGAATAAGCGAACCTCGCCTTGCGGGATTTTTGGTAAACGCGCAGCACACGCCGATTGCGATGAAGAATATCGCGAGAACGGCAAGCAACCCGTATAGCACGAAAAATATATTGACTTCGCGCAGGGTCTTTATGTTGTAGACGTTGTAGAAAAGCATCGCGGGGAGCAAAACCCTGAACGTAAGCTTATTTCCGACGTCGAAAAAATCCTTTTTGATAAAGCCGATTTTCTTGAGTATATACCCCAGAGCAATCAGCAATACAATCGGCAAAACCGCGTTTGCCGCAAAAACAAGTGCGTCAATCATAGCTGCGGGAAATATTCCTTTAAGTATGCGCTTGTTTTCTCGGTCATCTCGGCGAACAGCTTTTTCGCGTCGTCAACGCTGAGCTTCGAGCAGAGCGGCTGGTTTGCGAAAGCCTCGAAAATCGCTCTCATATCGCGGTTTTTGACGCCATAGAACGTATTCTCGATATTCAGGCAGTTTCTGAGAACAAGCGCGCTTACGTCCGCAGGAAGCGGCTTTGCGGTGATGGGCTTTACGCTGTCCCTTGAGAACACGCAGTTCGTTTCGACAACCGCGCCGAACGGCATATCCCTCATCTGACCGACGTTCGGCATATTCGCGTTTGAAACAAGCGGCGGAATAAGCCCCAGAAGCGCCTTCATAAGCTCGACAACCTCTTCATCGCTCTTCTTGACCTCGATTTTTTCCTCGCCGTTCGCAATCCTCTCGGACTGCGCGATTTTCTGAACCATATCGTTCCTGCGGTAATCAACCGTTGTGAGGTGATAAAGCCATTTTTCAGGGTCGGCGGGACTGTCGATATACCACGAATTGTTCATAAACTCGACAAGATGTCTGTCGCCTGCCGCTGCAAGCACTCCAAAACGTCTGAACAAGTCCATCTTAACCTTGTTTCCGTAAAGGAAAGGGTTATTTCCGCGGAAATCCTGCGGCTCAAAGCCGATTTGTTCGCAGTAGCCCTTTTCGTAATATCTGTCGATAAATTCGGGAAGCGCCTTCAGCATATCCCTGCCATCGAAATTCGCCTCGGTAATCCAAGTGAAGTGGTTTACTCCGCAGGCGTCAATCTTCATCTGATGCCTTGTGGGCTTCGGAACGCCGAACAGCTCTGCCGCCGCGCAGCACAGAAATTCCTGCGCGTGAAAAACCTCGTGACAGCAGCCGAAAGCCTTTATCTGCGGAAACGCGTCATAAAGCGTTTTCGTGCAGGCGGTCATCGGGTTCGTGAGGTTGATAACCCAAGCGTTCGGGCAATGCTCCTTGATTGCCTTTGCGAAACCCTCGTAAATCGGCACGGTTCTCATCGCTCTGAGAACGCCGCCCGGACCTACGGTATCGCCGACCGACTGGTAAATCCCGTATTTTTCGGGGAGATGAACGTCGGACGCCATTTCGTCAAAAGTGCCGGGCAAAATCGAGCAAGCGACGAAATCCGCGCCGTCAAGCGCCTCGCCAAGCTCGCTGTACACACTGTAATCCCACTTTGAAACGGTGTTTTCGGCTTCGTTTATTTTCCCGCCGATTTTGCGGTTGCGTTCCGCCGCAGGAATATCGATATCATAAAGCGCAATCTCGCCGCAAAGCCCCTCGGCAAGCGCGAGGTCGTTCATAAATACGCGCGCCCAAGCCTTTGAGCCGCCGCCGATATACGCAATTTTTATCTTAACCATTTTCTTTTCCTCTGCTTTTTGACTTATTATAAAGGAACGTGAGCAATGCCGCAATCTCTCCTACCGCAAGAAATCCGAGCGGCTGATACAGCAAAACGTCAACGCTGAGTTCAACGACAAGACTTGTCTTGGACAGCGTCAGCATCGCAAGCGCATACATTGCCGCAGAGATTATCGGAACGAACCAGAGCCTGTTGAACCGGCTGCCGATGTAAATTCCGATAAACACCATAAAAAGCGGAATTATAACAAAAATGCAGACTACAACCAGAATTATCGCCGCGTTTTCGGCGCCTATCGGCTTACTGAAAATCAACGCCGGCAATCCGAACATCACAGCCGCCGATAAAATCGTGCTTATCAGGACTTTTTTCATTGCTCCTCCCACAAAAATCAGCGCATTTCCATTCTCTTGACTTCGGTGTAGCAAAGCACGAACGGAGCCACGCCCTTCGCGTCGTTTTCAACGACAGGCTCTGAAATGTAGTACTCATAAGAACCGTCGCGGCGCGGATTATCCTCGGGACCAAGCCCCGCGACAAGGCAGATACCGCCAAGATTCAGGTCGCCGTTTTCGCTGATTGAGAGGTATTTTTTGCAGATACCGTCAAAGGTTTTCCTGCCCTGTTCGGCGTATTTGCCGTCGATAACGCCGAGCCTTGCGCCCTTCATCATCGCGTATGCAATCATCGAGCTTCCGCTTGTTTCAAGGTAATTTCCCTCTTCGCCGCCCTTGTCCACAACCTGATAATACATCGAGGTTTCCTTGTCGGCGTACTGCGAAATGCCGTCAATCTCCTCCGCGAAAATCTTCACAAGCTCGCTTTTCGCGTTTTCATCATCGATAAACTCGATTATGTCGATAAGCGAAATGCAGAACCAGCCGATTGACCTCAGCCAGAAATTCTTCGAGCAGCCCGTTTCCTTATCAGCCCAGAACGCCTTTTTCGAGCAGTCGCAGCCGTGATAATAGAGCTTCTTGTTCTCGTCGAACATCAGCTTTCTGACGCTCTTATACTGATTTACGACGTCGGAATAGTCCTTGTTCCCGAAGTATTTCTTGTAAAGTGCCGAGAAAACCTGCCCCATATAAAGACCGTCAAGCCAAATCTGGTTAGGATAAATCTGCTTGTGCCAGAAGTTTCCCGTTGCGGTTCGTGGCTGTTCTTCAAGCTGACTTTCGAGGAGAGAAATCGCTTTTTTGTACTTTTCCTTGTGCGTTTTCTCATAAAGCTCAAAGAGAACCTTTCCCTCGTTCACATCGTCAAGATTGAACTTTTCCTTTGAGTAACCGCGGATTGTTCCATCGTCAAAAACATAATAATCAATGAAATTCTCCGCAAAATCGAAATACTTTTTCTCGCCCGTGATTTCGCTCGCGCACAGAAGCGCGGTTATCATACAGCCGTCGATGTAGTTCCACGCGGGCTTTTTTCCGAGCCTTATGTTTTCGATATTCCAGAGCGGCGCGTCCGGCGTTGAGCCGTCAAGCAGCCTGTCTATATACCTGTCAATTTTCTCGTACATATTACTCCTTGGTCAAAGAGCCGACATCCTTTGCGATAAGCGGCTCGCCGTCGTTTCCGACCATCTCGACGTTCCTTACCGTGAGTTTTTTCACGTTGTCGAAATACATTCCTGCTCTGCACATTTTTTCATTATTATTTCTCATTGCGGGGAAACCGGGCTCTGCGTTCTCGTCATAAGTGAACTTCAGATTTTCAATGGTAATTTCGTCAATCGGCATTTCGGGAAGCCCGTCGCAATAGCACGCGGCAACGTGACAATTCTCGCACACCATATCCTTGAAAGTAAACTTGCCGAGATAAGGCGTTCTGTCGTCAACGGGAAGCTTCTCGCGCGTCGTGTTGTACTCGGAAAATCTGTCGGGGTCGCAGCAGTTATACCACATATTGATGACAATAGGCGTGAGAACCCCGTCCATCTTGATATTCTCAAACAAAACTCCGTCGATAACCGCGTCCTTGCCTCTCCCGCGGCGTGTTTTAATGCGCAGACCGCGGTCCGTATGATTGAAGATGCAGCGGTTAACCGTGAGATTTTTCACGCCGCCCGCCATCTCGCTTCCGAGCGTAATCGCGCCGTGACCGAACTGCATAATGCAATTCCTGATTATGTGGTGATTTGCGGGAGTTTTGTACTTTTTGCCTATATCAATTTTGCCCGATTTAATCGCGATACAGTCGTCGCCAACGCTGAAGCGGCAGCCGATTATATCGACATTATCGCACGCTTCGGGGTCGCAGGCGTCCGTGTTCGGGCTGTCTTTCGGCGCGTTAATCGCAACGTCGAGGAACCTTACGTTATCGGAAAAATACGGGTGAAGCTGCCACATTGCGGCGTTCTGACCGGTAATTCCGTGAACTGTGATATCGCGGCAGCGGTTCGTGAACAGGAGGTTGGGTCTGCCGATTTTGCGCTCCTTAACGTTGACCCACCACTGACCGTTCTGCGCGTTGCCGTCGATAACGCCCTTTCCGACGATTGTTATATCCTCGGCGTACTGAGCGAAAATGAGGCTCTGATGCATAGGAACGGCATTTCCCTCAACGCACGCAAACGGGATTTCTTCGCCCGTTTCCATATCGCAAATCTCGCCGGGAATTACGGGATATTTGCTCTCGTCCGTTGTGCCGAGAAGTATCGCATTTTCGGCGAGTTCAAGCGTAATATGACTCTTGAGATTAAGCGGAGCCACGCTGTAAACGCCTGCGGGAAAATAAAGCCTTCCGTTCTTGGGCAGGCAGTTGATAGCCGCCTGAATACTCATCGTATCATCGTGAACGCCGTCGCCGACAGCCCCGAAATCCTTTACATTGACAGCGCAGCTTTCGGATTTCGTCGTGAATTTAATCGGCTCGCAGTCCGAAACGCTGAGGGTGTATTCTCTTGCGGGTTTAAGCGAAAACAGCGAAAAAACATTCGTATTCGAGCGGAAAAGCTCAACTCCGTCAAGCGTTACCGTATATTCCTTTTCGCAGTAGAACGGCAGGTTATTCTCAAGCTCAAAGCAAGCGGAAACCGAACCGACATAAAGTGTGTTTATCATTTTATCTCCTGTTACTTCCGGTTAGAAACCTTTTTTTCAGCGTCGCGGAACGCTTTTACAACCATATTCTTAATAAAAATAAACAGCATATCATAGCCCATATAGAGCAGTCCGAACAAAATCGGCTCGACAGGCACCGGAACGCTGTTAGCGGTCGCGGCGCTCTGACCTGTGATAAGCGTGTTCACAACCTCATAGGTCTGGACGATGAAAAACAGCAGAACCGCCGAATACAGCACGTTCAAGAAAATCGACCAGAACTTCCTCACCGTAACCATTATCCACTTGTCGTAATCGCCCTTTTCGGGTTCGAGAAAGCGAAGCAGGTGGTTAACCATAAGGTCTGTGCAGACTCCCAGCCCGACGCAAATCGCAACCAGAAGCTCGACGTTTTGGAGGAACATATTAAGACCCCAAAGACAGAAATAGCAGATTGCACCGCCGAACCAGAACTTCACAAAAAGGATTTTAACCCATGTGGGAATTCTGTGCTTCAGACCACCCTTGTACTTCTGAATTTCCTTTTCGGAAACAACAGGCGCATTTTTTGCGTTTACAAGGCGTTCAACCGCGTCTGTTTTTAGGTCGTAGTAGTTTTGGAGCTGTTCATCATTTGAAATCTGCTCTTGTTTCTTTGACATCAAAATCTTCCTAACCGGACAAACTTGTCCATTCTGCAATGAAAGCAGCAACACCCTTTTGCGGCTGATGCTGCTTTTCACATACTATGGCTTAATCTTCCTCGGAAATATCGACAGTAGTCATATTGGTGTTGCCTTCAACATCAATAGACGTGTTAATCTTTCTGAGAAGCTTGGAGTAGAGCGGAAGCGCCGCAAGAAGTACGACAACGGCAGCCATAAATATAAGGAAAGTGATAAGCGTGCTCCAAGCGTTGGCAATAAACAGGTTCTGACCTGTTTCATAGTTGATGATAATACGGTTTTCCTCACGCGTAAGCGCGTCGCTTATTCTTGAAAGATAAACAACGTCTGCAAACACAACGATTCCCAAAAACAGGAAGGTGAGGATAAGCATGGGGATTTTCACCTTCTGGCGCTTCGGAAACGTTCTCAGGAAAACAACGAACGAAAGAATGGAAAACAGCATCATCGCGAACTCGCACTGTCCCATATTATCGGTGTTGATAAGAGCGGTAGTGTCCGAAATAGACGTAAGGTTAAGCGAGAAGAACACAAATCCCACAAGCAGAACAAAAAGCGCAATATTCTGCGGCTTACGCTTGAGAGAAACGAGGAATTTACGAATAAATTCCTTGAAACCCCTCCCGGGTTTAGCGGATACTTGACTTTGTCCCATTGTGACTTCTCCTTATCAATTACTACTAATAGCGTTTGTTGTTTCCTTGTCGAAGAAATGCTTTCTTGTAAAGGATACGTTAACCGCGTCGCCGGGCTTGAAATTGCTCCACTCGCGGAACTTGCAGGTAATCTTGTTCTTGCCGACAACGCCGTTTACAAGGGTTGTCTGACCGAGGTTTTCGTTCGAGAACACGGAAACCGTGACATTCCCGCCCTGAACGATATTTTCGGGACGAACGCCGAGAACAATCTCGCGGCTCTCGTAGCCTGAGAGCAGTTCCTTTTCCTCTTTCGTGAGGTCGGTGCTGAAGCTGTCGCAGACAAGCTTTCCGTCCTGAACTGTGACATTGAAAAGGTTCATAGGCGGAAGTCCGATAAACGTAGCGACAAAGAGGTTCGCGGGCGAATCATAAAGTTCGAGCGGCGTACCAATCTGCTGAACGTGACCCATAGACATACAAACTATTCTGTCTGCGAGCGTAAGAGCCTCGGTCTGGTCGTGCGTAACATAGAGCATCGTCGCTCTGAGGCGCTTGTGCAGGAGCAGAATTTCGCGTCTTGTAGCTCCGCGGAGCTTTGCGTCAAGGTTTGAAAGCGGCTCGTCGAACAAGAAAACCTTCGGCGTGCGGACGATAGCGCGTCCCATCGCAACTCTCTGGCGCTGACCGCCGGAAAGCTGGTCGGGCTTCTTGTTAAGCTGGTCGTTAAGACCGAGAATATCAGCCGCAGCAAGAACTTTCTGGTGAATTTCGTTCTTATTTTCCTTGCGGAGCATAAGCGAAAACGCCATATTCTCGTAAATCGTCATATGATTGTACAGCGCGTAATCCTGGAAAACCATCGCGATATCGCGGTCTTTGGGCGGCATTTTGGTGACGTCCTTTCCGTCGATGATAAGGTTTCCCGCGGATATATCCTCAAGACCGGCAACCATACGCAGAGTTGTTGATTTGCCGCAGCCCGAAGGACCTACGAGAACGATAAGTTCTCCGTTTTTAACGTTCAGGTTAAAGTCAAAAACAGCCTGAACCTTGTTGTCATATATTTTTTCGAGATGCTGTAATTTAAGGTCACTCATGACTTACTCCCTTTAGCTTTTTTTTCAAGCTCAGCCTGATATTTCATAAGAGTCGTGGTTTTAATCATTGCGATTATGCCGGCGATAATGCAAAGAACCGCCGCGGCAACCAGACAGCCCGTGCAGAAAAAGAACTGGAAATTTTCCATAACTGTCGGGACGGGTTCACCCTTGGAAATAAGCTCCTGAAGCACCTCGGACGTGACGGTGGGAGAAGTTGTGTTCTTCGCTGCAAACGGAATGATAAAAATTCTTGCGATTTCGCCGATACCAAGCAGGATAAGAACATTTGAATAAGCAAGCTTGTAGTTCTTAACGCCCTCGGAGGACAAAAACGCGAGAAGCATAAAAATCAGGTTATAGAGGACGGAAATACCTATCATCCAGTTATAATAATAGCTTCCGACATCTGTTCTATAAATATCGACGAAGTAGAGCGCGTTGAAAACGATAGCAAGCAGAGCAAGACCGGAAGAGAGCTTGTTTTTCGTAAAACGCAGGCGGTCCTTCTTTATAAGAGCGGTGTTGTTTGCGTTAATCATGCCCTGACATCCTTTCTGCTGCCGATAAGACGCTGTTCTTTCTTCATCACGATTACTTTCAAAATCAAATTTGCGACAAGCAGTGCTGTCATAAGAAGAAGGAAGCCGAACACAAAGTAAACCGCGTCAAACCACATAGTTGAATCGCTGTAATGAGTGTTCCACATCTCCGAAAATTCCTTGAGCGCGTCGAAATCAATCTGAAGGAACTTCTCTCTGAACGCGATAACGTTGAAAATCGCCCAGACGGAAGCGCCGACGCTGCAAGCCGCTGATAAACCCACTGCGATATAGTTGCCGATATAGTACTTTCTGCGCGAGTGAGTGCAGGTGATAAACAGGATAAGATTTACGAGGATAAGACCGATTCCAACCATTGTCAGAGCGGCATTGAAGTTAAATCCCGTAAAATCGTTTGTTGCGGGGTCATAGCCCTGCATTTCATAGTAAATCTGGGAGCCCTCGACCATCGTATAGGACAAATCTTCGGGGTCCATCATTGTGAGATAAAGACTATCATACAAATCGGTCACAAGACCAAGAGAATAGATAAATACGACTGCGGAAGCGATAAGCATCAGCACGCATATTACCTTCTGAAATTTCATTTGTTTTTTATACATAAAGACCTTCCTTTTTATATTGATGGAAGGGGAGGGAGTTCTCCCCTTCGCAACAACATAATGTGGATTCTCGCGTCACACGCGCGGTATCCCTTCTCGCGGTTACCGCGCCGCGCCGCTTTCGATTGGTTTGCCTTTAAGTGAAATTTGCCCGTGGCTTTAATCAGCCGTTGATATCCTTGTAGTAGTCTACAAGTCTCTGCCATGCAAGCTGCTTGAGCTGGAGATACTGAGCGCCCTTCCAGGTTTCGGTTACAGTCTTGAGGGTATCAGCAGCGGAAGAAGTGCCTTCGCCGGAGAAGCCAGCCGCGATTACGTCGCAGAAGAGGTTCTCGCCGCCCTTGCTGGAGCTGTACTTGCCCTTAGCGGAGAGCTCGGTGAATGTAGCAATCTGGTCGTTCTCAACCTTGGAGTTCGGAAGAACGGTAGGAACGGAAGTGTACCATGCATTGTCAGCGAGTGCAAGCTCAGGGTGCTTGATAGTGCCGAGAGCGATAGCGTTGGAGATGTAGCCTGCGCCTTCCTTGCCGGCTGCACAAGTGCACTGATACTCGAACGCCTGGCTCTTAACGAAGCTCAGAGTAGAACCGAGGTAGTAACGAGCGTAGTTGGTGTAGTTGCCCTTGCCCTTTTCCCAAAGTTCCTTCTCGGTAGCCTCAGCGATAACAGGCCACTGTTCGCCGTTGAAGTTGAAGGTTTCATAAGAACCGTCAGCCTTGGTCTTGATGAATGCGTCGGGACCGTAGGACATCAGAATCTGTCCCTCGGGGCTGTAAGCGTAGTCGATGAGAGAGAGGCAAGCATTGAGCTTGTTCTTATCATCGCCGACGCCGGCCTTGGAGATTGCCCAACCATCGGTCTTAACAGAACGCCAAGACTCGGTAAATCTCATGTACTTGTCGCCTGTGCCGTCGTTCCACTTAGCAACAGGAACCATAACTGCCATGTACTTCTCGCCCTGGTCAGCCTGAAGCTTGGTCTGGTTAAGAAGGGTCTGAGTCTGGTTGTAGTCGTAGCTCATAAAGCCGAGGTCGTTCTCGAGCATTGTGGAGGAGCTTTCCTTTGCGGTATCGATGAATGACTTGGAGATAAGACCCTCGGAAGCCATATCGTGCATCTTAGCGATTGCCTCATAGGTGGAAGCTTCCTGACGAGCGTCGTGGAGCTTGTTGTCATTGCCTACATAGAGGTAATCCTGACGAGCCTCAAGACCGCGAACGCCGAACAGAGTACCTGCGAAGCGGAAGAGGTCAACACGGCGCTGGTTGTTGTCGTCCTCACGGGAGAACAGACCGTTGATGTTGTCAGTGCCGTTGAGAGTCTGGGAGTTGGAAGTTACGCAGCGGAGAAGAGCAACGAGTTCGTCAGCGTCCCAAGCAGCGTTCTGACCGCAGAAGAGGTCGGAACGAGTGGTTCCGTAATAGCCGTTGTAAGCTTCGTCAATGTACTTGCGGAGCATATTAACAGCGTCAACACCGGACATAGCGCCTGCGTCGTTCATCTTCTGAACGATGTTTCCTGCCTTGTCATAATTCTTGGTTACCTTTTCAACGCCGGAGCCGTCCTTCTTTACAACCTCAACCTCAACCTTGCCGGAAGTAGGCATATAAGGCGTGTAAACAGGGGTCTTGGTGTTTGCGCTTGCAGAAGCGGTGAATTCGCCTTCGCCGTCGAGGAGCTTGGAAACCCAGTCAGTTCTCATAAGGGGCATACGCTCGATATCGTTTACACCGTCGAAGTAAGGCGAGAAGTAGATTGCACCCTTGGAAGAACCTGTGGTAGAGCCTGTGATAGACAGACGAACGATGGGGTTCTTTTCAAGGTAAGCCTTGAAATTGGGCATGCTGTCGAGATACTCAGCGATGTTAACGAGCTTGCCTGCTGTACCGTTTTCGGTAAGGGTGCTTGCAGTACCGCTTACCATATCGATTTCGTTAAGGCGCTCCTTCCAGTATTCCCACTCCTTGGTGGAGTTGTTGCCCTGATAGTGGTCCTCGAACTTAACCTTGAGAACGGTTTCGAGCTGCTGCCATGTGGGCTTGAGGTCGCCGGTGTTGTAGGTCTTGCCATCGGCAAGAGTTACGCCGGAGCCTGCGATTTCAGCGTCGAAAGCGATACCGGTCTTAGCGGAGTTGTAACCAACAGCCATACGGAGAAGAGTTCCGTTGGCATATTCAAGCTTGGGCGCCTCAGGAGCCTCAGAGCTTGTAGATGAGCTTGTGGATTCGCTCTTGGAGCTTGAAGTGCTCGTCGAGCCGGAAGAGCTGCTGTTTCCTCCCGGAGTGCTGCAGCCTGCAAGGGTTGCACTCGCGAGAACCGCCGCCATAACAGAAGCGGCTACTTTTGATTTTTTCATTGTTTTCCTCCTTTTAGGAAAATATAAAGTGCTTTGGGGTTATTCCCTTTTTAACGGCGGTTCGACCGCCTCTATATCAATCGCCTTATGCGAATGACAACAAAACGATTATCCCTTAACGCCGCCCGCGTTAACGCCCTTAGCAAAGTATTTCTGAATGAAGGGATAGATAATAAGGATAGGAACGATTGAGCAAATGATAAGCGCGTAAATGACGGAATCCGTCGCGTATGCTTCGTTCCAGCCCGCCGTAACCTCCGGGTCGGTGTATTGCTCAAGCTTTAGTCGGATAAATACCATCAGCGGGTGCTCGTGGGAGTTGGAAATCATCTGTCTTGCCCAGAAGTAACCGTTCCAACGGGAAATACCGAAGAACAGCGCAACCGTTGCTATAATCGACTTGCTCATCGGGAGGTAAACTCTCCAGAGAACCTGCATTTCGGTCGCTCCGTCGACGATAGCCGCTTCTTCAATTTCACTCGGAACGCCCTCGAAAGAGTTACGCAGGAGAATAATGTTCATTGCCGCCATACCCATTGCGATAACGACAAGCCACTTATCGTCCATTATACCGATTGTGTTGAACACCTTTTTGGTGTTGATGTAGTTCAGATACTGAGGAACCATACCTGCGCTGAACCACATTGTGAAAACAAGGAAGAAGTTGAAGCCCTTGCGGAACAAAAGACGCTTCTTGGAAAGAGCGTAAGCGCCGAGAACGGAAAGTCCGAGTTCCCAGATTGTGCCGTAGAACGTGAGGAACAGAGTGTTCGTATAGGAGTTCCAGAACATATTGTCGTTAAACATCTTTGAAAAGGCGTCAAACTGAATGTCCTTGGGAAGGAGAACAAGCGTGTTGTATTCAACCGCCGAACGTCCGCTTATGGAAGCAGAAATCGTGTAAATAAACGGATAAAGGCAGCAGATCGCAAACACCGTAAGCAAAGTGTAGCTTATAATCTTGAATATAAGCTCGGAAATCTCAAGTCTTCTTTTCATAAGTAAACCTCTTTAATAGAGAGATGTGTTGGACGCCTTGCGCGCGATTGTGTTCGCACCGATAACCAACAGCATTCCTATAACGTTATTCATCATTTCTGCGGCGGAAGCCAGACCCTGCATCGTACCCTCGACGCCGTTTCTGAGAGAGAACGTCGAAACAACGTCCGCAGTCATATAGGTGTTGGGGTTGTACAAAAGGAGGACCTTCTCATAGCCGATGTTGAGCAGCGAGCCTATCTTTGTAATAAGCATAATGACGATTGTGGAAAGGATACTCGGAAGAACGACGTATCTCATCTGAGCCATCTTTCCCGCGCCGTCAATCTGCGCCGCCTCATAGCGTGTGGGAGCGATTGCGATAATCGCGGCGAAGAATACGATACTGTCGTATCCTGCCGTTTCCCAGATTCCGCTTATCTGATAAATACCGCGGAAGAACGAGGGATTGTTCAAAAGACCGCCGAAAGCGGTTTCGTGGTCGATAAGACCGATATTCTCAAGAAGCTGAGAAATGATACCCATTCCGGAAGTCTGCGAGCCCTGCTTTACAAGCATCATTACGAGCGATGTCATAACAACCGTCGACATAAACTTCGGGAGGTAAGTTACAACCTGATATATGCTTCGAGCGACATTCGAGCGGATTTCGTTGAAGAAAAGCGCGATGATAATGGGCATCGGGAAACCGAAGCACAAGCCGTAGAAGCTCAGCAGGAACGTATTTCTGAACGCTCTCCAGAAATCTGCGGAAAGTCCCGGGTTTGTCCCGCCGAACAACAGAGTGTTGAAGTACGAGAAACCGGAGTAGAACTGGTCGGCAACCGGCTTTACGGGGTCCGTAACCTTAAAGCAGCCGAGAAGCTCATACATCGGGAAATAGCGCCAGAAAAGGAATACGAAAATCATCGGAACAAGCATCAGGTACAAACGCCAGTCCTTTATCACCGTTTTGAAAACGTTGAGCCAGTGGTGTTTTTCAACGTCGTCGCGCACCGCCTGTTCGGGATTTTCAACGTAGACGCCGTTTTCCGCGTCGAAAATCAGGTAATCGCTGCAATTAGCCTGCATCTTTGAAACCTCCTAAAGAAAGTAATTTATTTCGCAAAGTAAATCAATCTGCAAATCAAAGGACTTCCGAGTCCTCGTGCCGTTTTCTCTCGTCCTCCGTGCGGATAAGATACGCTTTCTGGTCCTCGAAAAGACCGTCGGGCTTTCTCGCAATGAGAACCACAAGCACCGTGAAAAGAAGCGTGAGTGAATCGGCGACAAAATAATCGACAATCGCTCCGAATTCGCCGCCGAAGACAAGGCTTATCGCCCATCTCCCGACCATAACCGCGCAGAACGCCGCAAGCGCGTATCCCGCAGTAATAAACGCCGAATCTTTCACGCGCTTTTTTCCGAGCTTCTTAAAGAACAGAAGCGCGAAAAGCGCAGCGCAGTTTCCGACGCAGTAAATCGCGAAATGCTTCGGCTCCGCGCCCGTCGCGATACAGAACGAAAGGCCGCCCACAACCGCGTGGATTGCCGCCCAGCCGCCCCATCTCATCATCACGATGCAAACGACCGCGATTGTCGGAGAAAGCGAAAAAAGCTGAAGCGGAAACCATTTTGAAGCAGCAAGCGACGTAATCGCCTCAAACACCGCAAGAATAATCGCCAGCAAGGTCAAATCAATCGCTTTATATTGCTTTAACGATAAGTTATTCATCATTCAAATCCCGTAAAAATCTCTCAGCGAGAAGAACCGCTGTAATTTGTTTTCACAATTTTACTTAACTTTGATGTAACCCGTTTTCACAAGCTTTTATGCTCACCTGTGAACTATGTAATCATTTCCACTTATTTCCGCGTAAAACGTGTTAACGTTTACAAACATTTTTAACTGATTACGTTTATTTTAGCACACACTTACTAAAATGTCAATACCAATTTATCACATTTTAATCACAAATCCGGCACAAAGCATTTCGTTACATTTGTTACATCGGCATTGTTATGGGAAATCTCAAATAGTTAACAAAAAAGTTCAAACATTTTTGTCGTTTTTGACAAATCTTCAAACGCCACTTGAAAAATCCGATAAAACGTTATATTATAAAAATGAATCCAATAATACAAAAGGAGAAAAGAAAATGCAGGAAATTTCAGTTAAATCCGGCGAAAGCCTAGGCGCTGTTCTTGCCGGAATAATGCCGCATACGCGCGTAATCCTCGGCGAGGGCGAGTTCCGCGAAAAAATCGAGATAAGCGTGCCGGACGTCGAGATAATCGGTCAGGGCGCGGGAAAAACGCGGATTGTGTTCGACGATTACGCGAAGAAAATCGACGAACAGGGCCGCGAGTACGTTACGTTCAGGACGTACACCGCCGCCGTTCTCGCGCCGAGGGTTACGCTGAGAAACCTCACGCTTGAAAACGACGCGATGTTCCCCGAAAAAAAGGGACAGGAGGTCGCGCTGACGGTTTACGCGGACGAATTTCTCGCGGAGAACTGCACGTTTACGTCGACTCAGGACACGATATTCTGCGGTCCGCTCCCGCCCGACCTTATCGAGCGCTATGACGGTTTTCTGAAAGACGAACTCCGCGCGGCGGGCGCTCAGAAGCAGATTTTCAGAAACTGCCTGATTGAGGGCAACGTGGATTTCATTTTCGGCTGCGGAGACACGCTTTTCGAGGATTGCGAGATAAAGTCGCTTCCCGATGTTCGCGGTCACGGCTACACGGCGGCGCCCGCTCACGCGCTTTCGCAGGAAATCGGGTTTGTGTTCAATCGCTGTGATTTCACCGCTGCAAAGGGGGTTGACGAGGGGTCGATTTATCTGGCAAGACCTTGGCGGGATTACGGAAAATGCTCGTATATCAACTGTAAATACGGTTCTCACATATCCGCGGAGGGTTTTGACAAGTGGAACGACACCGAGCGCGACAAAACCGCGCGTTTCGCCGAATACGGCGCGAAGCCCGACGGCAGAGTTCCGTGGAGTAAAACGCTCACGGACGAGGAAAAAGAGAAGCTTCTGGGCTATTTCAGATAAGCGAAAGGCGGGAGAAATCCCGCCTTTCAGTTTGTCGAAAAAGTAGATTTTTCCCGCAAAGCGGGCATTTTAAATCCGTTTTTTTGCCACGGGTCTCCCGTGGCAAAAAACACTTCTATCCGCACAACTGTGCGAATTGTCGGCAAAGCCGACAATGAGTGCGGGCAGTGCGGATGCTTCGGCGGAAAAGTCCCAACGGGACTTTTTCGACGGTCTCAAAGGCGGGAGAAATCCCGCCTTTTTCAATAATTCATTCCGAGCCGAAGCGCCGCTGTATTTTTCGCGGCAAGCTCGGATTTTTTTGCGGGAATAAGCTTCGCGAAAGCCTCCGAGAGCGTTTTCCCGTCAATCCCGAACAGCTTCTGCGCGCACTCGCGAAGCGTCTTTCCGAGAAGCACGATATTTCCCATGCCGCCGAGGTTGTTCTCCTCGGCAATCTTAGCCGCGGGAACGCCGAATGTCGAAATATCGCCACGCGTGATTTGTTTATCGGTCATTCCGCTGTCATAAAACACAAATCCACCCGATTTCACGCTGCCGATAAACCTATCGACAGACGGCTCGTTCATCGCGATGAGGATATCCGGCTCCGTTACGAGCGGCGAGCCTATCGGCTTGTCCGAAATGCACACGGAGCAGTTTGCCGTGCCGCCGCGCATCTCCGGTCCGTAGCTCGGAAGCCACGATATCTCGATATTCTTCATCATCGCGCCGTATGCGAGGCATTTCCCCGCGAAAAGAACGCCCTGACCGCCGAAACCCGAAATTATGATTTCCGTGAGCATTACTCCTCGCCTCCCCCATTTACGTTCCACACGGGCGCGTCCTTGTACACTCCGAGCGGGAAATACGGTATCATCTCGCTGCGGACGCGCTCCATAGCCTGTTCCGGGGTCATTCCCCAGTTTGTCGGGCAGGTTGAAAGCACCTCGACAATTGAAAATCCGCGCTTGTGAAGCTGATTGTCGAACGCTTTTCGGATTGCCTTTTTCGCTTCCCTGATATGCGGGATACCGTCAACCGCGACTCTCTGCGCAAGCGCCGTGCCGTCAACCTCCGCGAGCATCTCGCACATTCTGAGCGGAAACCCCTGCAATGCGGGATTTCTTCCGTAGGGAGTGGTCTGGGTAATCTGCCCCGGAAGCGTTGTCGGAGCCATCTGACCGCCCGTCATACCATAAATCGTGTTGTTCACGAAAATAACGGTGATATTCTCGCCGCGCGCCGCCGCGTGAACGGTTTCGCAGGTGCCGATTGCCGCAAGGTCGCCGTCGCCCTGATATGTGAACACAATCGACTCGGGATTTGCGCGCTTAACGCCTGTTGCGACAGCGGGCGCTCTGCCGTGCGGCGCTTCAATCATATCGCAGCTGAAGTAATCATACGCCATAACCGAGCAGCCTACGGGACAAATTCCGACGGTTTTCCCCTCGATTTCAAGCTCGTCGATAACCTCCGCGACAAGCCTGTGAATAATCCCGTGCGTGCATCCGGGGCAATAGTGCGTTGCCACGTCGCAAAGTGCGTGTGGTCTGTCAAAAACAACCGCCATTTCAGTCCCTCCCCTCGTGAATACGCTCAATCTGCGCGATAACTTCGCCTACGCTCGGCACAACGCCGCCGTTTCTTCCAAAAAATTCCACGGGCAGCCTGCACTCCAGCGCAAGCTTGATATCCTCAATCATCTGACCCTTGTTCATCTCGACGCTCAGCACATTTTTCGCGTTTTTGCAGGCTTCCGCAAGCTGTTTTTCGGGAAACGGATAGAGCGTTCTCGGGCGGAAAAGACCCGCTTTAACGCCCTTTTCGCGCGCGGCGTCAACGGCGGATTTCGATATTCTCGCGGCGGCTCCGAATGAAACGACCACAATTTCTGCGTCCTCGCAAAGATAGCTCTCCGACAGCACGCACTCGCGCTTCACCCGCTCATAGCGCTCAAACCGCTCGTTTACGGAGCGCTCGAGAATTTCGGGCTGAAGATACAGCGAATTTACAATATTGTGCGGTCGTTTGTTTTCGTGACCTCGGCAAGCCCAAGGTTTTTCGGGGATTTTCACCTCGATTTCGGGGAACGCAACAGGCTCCATCATCTGACCGAGAAGTCCGTCCGAGAGTATCATCACGGGCATTCTGAACCTGTCCGCGGTATCGAACGCGAGAAACGTCATATCAATCGTTTCCTGAACGGAAGCGGGCGCATAGACAATCAGCTTGAAATCGCCGTGACCGAGCGCTTTTGTCGCCTGAAAATAGTCCGACTGCGACGGCTGAATGCCGCCAAGTCCCGGACCGCCGCGCTGAACGTTTACGATAACGCACGGCAAATCGCTTCCCGCGATATACGAAACACCCTCGCTCTTGAGCGAAATTCCCGGCGAGGAGCTTGAAGTCATCGCTCTCACGCCCGAAGCGCTCGCTCCGAGAACCATATTTATCGCGGCGATTTCGCTCTCCGCCTGAAGAAAAACGCCGCCTCGCTTTGCCATATTTTTGGCGAGATAGGCGGATATTTCCGTCTGCGGCGTAATCGGATATCCGAAAAAACACTTGCACCCCGCGCGCAAAGCGGCTTCGGCAAGCGCCTCGTTGCCTTTCATAAGTACTTTTTCCATTTTATTCCTCTATTTCTTCTCAACTTTTATTGCACAATCGGGGCAAATCATCGCGCACATCGCGCAGGAAATGCACTTTTCATCGTCCGTGCAAAAAGCCGTGTGATAGCCTTTTTTATTGCGGGTCTGCGTGTTCAGCGAGATAATCTTCTTCGGGCAAACCCCCGTGCAGAGCGCGCAGCCCTTGCACCTTTCCTCGTTTACGGTAATCATATCATTCCTCCGAAAAATCCTCCCAAGGCAGCTTCACAAGCCGCTTCACCGGGAAAAATCCGTCTTTTTGCTCCTCGTTTTCGCAAACGCTTGTGAACGCAATCGGCAGACCCGAAATCCTGCTCGCCTCGTCCGTAAAATCAGCCGAATTCCGCACGGTTTCGGGCGTTGTTTCAGCGCCGAGATTTGAGTTGTTCACAAGCGCCGTGCATTTCACACGACAGGCATTCTCGACATCGCGGAGCGTTTCGCAGACCTGCTCCGCCGAACGCCCGCAAAGACGGTACATATTAAATACATAAAGCGCCGAAAAGTCGCTTCCGAGCGCTCTGAAAAAGCTCTCGAAGCGACCCGCGGGATAAGCGCCCGCCTCCGAACCGCCCGCGTCGATAATCGTAAAATCGCTCTTTGAAACAATCGCTTCAAGGTCGAAGTTAAACGCGGGGATATCGAGATTTGTATTCGCAAACTGCGGAAATACAACGTCAACGCCCTTTTCCGCGAGCATTTCGGCGAAATCGGCGGCGCGGAAATACGGGTTTACCGAATCTATATCGACAAGCGAAACTTTTCCCTTTTCCGCAAGAAAAAGCGCGAGATTAACCGCAAGATTTGTTTTCCCGCAGCCGTAATCTCCCGTTATCAGCGTAACTTTCCGAACGTACTCCATATATTTCCTCTCAACATCACATCTGGTTTTCAAAACTATTATACATTGTTAATCGCATTTTGTCAAGCGTATTCCAAAATTATTTTATGTAAATTTATAGAAAAGCTCTTGCGGAATATATAATTATATGTTATAATAAGTGAAAACATAAAATGAAAGGAAAAGCGATGGATTACAAGGAATTTTTCGAGCGGCAGAAATACGAGTGCCGCCTGCCGCGCTGGGACGAGCTTCCCGATATCGAGCTTTACATGGACCAGGTTATCACGCTTATGGGGAAATATTTCGGCTGGCTTTCGCCGCAGGACGAGTCTGTTCTTACGTCCTCGATGATTAATAATTACGTCAAAATCGGGATTATTCCCGCTCCCATAAAGAAAAAATATTCGCGGACGCACCTGTTCAGGCTGATAATAATCTGCGTTATGAAGCGGGTTTTGCCGATAAACGACATCGCGGCGCTGATTGAAACGCTTCTTGAAACGAGAACAGAAGATGAAGTTCTTGATATTTTCACATCGCGCTATGAAGAAGAATGTTTTAACACGATGAGCCTGCTCGAAAGCAGTCTTGAACAGAACGCCGAAGAAGAAAGCAAGGCGGCGCTTTCGCTTTCGGTTATTCACGCGGCGGCGATTGCGGGCGGAAATATCCTTTTCTCGGAGTACGCGCTCTCGGAACTGCGAAAGCGCGCCGAACCGCCCGAAAATCAATCCAAAAAATCCCCGCGCAAAAACAAATCCGAGGTCTGCGAATGACCACTTAATACCGAAAAGCGCAGACATTTTTCGTCTGCGCTCCGGTACGCGGCTTCGCCGCGAGTGTCTCCGGCGGCTTAAGAATTTCAAAAAGACTTCATTCGCTTCGCGGTGCGGCTGCCGGCTGAGAGCAGCGAATATCACAAACACATTGAGGAGAACGAGCAAAGTCCGTTCTCGGTGCATTATCCAAGATTATGAAAGACTAAAGCGCAGAATTTCCGTCTGCGCTTTTTCGTCATTTTCCGAATTTTTCCTTCATTTCAGTCTGTTTACCGCAGCACATTCTGCCTTCGGGACAGCTTCCCATAACGTAGCAACTCGGTCCGTACAGCCCGAAAAGCTCGGGAAAATCGGCTCTCAGAAGTCCGAGCATTCTTTCGGATACCGCGCGGATTTCCCACTGCGCCCTCGTGCAGGTTCTCAGGCGAATGAACAGCAGAAGCTCGCGAGCGTTCATTGTCGTCATAACGTCAAGCAAATTGCCGCTGAGCGCGAAATAGTGAATATGTCGGCGCAGCGCGGCGTTTTTCATCGCCTTTGCAAGAAGCTCGCCGCAGCGAGAAATCGTCTTTTCGTAAATTTCACGCGCTTTCGGGTTCTGGTCAACCGTTTTCGGCAGCACAAATCGTCTGCGCGGCGGCGCGGTTTCAATCGGCGGAACAATCACCGACTGCATTCTGTGTCGGACAATGTGCGTTATCCCCGCGAGCGTCACGTCTTTTATCACAAATGAATAATTAAGCTGTTCCAGAGCGCGCGGACGCTTTTCGCGGATAAGTTCGGCGGGCGTGAGGACGCGCTCTCCGGTCGCTCTGAGCGCGATATCGAGCAGCTTTGCGGGTTCTTTCGGCGCGCCGACAAGCTCGACTTCCCCTGTTTTTTCCTCGCAAAGCAGCGAAATTTTCTCCGCAAACGAAATTTCTTCGTCGGGCGTTTCCTCCGCGATATCCGAAAACTCCTCCGAAACGCTCGGAAAAATCCTCGCGAGCTGCTCCGCAAGCTGATTTGCGATATCCCGAAGCTCCGCGATATGGCTTCCTCTGCCGCTTCTGATTGAGTTTATCACGCCGATAAGCTCTCTCGCGTTCATCGTGCAGAAAAAATTGCTGTAAAACGAGTAAGGCAGCACAAAACGCGCGTCCTCTTTCGGAATATCAAGCTCCAGAAGCCTTCCGTAAGCCGAAAAAGCCGTATCCATATACTCGCCGTAAAGCGCCCTGCTTTCCTCGTCAAGACCCGCGGGAACGTAATATCCCGTCTTGCTGAAATCGACGTAGCGGCGCGATTTTACGGTAAAGGAAGCGAGTCTGCTCTCAATGAAAAACTGCTCCGCGTACACGGAAACATTCGTCAGCGCAATCGAAAAAACCGCGTGTTCGATAACGGAGCGATGTCCCGAAGCAAGAACCTTGCGTATAAGCGCGCCGTTTTTCTCGTTTCCGAGAGATTTGCGGTAAATTTCAGCCGAGTTTCCCTCGGTTGTGGAAATTCTCGCCGAAGCCGCGCAAACGCTCTCGCTGTCCATATTGAAGCCGATTATCTCAGCCCTTGAAACGTCGTTCATATCAATTCTCCAAAACAAATTTCCGACACCTAATCTGTGGAAAACTACTTTTATTTTAGCGTTTCCCGAAAATCGCGGCTTGTCAGATATTACCGCTCAAAATGCTTCGCAACCTCCTTGAGATTGTCGATAATGTGAAGGTGCTGCGGGCAGATTTCCTCGCACTGACCGCACTCAACGCAGTCGCTTGCCTTTCCGAAAATCGCCGTAAGCCTGTCGTAATATTCGCCCTGCGGTGTCCAATCCTTGTCCTTGCTTTCAAGCAAATCCGTGTTGTAAAGCGAAAAATACTTCGGAATTGCAATTTTCATCGGGCAGCCCTCCGTGCAGTACGAACAGCCTGTGCAGGGAATTGCGATGTTTTTGTTGATAATCTCAGCCGCTTTCTTCACAAGAGCAATTTCCTCGCCGTTAAGCGGCTTGAAATCGCGCATATAGCTCATATTATCGGCAAGCTGAGCGGGCGTGCTCATTCCCGAAAGCACCATAAACACGTTCTCGCAGCTCGCCGCGAAGCGGATTGCCCAGGAAGGCACGGAAGCCTCGGAATTATGCTCTTTAAACAGCTTTTCGGCTTCTTCGGGAACCTTAGCAAGCGTTCCGCCCTTGACAGGCTCCATGACAATGATTTTCTTTCCGTGCTTAACGGCAACCTCGTGACATTTCCGCGACTGAACGCCCTCGTTTTCCCAATCGAGATAGTTTATCTGAAGCTGAACGAAGTCCATTTCGGGGTGTTCCGTAAGCACGCGGTCGAGAAACTCGGCGCTGTCGTGGAACGAGAAGCCCGCGTTCTTCACAAGACCCGCCTTTTTCTTCTCGGAAAGCCAATCAAAACAGCCAAGCTCCGTATACTTCTTGTAATGGTCAACGCCGACGTCGTGCAGCAAGTAATAATCGAAGAAATCAACGCCCGTTCTCTCAAGCTGTTCCGCAAAAACCTTGTCGCAGTCCCCGCGGGAATTGAAATAATCCGCGTGAAGCTTTGTCGCAAGAGTATAGGCGTTTCTCGGATAACGCGAAGTAAGCGCCGCTTTCGCAGCCGCCTCGCTCTTTCCGCCGCAGTACATAAGCGCCGTGTCAAAATAGGTGAAGCCGTTCGCGATAAACGCGTCAACCATCTTCTTCACCGTTTCAATGTCGATATCTCCAGCGTCGTTCGGATTGTTAAGCGGAAGCCGCATAAGCCCAAATCCAAGTTTCTTTTCCATATTTTACCTCCTGCTTTCAACGAGCAAAATCAGCGCCGCGCCGCTGTGTACCGTGATTTTCGCGGTTTTTTCGGTGATTTCGTTGCTTAATCCGAGCGGGAAATCGTTCGTAAACTCAACTTCTTTCGTCGGATATTTAACGCCGCTTTCGCTTATCACGGCGCTTTTTTCATACGCGAACACCGACATATACCCCGAAAAAGCGGGTATTTCGCGGGTTTCATTTTCAAGGATAAACGCGCGTTCTCCGCCGCCGAAAAGCTCGGCAGAAATCCCGCGCTTCTTCAGCCGATATATGAGCTGAATATTCGCGATTGTGTGGTCAAGCCTGCCGCCGAGCGCGCAAAGCAGCCTTAGCTCGTCAAATCCTCGTTCCAAAGCGATTTTCGCGGCAAGCTCAGTGTCCGAATAATCCTTTTCGGGCGGAAATTTTATGATTTCGGCGCCGCTCGGAACAGCACTTTTCGCGCTGTCAAAATCGCCTGCGACAATTTCGGGCGAAATTCCCGCTTCAAGCGCGTAATCAAGCCCTTTATCCGCCGCGATTACAAACCCCTCGGCAAGCTCGCGCGGAAATTCACCGCAGGGTGCGCCGCAGATTATCGTACAGATTTTTCCCATTCAATACTCCGGTTTCTTTTCCTCAAGCAACCGCAGATAGCTGTTATAGCGGCTTTCGGCGATTTCTCCGTCCTCGACCGCCTTTTTCACCGCGCAGCCCGTTTCCTTGACGTGGCGGCAATCCGAAAATCGGCACTTGCAGCGCGGTTCTCTGAACTCTCGGAACGCAAGGTCAAGCTCCTCGCGCGGTATATCGCAGTAATTTTCAAGTTCGACCGCCGAAAATCCCGGCGTGTCCGCGACGTAATTACCGCCGATTTTGAACAGCTCGACCTGACGCGTCGTGTGCCTGCCTCTGCCGAGTTTTTTGCTGATTTCGGCGGTTTTGAGCAGCAATTCGGGATAAAGCGCGTTCAAAAGGCTGGATTTCCCGACGCCCGAATTTCCCACAAACGCGCAGAATTTCCCCTCAATCAGCTCCCTGAGCTTCTCCGCGCCCTCGCCCGTAAGGTTGTTCACCGAGCGCACGGGTATCCCGATTTTCTCGTAAATCCGCGGAAATTCTCCCGCCGATTCAAGGTCTATTTTCGTGAAAACCACAATCGGTTCAATCCCGTTTCCGTCCGCAATCGCAATCAGCTTATCCAGCACAAATCGGTTAATTTTCGGCTCAGCCGTGCTGTTCACAAACACAATTCCGTCAAGATTTGCGAGAGGCGGGCGCAGCAAATAATTCCTGCGCTCGAAAATCTCCTCGATAACAGGCTCGGCGCTGTCGCAAACGCTCACGCGAACCCTGTCGCCCGCCGCAGGACTGATTTTCCTGTTCCGAAAAATCCCGCGCGCGGCGCACTTCACATTTTCACCTTTTATATGCCCGTCGAGGGCGTCCGCATAATAGACGCCCCCGACCGCTTTTGTGATTATTCCGTTAAATTCAAACGAATTGTTCATCTGTTACACCAACGATGTTCCGCTGTCGGACGAGCTTGAATCATCGGGATTATCGGGCGTCGTTCCCGAAAGCAGATAATCAAACACCTTGCTGTCCTTGAAAATCTGTTCCTTTTCGGTCTGCTCGTTGCCATCCTTGAAGGTGAGCTTCATCTGGAGATACGTCCCCTCAAGCCCCGTCTTGGTTGACATTACCTTAATCGCGAAATATTTCTCCTCGCCGGGCTTGCCCTTAACCGTGTAAGAGATTGTCTTTGAGCCTGCAAGGCTTACGTCGCGCGTTTCCGTCGCCGCAACATCGCGTACCGAGTCGACATAGAACCTGAACTCGAACTCACCCGTAATCCTCGTCGGAAGCGTTACGTTAATCTCGCACTCCTTTTCGGGGGATTCTCCCGTGCTGTACGTCAGCTCGACTTCGGTGTTGGGAGCGACCTTTTCGCCTTTGGGAATACTCTGCTCGATAACCTCGTTCTTTTCCTTATCGCTCGCCTTCGCCGTGAGCTTCGGAACGAGATGATATTCGTCGCAGCGCTTTGTCGCCTCGGCAATCGGCATTCCTACAAGATTCGGCATATAGAACATCTTATCCGCCGCGCCGTTGCTTACCATAATGACAACCGTGCTTCCCTGCGGCAAAAACTCGTGCGCCGCGGGAGTTGTCGATATAACGTGACCCTCGGCGATTTCCTCGCTGTCGGCAAACGTTTTCGTGACCTTAAATCCATCGCGCTTGAGCGTGCGCTCGGCATTGTCGGCGGTCCTTCCCGTAACGTCCTGAATTTCAACCTGCTTTATGCCCTTGCTGACCTTTACGTTAACGGTAACACCCTGCTTCACGCGTCTGCCCTCTACGAACTCCTGGTCGAAAATTTCGCCTTCCTTAGCCTCGTTGTACTCCTGCGAGGGAACAAGCTTCATAAGCTTTCCGTCGCCGTACTTGGAATTTGCCTCGTCCCACGTCATTCCGATAAGGTTCGGCATATTGAACTCGCCGCCGTCCGTCACGCTTATGCCGCCGGAGTTGCTCACGCCCGAATTATCCGAGCTTTCGCCGCCGCCGAAGCCGTTTGCAAGCAGCATCAGAATAAGGAATACCGTCACGATTACAAACGCCGCGCCAACCGCGAACAAAATCGGTATCAGCGGGCTTCTGCGCTCCTCAATCTCGTCATCGTCGTCGTAATCGTCGTATTCGTCGTCGTCATAATCGTCGTCGGGAACGCTCTTTCTGCGCTGTTTTTCCTGCTCTGCGGCGGGATTAAGCTTATCCGCGAATTTTGACGTTCCGTCCGTTGAATTATACTTGTAATCGAACACAATTCCGGGATTTTTCCGAAATTCCTCAAGGTCGGTAATCATCTCGCCCGCAGTCTGATAGCGCGCGTTCGGGTCTTTCTGCATCGCGCGCATAACAATCTGCTCAAGCCCTTCGGGAATGGTGGAATTAAGCTCCGTGGGCTTCTGGGGAACGCTCTGCATATGTTTCAGCGCAATAGCAACGGGCGTATCGCCGTCAAACGGCTTCTTTCCTGTAAGCATCTCGTAAAGCGCAACGCCGACGGAATAAATATCGCTTCTTTCGTCGGTTATATCGCCGCGCGCCTGTTCGGGGCTGATGTAATGAACCGAGCCTATGGTCTTTTCGGACATTGTTTTGTTGTTCTCGCGGTTAAATCTCGCGATACCAAAGTCCATCACCTTGATTGTGCCGTCGCGCAGGAGCATTATATTCGAGCTTTTCACGTCGCGGTGAACAATTCCGCGGTCGTGGGCGTGCTGAAGCGCGCGAAGCACCTGAACGGTGAAATGAACCGCGTCGCGCCATTTGAGAACGCCCTGCTGCTCGATGTAATCCGTGAGCGTAATTCCGTCGACATATTCCATTACAATAAACTGAACCTTGTCGGAAAAGCCCACGTCATAGATTTTTACGATATTAGGGTGAGAAAGCAGAGCTATCGCCTTGCTCTCGTTTCTGAAGCGGCGCAGAAATTCGTCGCTTCCCGCAAACTCGGTCTTGAGGATTTTAACCGCGACAATTCTGTTTTCCTGAATATCCCTCGCGCGGTAAATATCCGCCATTCCGCCCACGCCGATAAGCTCAAGCAGCTCATAGCGTCCATCGAGCTTTTTTCCTATGTTGTTATCCATAAATAACGAAAATCTCCTCTTAGAAAATCATTTGCTTAAATTCAAGTTAAAACAATATAAAAAACCAATTTACATAATAACACATATTCCGATAAAAGTCAATTGCCGATTTTGCCAAAAAACAACGCTTAAAGCGGCGCAAACTTCGCAAATACTCCAAATCACAGCTTAATCAGCGCAACCGAAACGTTGTCGTGACCGCCATTTGCGTTCGCGTAATTGACAAGCGCGCCGCAGCAGTCCTGAGGCTCGTTATCGAAGCAGATATCGAGGATATCGAGGTCGTCGCCATAGGAGGAAAGCCCGTCGCTGCACAAAAGAAGCATATCGCCCTTGTTGAGGTTAAGCTCGAAATAATCGGGAGTTATCTCTTCCTCAGCACCGATTGCACGGGTGATTTTGTTGCGTTCGGGGTGAACGCGCGCCTGCTCTGCGGTAATCTGACCGCGCTCCACAAGCTCCCTGACGTGCGAATGGTCCTTGGTTATCTGGCGGATACACTCGTCGTCGCCGTCCGTGAAAAGCTGATAAGCCCTGCTGTCGCCGACATTCACGATATACGCCGTTCCGTCCGCCACAATCGCCGCAACGCAGGTCGTCCCCATAATCTCGCTTCCGTGCTCCTCGGCGGCTGTGCGAACCATACTGTTCGCCGCCACAACCGCGGTTACAAGCAGGTTGCGTATCGAATTTCTGCCGAGATTTGCGCCGAAATTCTGCTTAATCCGCGTTGAAACAACGTCCACGGCAATCCTGCTCGCAAGCCCGCCGCGGCTTTCTCCGCCCATTCCGTCGCACAAAACCGCCGCGCAGACGTTCGCTCCGAGCGCCTCGCCCCAGACGTTATCCTGATTTTCGGCTCTTTCAAGACCGATATCCGTTTTTGAGTAAATATTCAAAAAATCACCTTCTGTAAGGAATTTATCTTTGCCCGCGCCGCCGAAATATCCGCAAAGCGCGTTTATCCGGAAAAACCCGGTAAATTTCACTTCACAGCCCGATTTGCGGGCAAAATCAAACTTTTCGGCAAAACGCCGTTTTCATTCGCCCTTGCTGTCGCGGCGAAGCTGACCGCAGGCGGCGTTTATATCCGCGCCAAGCGTGCGCCTGACGGTCGCGTTCATTCCCGCGTTCGTGAGAAGCCGCTGAAAGCGTTCCACATAAGGACTTTTGCGGAAACCGCGCTCGCGGACTTCGTTTATCGGGATTAGATTTATATGGCAGTTTTTCCCGCCAAGCAGCGATATAAGCTCTTTCGCGGAGCTTTCATCATCGTTCACGCCCTCGATAAGCGAATATTCAAAGCTTATTCGGCGTCCGGTCGCCGCGAAATAGTCGTCGCAGGCTTTCATCAGCGTTTTCAGCGGGTATTTTTTGTTTATCGGCATTATCTCCGAGCGCTTTTCATCGGTCGCCGCGTGAAGCGAAACCGAGAGCGTAACGCCAAGCTTCAGCTTCGCAAGCTCGTAAATCCTGTCCACAACGCCGCAGGTTGAAAGCGAAACGCGCCGCAGGCTGAACCCGCTTTCATCGAGTATTTTCAGAAATTTCATCACATTGTCAAAATTGTCGAGCGGCTCGCCGATGCCCATAAGAACGACGCTGTCCAGCGTTTTTCCGCTGTCGCGCTCGCTTTCGTACATCTGACCGAGCATTTCCGACGGTTCGAGATTTCTCACCCAGCCCGCGAGCGTGGACGCGCAGAATTTACAGCCCATTTTACAGCCGACCTGCGTCGATACGCAGAGCGCCGCGCCGTGCTTGTAGTCCATAAGCACGCTCTCGACAGCCTCGCCGTCCGAAAGCCCGTAAAGATATTTTACAGTATTATCTATCCCGCTGACAAGTCTTTTTTTGATTTTCAGTTGTTTTACACAAAATTTCTCCGATAATTCGCCGCGAAATTGTGCAGAAAGATTGCTCATCTGTTCAAAATCAGCGACTTTTTTGATGTGCAGCCAATCGAAAATCTGCTTTGCGCGGAATTTTTTCTCGCCCATTTCGAGTATTTTCTCGGAAAGTTCCTCAAAAGTCAGCGATAATATATCAACTTTTTCCATATTTTTCCTCTAAAGAGTCACTTAATTCTGCGGAAAGCCGCCGTGAAGAAGCCGTCGCCGCCGTCCTTTTCGGGGAAGAAAGTACGCGTGGGACTGTTCTCCGCGCCGTCGTAAGGTATCGTCTGCACAATCGGCAGAAAATCGGGGTGCTCTTCGGCGAACGCCGCCGCAACATCGTCGTTTTCCGCGCGGGAAAGCGTGCAGGTTGAATAAACCAGCGTTCCGCCAACCTTAACATACCTTGACGAAACCTCAAGAATGGCTCTCTGAAGCCGCGGAAGCTCGTCAAACTCGCGCTCGGTCTTGTACTTTATTTCGGGCTTGCGGCGAATTACGCCAAGTCCCGAACAAGGCACGTCGCAAAGCACTCTGTCCGCCTGCGGAAGCTCCTCGCTGAACTTCACGGCGTTATTCTGCTTTGCCTCGACAATCCGCAGTCCCAAGCGCTTCGCGCCCTCCGCGATGAGGTTTACCCTCCCGTCGTAAAGGTCAAGACTCAGCAGTCTGCCGTTATTTCCCATAAGCTCCGCCATTGTAAACGTTTTCCCGCCGGGAGCCGCGCAGATGTCGATTACCGTTTCGTTCACAATCGGTCTGAGCGTCAGGCAGCAAAGCTGGCTCGATACGTCCTGAACGTGGAAAAGTCCTGCCTTAAACGCTTCGAGCTGCTCGATTTCGCCCGCTTTTTCGAGCCGCACACAGCCGTTAAGCCGCGGATTTCGCTCCGCTTTCACGCCCTCGTTTTTCAGCAGCGCCACAAGCTCGTCGTCCGAAACCTTCGTTGTGTTCACCCTCGCGTAAAGCGGCGGCGCGCCGAGCGACGCTTCCATCGCCTTTATCGCGTTCTCCTCGCCGTACTCTCTGAGCCATTTCGCGGCAATCCACTCCGGACAGGAATACTCCAGCGACAGCCTTTTCACATCGTCAAGTCCCGTGAAATTAACCTTTTTTCCGTTTCTGATAAAGCTTCTCAGCATTCCGTTCACGAAGCCCTCAGCGCCGAACGATTTCAGCTTTCTGCAAAGCTTCACGCTTTCGTTTACAGCGGCGCTTTCGGGTACCGACGGCATATACAAAAGCTGATAAAACCCCATTCTAAGCGCGGTTACAGCTTCTTTTTCGAGCTTTGAGAAAGGTATTCTGCTGTTCTGCCCGATGATGAAATCAAGCGTCATTCTGCGCTCCGTCACGCCGTAAAACAGCGCGGCGGCAAACGCTTTGTCGCGCTCCGAAAGTCCCTGCTCCGAAAGCGCGCCGTCAAGCAGAATATTTGAATAGGACCCGCTGCTTTCCAGCTTCAGAAGCAGCTTTGCAGCGGTTAATCGAGCGTCAGCCATAGCCATTTTTCTCCGTTAATTTCATATTCCAAGAACGGTTTCCGAACTAATTTTCTTGCCGCGGAGGAAGTCCTCCGTTTTCATTCGCTTCGAGCCTTCAAGCTGTATTTCAAGCAGCTCCCCGCATTCTCCCCCGCCGCAGGAAACGACGAATTTCTTCTCGTCCGCAATCGTCCCTGCGGGGAGCGCCGATTTCTGCGCCAAAACCGCCGCGCGATACACTTTCAGCCGCTTTCCGTCAAGAAAAGTATACGCGCAAGGAACATCCGCCATCGCTCTGATGAAATTGTGAACATCGCGCGCAGGTCTAGTGAAATCAATTTTCAGCTCGTCTTTGAGGATTTTCTCCGCGTAACAAGCCTCGCCTTGCTGTTTTTCACG
>DPBR01000046.1:42583-44462 GCA_003516865.1 Oscillospiraceae bacterium
GTTTTTCACGGCGAGCCGTTCCGTTTTCGAGAGCGTGAAGCGTTTCGCAAATCAGCTTCGCTCCGCACTCCGCAAGCACCTCCGTAAGCTCCGAGCCGGTCATTTCGGACGTAATCTCAACCTCCGCGCGCATCAGCACGTCGCCCGTGTCAAGACCCTCGTCCATCTGCATCGTGCAAATTCCCGTCTTTTCATCACCCGCTTCAATGCACCGCTGAATAGGCGCCGCGCCGCGAAATCTCGGCAAAAGCGACGCGTGAACGTTCACGCAGCCGTATTTCGGCAGCTCAAGCACGCTTTTCGGCAAAATCTGCCCGTACGCCGTCACGACAATCACGTCCGGGTTAATCTCCCGAAGCGCTTCCATAGCCGCTTCCGCATCCTCGCCCTTACGCAGCGAACGCGGCTGATACACGGGAATATTACGCTCCAGCGCAAAATCCTTCACAGGCGTTGTTTCAAGCTTCTTTCCGCGGTTTTTCGGCTTATCGGGCTGCGTGAAAACCGCCGCAACCTCAAATTCCCCGACAAGCGCCGCCAGATTTTTCGCGGCAAATTCGGGCGTTCCCATAAAAACAATCTTCAAGCTAATCTCCTCATTCCTCAATCCACTCGAGAACCTTGTCCTCGTATAAAATCCCGTTCAGGTGGTCAACCTCGTGACAGAAAGCGCGCGCCAGAAGCTCTTTTCCGTGATAACGGCGAAGCGTGCCGAAGCGGTCGTACGCTTTCAGCCGAACGTGCATCGGGCGCTTTACAACGCCCCTCTTCCCAACAAGCGAAAGGCAGCCCTCTTCCTCGAACTGCTTTCCCCACATCGCCGTGATTACGGGATTTATGAGTTCAAGCCTCCGCTCGCCCGTATCAATCACGACAACCCGCTTCAGAACGCCAATCTGCGGCGCGGCAAGACCTATTCCGTCCGCCGCTTTCATAGTTTCGTACATATCGTCGAGCAAAACGCCGAGTTCTTCGTCAAACTGCGTAACCTCGGCTGATTTCTCCCGCAGAACGGGATTTCCGAACATCAGAATTTCTCTCGTCATCGCAAATCACGCTTTCTTCGGGAGCGTTTTCTTCACTCTGTCCGTGAATAAAATCCCGTCGAGGTGGTCAACCTCGTGGCACACCGCGCGCGCCATAAGCTCGCTTGCGCTGAGCGTGAACGCTTCTCCGTGCCTGTCGAACGCGCTTACCGTAACCGTCGCGGGACGCTCGACCTCGCACCATTCTCCCGGCGCGGAAAGGCAGCCCTCGTTTCCGATTTGCGAGCCGCTCTGCTCGGTAATTACGGGATTTATCAGCTCAACCAAGCCCTTTCCGTCGCGAATATCTATTATGCAAACGCGCCTGAGTATCCCGACCTGCGGAGCGGCAAGACCCACTCCGTCCGCGTTGTACAGCGTCTGCGCCATATCGTCAAGCAGCGACGCGAGTTTATCGTCGAATTTCGTTACCTCGCGGCACTTTTTGCGGAGAATATCCTCCCCGAACTGAACAATTTCCCTTAATGCCATTTGCAATCACCTTTCACTTATACTACACGCTTCCGTTTATATCGGCGAAAAACCTCACGTTCGCAAAATCCGCGTCCGCAAGCGCCGCTTTCATCGTTTTATCCACAGCCTCCCGCAAGGAAGCGCTGTTTTTGCACTTCACCATAAGCGAATATCTGAATCTTCCGTTAATTCTCCCCACGGCGCACAGCGCGGGTCCCAAAACCCTCACGGGAACGCGCCCGCCGTAGCTTTTCGCCGTTTCTATCAGCATACCTGCGAACTTTTTCGCGGCTTTCGCGCACTCGTTTTCGTTCACCGCCGAGAAAACAAACGTCACGATATCGCAGAACGGCGGGTAAAACACAGCCTCGCGCAGCTTT
>DPBR01000046.1:44641-44999 GCA_003516865.1 Oscillospiraceae bacterium
CGCGCAGCTTTATCTCCTCGGCGTAAAACGCGGGATAATTCTGCTTTGCGGCGAGATTTATCACATAATGCTCCGGCGAAAACGTCTGAATAAGCGCTCTTCCGCGCTTATCGCCGCGGCCCGAACGCCCCGCGACCTGCGTTATCAGCGAAAACGTGCGCTCGTAAGCGCGAAAATCCGCCGCGTAAAGCGAATTATCCGTTTTCAGCACGCCCACAAGCGTTACATTCGGGAAATTCAGCCCTTTCGCAATCATCTGAGTTCCGACCATAATGTCGTACTCGCCGTCCGCAAACGCCTTGAAACGGTGCTCGAAAGCGGTTTTCCCCGACGTCGTGTCCGCGTCCATTCTCAGTAT
>DPBR01000046.1:45221-45430 GCA_003516865.1 Oscillospiraceae bacterium
GTCCATTCTCAGTATCCGCGCTTTCGGAAACAGCCCCGAAAGCTCGTCCTCGATAAGCTGCGTGCCTTCGCCTTTCATTCCGAAGAATTTCCCGCCGCAATACGGGCAAACGCTGTCGAATTTTTTCATATACCCACAGCAATGGCACATCAGACAGCCGTTCGCTTTGTGATAAGTCAGCGGCACGGAGCAATTCGGACATTCCATCG
>DPBR01000046.1:45649-55874 GCA_003516865.1 Oscillospiraceae bacterium
AGCAATTCGGACATTCCATCGGCTTTCCGCACAGCGCACAGCGTACTCCCGTGCGGTATCCGCGCCTGTTCAGCAGCAAAATCGACTGCTCGCCGCGGCTTAGATTATATTCGATATTCTCGCACAGCGAAACGCTAAAGCTCGACATATTGCCGTTTTCGCGCTCCTTTTGCATATCGACAATCTCAACTTCCGGCAAAACCGCGTTGTTAAACCGCTCGTCAAGCTCGAAAAGAGCGTATCTTCCCGTTTTCGCGAAATAATAGCTTTCAAGCGACGGCGTTGCCGAGGCGAGAAGCAAAACCGAATTTTGCGCGAAACAGCGCTGCTTTGCGACGTCGCGCGCGTGATATCTCGGCGAATTTTCGGACTTGTACGTCCCCTCGCCCTCCTCGTCGACGACGATTATCGCGAGGTTTTTCACGGGTGCAAACACCGCGCTGCGCGTTCCTATCACAATTTTCGCCGCGCCGCTTTTTATCCTGCGGTACTCGTCCGCGCGCTCGCCGACCGACAGAGAACTGTGCAGAATTGCGACTTCTTTCCCGAAAAGACGCTGGAATTTGCCGACCATCTGCGGCGTGAGCGATATTTCGGGAACGAGCATTATCGCGCTTTTTCCCTCTTTAAGCGCCCTGTCAATCAGCTTTATGAAAACCGAAGTCTTTCCGCTGCCCGTGATACCGCGAAGCAGCGCGCAGCCCGGCTTCTCGCCCGTCATCATCGCGGAAATCCCGTCAAAAACGCTCTGCTGTTTCGGCGAAAGCGTGATATCATCGGGATTTTCCTCGGCGGAAACGTCCGAATTAAGCCGAAAAACAACGTTCTCGAAGCGCTCGAAAACGCCCTTTTCAATCAGCCTGTTCACAACGGAAGCCGTCGCCGCGCAGGAATAGCACACTTCCTTTATCGAAGCGGAATCGTTCGCGCGAACGAACTCAACGGCGGCTTTTTGCTTGGGCGTGAGCTTCACGCTCTCGTCAAAATCCCCGCGAACCCGCACCATTACGTTTACCTCGTCGCCGACTTTCCTCTCGGGAATTTCGCTCTGCACAAGCACTCCGCGCTTCACCAGAGCGTTTACTTTCGCCTTGTTCTCGGCGTAAAGCGTTTCAAGCTCGGATTTCCCCGCCGTTTCAAGCGCTTTAACAAGCGTTTTTTCATCGTCGGAAAGCTCGTCCTCGGAAGCGTTTTTGTTCCGCTCGAAGCGGTTTTTCAGCGTATACGCAAGCCCCGACGGCAAAATCGACCGAAACGCGTCGAAATAGGTGCAGAACGTGTTCTCCTTAAGCCAGCGGCAGAGATTAAGCAGTTCCTCCGATACTATCGGCTCGTCGTCGATAACGGCGGAAATCGGCTTCAGCTTCATTCCCGCTTCGGGTTCACGAACCTTGAACACAAGTCCCACGCGCTTTTTCGAGCCTTTCCCGAACGGCACGACAACCCGCGCTCCCGCCGAAACCTTTTCGGAAAGCGCTTCGGGAATATCGTAATAAAACAGCTTGTCGAAAGAATAAAGCGCGTTTTCCGCGGCAACTCCCGCAATCAACTCACTTCTCCCCGCGAATTTGTTCGAGAAGTCCCGCGCAGCGCTCTTTTCTCAGCTTTTCCGCTCTGAATATCGCAAGCAAATCCTCGACAGCTTCGTCCAAATCGTCGTTTACAACGAGATAATCATAATTTTTCGCAAATTCAAGCTCGTTTTTCGCCTGTAGAGTGCGCTCGCGGATTTTCTCCTCGGTTTCCGTTCCTCGCCCGCGAAGCCGCTTCTCAAGCACTTCCAGCGACGGCGGCAATATAAACACAAGGCAGGCTTCGGGAAACATCTTTTTTATGTTCATCGCGCCCTCGACCTCGATTTTCAGCACGGCGTCCTTTCCCGAAAGAACAAGCTCGTCAACGCTCTTTTTCAGCGTGCCGTAATAATTCCCGCAATATTCCGTATATTCGAGAACCTCGCCGAGCTTAATCTTCTCGGAAAAGTCCTCCCGCGTCAGAAAATGATAGTGAACGCCGTTAATCTCGCCCTCGCGCGGCGCTCTCGTTGTCGCGGAAACGGCATAGCCCGCCGCGTCCGTTTTCTTGAAAAACTCGGCGAGAATAGTATCCTTGCCGCAGCCTGCGGGCGCTGATACCACAAATAAAAGTCCTTTTTCCATAAATTTCCTCTTTTTTGTCGAAATCGCCGCAAAACGGCGTTTATTCCTCAGGAACGTCCTTTGGCGCGGTTTTTCCCGCAATCGTTTCGGGAAGAAGCGCCGACAGCACAACGTGTCCGCTGTCGCAGATGATAACCGAGCGCGTTTTCCTTCCGCAGGTCGCGTCAATCGCCGAGCCGCCGTCCTTTGCAAGCTGTACAATCCGCTTCACGGGAGCGGCTTCGGGGCTTACAACAGCGACAATCCTGTCCTCGTTTACAATATTGCCAAAGCCGATGTTTACAGGTTTCATAATATCCCTCCCGAAAATTTCAAACACACCTTTATTATAACATATATCGCCAAAAAAATCAACACCTAAAATGCCGTTAAACAAAAATCGAGCGCAGTTTGACCCGCGCTCAATTCAATATTCCGTCAATCCGCGCGTTTTCCGAGGAAATCCAGAATTTCCTCCGCGCTTTTCTCAACACCCTTTGAGCTGTCGATAACAAGCTCATAATTTGCTTCCGCGCCCCATTCAAGCCCCGAAATATTCCTGTAATACATCGCTCTCGCCTTATCGGAGCGCGCGATATTCCGCTCGGCTTCTTCGGGAGAGTCGCCGTAAATCTCCATAACGCGCTTTTTGCGGTATTCAAGCGGCGCTTTCACGAATATCCTCACAACGTTTTCTCTGTCTTTCAGCACGAAATCAGCCGCTCTCCCCACGATAACGCAGCTTCCCTCGTCCGCGATTTTCTCGATGATTTTCTTCTGCGCGATTATCGCGTCGCGGACAACGGTGCTGCTCAGATAAAGCTCGTGCAGAACCTGCGGCGCGTTTTTGTTGATATCGGAGATAAATTCCCTGTCAAGACCGCTTTCCTGCGCGGCAAGCGCCGTCATTTCCTTGTAATAGAACGGTATTCCGAGCTTCTCGGCGACAATCCTGCCGATTTCCTTGCCCGACGAGCCGTGTTCGCGCGCAATCGTCACGATAACGCCCGATTTTGACTTATGCAGAACGGCTTTCGGGTGACGCTTCTTTTCCTTTGCGAGATAGGGGTTCTTGAAAAATTGCCTGCTGAGGAAAAATCCGATTACGGACACCACGCTGTCCGTCACGGGAAACGTCAGCCAGAAATAATCCACGCCGAACCGCGAGAACAAAAACGCAAGCGGCACGAAAAGCACGACCGTTCTTATAACCGTCAGAAGCGAGCTTTTAAGGCTCTTTCCGACCGCCTGAAACAGCACGGGATATGTAAGCGAGGTTACAAGCGGAATGAAGCTTATTCCGATAAAGCGAAACGCGGTTATTCCGAGCCGCACGACTTCCTCGTCCTTTGAGAAAAATCTCAGCATAGGTTCGGGGATTATCTCAAAACAGAGCGTTCCCAGAAGCATAAGCGCCATTCCGAAGATTAACGCGGTGTTGAGCGTTTTTTTGCAGCGTTCCGCGTTTCTCGCGGCGTAATTATAGCTGATTACGGGAACTATGCACGTCTGCATCGCGCCGAGCGGTATGAAAAAAAACGACTGCCATTTATAGTACAGTCCGAGAACCGTCACAGCCGCGTCCGAGAACGTAGCGAGAATCATATTCAGCCCGAAAATGTAAAGCGTATAAGCCGACTGCATAAGGATATTCGGCGCGCCGAGGCGGAATATCTTACCCGTGTAATGCGGGAATTTTCCGAGAGCGGGCGGCTTGTAGAAGCCCTTTTTCATCACGATAAGCGCCGCGGCGATTTGCCCCAGAACAGTCGCAATCGCGGCTCCCGCAATTCCCATTTCGGGAAATCCGAGCTTTCCGAAAATCAGAACAGGGTCGAGGATTATGTTCACGACAGCGCCCGCAATCTGCGCTATCATCGGTATTTTCATATTCCCGCGCGCCTGCAAAACTTTCGTCCAGACGCTTTCAAGGAACAGCCCGAAGCTGAAAACGCACGCAATTCTTCCGTAGGTCACAACGTCCGCGATAACCTCGGCTGAAGAAGTCTGCATTTTCGCGTAAACCGGCATAATAAAGTAGCACACCGCCGCGAATATCAGCCATAAAACAACGGCAAGCGGGGTTCCCGTGCCGGCGTATTCGTTCGCCTTTTCCTCCTGCCCAAGACCGAGCTTTGACGCCATAACCGTGTTTATCCCAACGCCCGTTCCCACGGCGAGCGCTATCATCAGAAGCTGAAGCGGGTATACGATTGAAAGCGCCGTTAAGCCCGAATCCGAGTACTGCCCCACGAAAAGGCTGTCGATTATGTTGTAAAGCGCCTGTATAAGCTGTGCCGCCATAACGGGAGGCGCGATTTTAAGTAAAATTTTACTGATTTTTTCCGTACCGAAAAAATCGCTTTTCTGCTTGATTTTCTCCATTTTACACCCCGGATTGCGTTTTGACTATTTTGATTATATGATTATAATGCTTTTTTCACTCTTTGTCAAGACGGTTTTCTACAAAATTTATTCGCTTTCTTAAGGCGGAAAACGCAAAACTCCCCTTTTTGGGGGAGTTCTGTTATTCAACGCGTTCGGTCAAGCTTGAAAAGCGCATTTTCATAGTCCTTGACGTAATATTTGTCCGAAAAAACTTTTCACTTCAACTCGACCACGGTAACTCCCGCTTCGCCCTCGCCGTATTCGCCCGCGCGGAAGCTTTTTACCGCGGGATTGCGCCTGAGCGCCTGCTGAACCGCCGCCCTAAGCGCGCCCGTGCCTTTGCCGTGGATTATCACAATCTGCGAAAGCCCCGCCATAAGCGCGCCGTCAATGAACCGCTCGACTTCAAGAACGCCCTCGTCGCCCATTTTCCCGCGGATATCAAGCTCCATACCGCCGCGCCGCGTCATATTTGACGAAACGCGCTTCTTTATGCTGCCCGCGGGCTTCTTTTCCTGCTTTTTCTCGATAAGGCGGAGATTTTTCGCGGTCGTTTTCACCTTAACAGACCCCGTCTGCACAAAACAAACGCCGTTCATATTCGGCACGGTCAGCAAAACGCCCTCGCGCGACGTGTCCGCAAGCCGAACGCTGTCGCCCTGCTTAAACGGGCGCGGCGGGATATAGTCCTCGGTTTTGCGCTCGACAACGGGGTTTGCCTCGTCGAACATCTTGTTGAGCGCGGAATTTGTGCGGGACTTCGCGTCCGAAATGCCCTTTCGGAGCGCTTCCCTGTCCTTAGTTTTCTTCAGTTCTTCAAGCTGATTGAGCAGAATATCCGACTGCGCGCGCGTCTGCTCGATAATCGAAACCGCTCTCCTTCGCGCGTTTTCAAGCTCTTTTTCCTTTTCCTGTTCAAGCGCGGAAAGCTTCTGTTTAAGCTCGCTTTCGGTCATTTTCGCGTTTCTCTCGGACGCGGCGGCGCTCTCTTTAAGCTGTTCAAGCTCCTTGCGCGCGCTTTCAAGTTGGTCGATAACCTGCTCGAAGCGGCGGTTTTCCGTGCTGACAAGCTCCTCCGCGCGCGAAATAACCCTGCTTGGCATACCCAGCTTCTGCGATATAGCAAACGCGTTCGATTTTCCCGGAACGCCCACAATCAGCCTGTAAGTCGGCTTCAGCGTTTCCACGTCAAACTCGCAGCTTGCGTTCTCAACGCCGTCCGTTTCAAGCGCGAACAGCTTCACTTCCTGATAATGCGTCGTCGCGAGAACCTTCGCCCCGACATTTTTCAGCGATGTGAGTATCGAAACCGCAAGCGCCGCGCCCTCCACAGGGTCCGTGCCGCTTCCAAGCTCGTCTATAAGCGCAAGCGAGCGCTCGCCCGCGTTATTCAGGATACCGATTACGTTCGTTATGTGCGAGGAGAACGTGGAAAGGCTCTGCTCGATGCTCTGTTCATCGCCGATATCCACGAAAATCCTGTCGAACCAACCGACTACGCTTCCGTCGCCCGCAGGAATCATCAGCCCGCACATCGTCATAAGCGTGAGCAAGCCGACCGTCTTTATCGCAACCGTTTTGCCGCCCGTATTCGGTCCCGTGATGATAAGACAACTGTAATTCTCGCCGATTTCAACGCTTATCGGAACAGCCGTGTCGCGGTCGAGAAGCGGGTGCTTCGCGTTTTTCAGCACAACTTTCGGTTCCTCGGAGAGTTTCGGCGTAATCGCTTTCATTTTCGCGCCGAGATTTGCCTTGGCGAAGTACAGTTCGAGTATCTGCGACAATCTGAAATTCTCGGCAATCGCGGCGGCGTTTTCTCCGACAGCGCCGGATAATTCGCGCGTAATCCGCTCGATTTCAGCCTGCTCGCGCGCTTTTAATATGCGGATTTCGTTGTTCGCCTCGACAACGCTCATCGGCTCTATAAAGAACGTCTGACCGGTCGCGGAAGTGTCGTGTACAAGACCCGGAACGTCGCTTTTATGCTCGCTTTTTACGGGTACAACGTATCTTCCGTCGCGCATCGTCACAACCGCGTCCTGCAAATAGCCGCGCGTGGTTCTGTTTTTCAGCATACCGTCGAGCTGTTCGCGTATCTGAAGCCCCTGACGGGTAATTCTCCTGCGGATTGAAGCGAGTTCGGCGCTTGCCGCGTCCGACATTTCCTCCTCCGAAACGATACTTTCGGAAATGCGCTGTTCAAGCGGTTTTATCGGCAGAAGCCCGCGAAAATACTCCGCAAGCGAATTTTCGATATTCTCGCACTGCGAGTACCAATCGCACAAAACCGCCGTTTCCCGCAGCACGGAAGCCGCGTCGAGCAGCTCCCTGAACGAAAGCGCCGAGCCTGTTTCCGCGCGCTTCAGAGCGCCCGATATTTCCGGTATTTTGCGAAAATGCGGAGTACCGAATTTCGCCGAGAGCGTAAACGCATCGTCGGTTTTTTGAAGTTCGTTCGAGATAACGTCAAAATCCCGCGCGGGCGTTATTTTAAGCGCTTTTTCACGGCAGAAATCGCTCACGGTTTCATTCGCGAGAAGCTCAAGAATCTTGTCAAGTTCAAGTTTTTTGTAATATTTATTCATAAAAACCTCAATTATCGCGTAATTTTCTTGTAATATGAAAGCGTTGGGAAGCTGCGCTCAACGCGGCTCAGGAAGTAGCTTTCGCAAATATCGCCGAGCTGTTTCGCGGCATTTTCGCCGATATTGAACCGAAAAGCACGGTCAAGCGGCGAAAAAATAATGTTTCTCATCGCGAAAAGCGTTTCGGGGAGCAGCTTCACGGCGTTATCCACGCAAAGGCAATCCGCGCAAATCAGCTTCGCCTTGTCCGCGAGAAAGTACATTCCCTCGGCGCAGTCGTACTCGCCGCAGTTGTCGCAGCACACCAAATTCGGCGCGAAGCCAAGCTCCTTGCTGTACCGCAGCTCAAACGCCGCTTTTACAAGCGGAAGCGGTCTGCCTTTCATTATCTCGTAAAGCGCAATCGCCAGAAACCGCACAACGCTCTCCTGCGGCTGTTCCGAGGGCGTGCAGTAGCGCACGCTCTGCGCGAAATACGAAGCCAGCGCGAGTTTTTCGATATCCGTGCCGATTTCGTGAAACGTGAACTTCGGTTTCGCCGAATTTACCGTATAGCGCAGCTTATTTTTATTCAGCGAAAATGTTGAGTACGAAAAAAGCGCCGCCGCCGACAGAATTGAGCTGTTAATCTTATTCGCGCCGTGAGCCGAAGCCTCGATTATCCCCTGCTCGTCGGTCAGAATGTCGATAAAAACGCTGTTTTCCCCGACTTCACGCCGCGATATCACAATCCCATCGTACGTTACAACCATCTTTTCTCCTCAAAATAAAACGCGCTCACGAGAGCGCGCTTAGATTATCTCATGTATTCACGCCAATCAAGGTCGCCGCGCTCCAACGCGTGTATAAGCGCCTCGGCTGTCGCAATGTTCGTGGCAATGGGTATATTATGCACATCGCACACGCGCATAATATTTATGTCGTTCGGCTCGTGCGACTTCATCGTAAGCGGGTCGCGGAAGAAAATAAGCAAGTCAATCTCATTGCAGCTTATCTCCGAAACCAACTGCTCGCCGCCGCCCTGCGAACCGCTCAGGAACCGCTTAATCTGAAGTCCCGTCGCTTCAGCAACAAGCTTTCCCGTCGTACCCGTCGCGCAGAGATTATACTTGCTCAGTATGCCGCAGTATGCAATGCAGAACTGAACCATAAGCTCCTTTTTCGCGTCGTGTGCAATAAGAGCAATGTTCATTAAAACACCTCTCAGTCAATCTTAATCGTCAGCGGAACGTCCTGCCCGTCGATGCGCTTTGCAATCGCGGTATACGCCTTATATCCTCCGCAGGTCGGAGGAAGCGCCTCGCCCTTCGCGCCGCAGATTTTGATGTTTATGTCCTCGGGAACAACGCCGATAAGCGGAATTCCCACGCTGTCCATAACCTCGTCGAGGTCGTAGAGAATGTCTTCGTCCTTGAAATTCGGACTAACCTTATTGATGACAAGACGCTGGTTTATGCAGTTCTTGACGTACAGGAAGTCCGAGAGAATCGCACCGTCGCGCACGCAGACGGTATCGGGAGTTGTTACCATAAGAATAAGCTCAGCCGCCTTGATTACGCTGAAAACCGAGCTTCCGACGCCCGCCGTGTCGATTATGATGTAGTCGAAATGCTCGCGCATCTCCTCGCACACGCCCATAATCTTTTCGGGATTGATGTCGATAAACGGGTTTCTCGTCGCGCAGACAAGATACAGATTCTCAACGCGGTCAACCTTTGTCGTCGCCGTGAGAATATCAATCTTTCCTTCAAGGTATTCGCCGATATCGTGCTTTACCTTATCCTTTATTCCAAGCATAATATCAAGACAGCGCAGACCAAAGTCCAGCTCCACCAGAAGCGTCTTGTGACCGAGCGTTGCGAGTCCGGTTGCAACGTTTGCCGATGTTGTCGATTTGCCTGTTCCGCCTTTTCCTGCTGTAACGGCTATTATCTGTGACATAATTTCCCCTCTCCGCCGGCGCGTCTTTCGTCTTTAATCGTCGGCATTAAATAAAATTATACCCTATTCTTATTTTAGCACAAAAATCCCGATATGAAAAGGGTTTTTTTAGTATTTATCAAAATTTCGTGAATTATGCGGTATTTTTCATTGATTAATTGTGCAGTTTTCACAAAGCCGTAAGCGGCTGTCCGTCCTCGTCGTAATTCGTGTTGATTGTGCCTGTCGCATAAGCCTTTATGATATTCGCCGCCATAACTCTCGCGAACTCGCCGTGTTCGAGTATCACACCGAACGCGATTTCCGGGTTATCCGCGGGATAAAAGCCCACGAGCGCCGAGTTGAACTGATAAGCTTCGGGGTGCTCATAATCGTCGGCTTCGGGAGTACCCGTCTTAATTGCGACATTTTCCTTTCCAACGCCGACATAATCGAACGGATTTACCCAGCCCGCGCCGTCTATATAAAAGTAATCCTGCGTTGAAGCGACAAGCTTCATTCCCTCGTGGATTGACTCCATATAGATATCCATTCCCGTAATTTCCGAGAAATCATCGCCGACGGAGGTTCCCTTTTCGAACTGTTTTTCCGTGAAATCGTAGTTATAGATTGACTTCACAACGTGCGGATTATAGCGCACGCCGCCGTTCGCTATGGTCATAGCCTGAGTCGCGAGATGAAGCGGCGTGAGAAGGGTTTCCGACTGTCCGATACCCGCCTGAACGACGTTTCCCTCGTACCACTCCCAGCCGTTTTCCTCGAAAAGCTCCGTTGACGTCATTCTGCCCTTGCTCATCGACAGGTCGAAGCCGATGTCTTTTCCCACGCCATAGCGCCCCGCCCACTTCGCGAGCGAGTCTATTCCAAGCCTGCGCGCGGTTTCATAGAAGAAGATATTGCAGGAATATTTCAGTGCGTCCGAAACGTCAATCGCTCCGTGAACGCCGAGACAGGTCGGCTTGAAGCCGCCGTAGTATGTGTATACGCCGCCGCAGGTTATCGTTGATTTCGGCGTGATAACCCCCTCGGCAAGTCCCGCGGTCGCGGTTATCGTCTTGAACGTCGAGCCGGGGCGGTAAACGCCGTTAAGCGCGCGGTTGAACACGGGCGAATACGGCTGATTAAGCACTTCTTCGTAATTCTCGACATAATCGTTGAGGTCGTAATTCG
>DPBR01000046.1:56109-60720 GCA_003516865.1 Oscillospiraceae bacterium
CCCGCCGTTTTCACGTCAACCACAACGATTGTTCCCGCCTGACAGCCCTTTCCGCGCAGATTTGTGTCGTATTTCGAGGTGTAATGCGGAGAATTGAGGTATTTTATGTGATATTCAAGCAGCTCCTGAAGCAGCTTCTGAAAATCCGCGTCAATCGTCAGCATAACGGATTTCCCCGCCACAGGCTCTTTCGTCACCTCGTCGCTTATCGCAAGCCCGTCCGAGCCGCGCGTAATCGTGCGGGTTCCGCGAGTACCGCGAAGCGTGCTTTCAAGAGCGCTCTCAACGCCGCTCATACCGATTGTATCGTTGATATTATACCCCGCCGACTTGAGTTCGCTGTATTCTTCCGCCGAAATCGCGCCGACAGTGCCGCGGAAATGCGCCGCAACGTCGCCGTTCACATATTCGCGCTCCCAGCTCTGCGTTATATCGACGCCCTCAAGCATTGACGCAAGCTCCTTCAGTTCGGGAACAACGTCCTCTTTCACGTCCGAAGCAAGCACGAAAACATTCGCGTTCGAGAAGTTCTTCACGGTCATTTCATACCGTACGCCCGCGATGCAGCGCCGCATCTGCTCGCCGTATTTTTCATCTACATCATAGGTCTTGTAAAGCTGAAATACGCAGTCCTCGACGCTTGTATAACTCGCAACCCCAAGCCTTTCCTTCATCGCGGAAACCGCTTCGGGACGCTTTTCGTCGAATGTATACGGCACGGTTTTCGAGATAGGCAGAGAGTCGTTCCATTCCTGATTATTCTTGATAAGAACAGTCAGAACGCGGTAAATAATCTCGTTCTGCGTTTCCGCGACAAGGGACGAGCGCTGAAAATTGATGTTGAAAACGATTTTGTTGGTATTCAGAACCTTTCCGTTGCAATCGACAATCTGTCCGCGCGCGGCGTCGATTTCCTGATTTGCCTTGTAGGTGCTTTTCGTCATTTCAAGGTACTTTTCACCATCGACAAGCTGAGTCCGCAAAAGGCGTATACCGCACAGAAAAGCCGCCGCAACGACAAGCACGACAAGGGTCATTGTTCTGAGAATTGAGGATATTTTTGACATATTTTTTACCTATAAAACGCCGATTATTCCGATTCCTTGTTCTCCGAGTCCTCCGCGCTTCTCGCGGATTCCTCGAGCTTTCGCCGTTCATCGGGACGAAGCTTCTTCACGATGAACGAAACAAGCAGATAAATCGGCACTGCGAAAAGTATCGCGCCGCCGTATGCCGGCAAAATCACGCTTACAAAGGATATTCCGCACTGCGCGCCTTCCCAGACCCAATGCAGGAAAACAAGGTCGAGCGCGCCGATTATCACGCAGACCGCCGCGTTTATCACGAAATGCGAAACCGCGTTCACCTTAATCCAAAAGCGCGACATAAGCGATATCACAGGGCAGGCGCAAAGCAGCCACAGCGCGTAAAATCCAGCGGCGGAGCTTGCGCTCGCCATATCAATCATCAGCCCGCAGACCGCGCCGAAAACGCCCGCCGCAAGGTCGCCCTCGAACATTGCGACGGCGGCTGCAAGCGGGATTATCGCAAGCGGACACCAGCCCCTAATCGGCGGGTTGCTCATTATAACGTACAGTGCAAGCAAAACCGCCGAATAAAGCGCCCATCTGAGTATAACGCGCGCCGTTGCCTTGCGCGACAATGCTTTCAGCTTCGGAATTTTCTTCATAGTTTACTCGTCTATCTCGGATTACTCGTTTATTTCAAAGGGAATGCCCTTTCCGTCAAAATCCGTTATCACGAAAACGCTCGTTACGCCGAAAATATCGACTGCGGGCTTTATGAGCGCGTGCTTTGAAAGACCGTTCGGGTCGTCGTAAACCTCGACTACCGTTCCCACAAGCAAATCGTCCGGAAAAAGTCCGCTTTTGCCCGATGTGAAGATAATATCGCCCTCTTTGATATCCGCGTCGCGCAGAATATCGCTCATAAGGCAAAATCCCTTTTTCGCGCTTTCGAGGTCGTTTTCGATAACTCCGGTCGCTTTCGTCCTCATCGTGAACACGCCGACGTTCACCTGCGGACTGATTATCGTCGTCACTTTCGCGTAATTTCCTGCAATCGAAGTAACCCGCCCGACAAGCCCTACCGCCGTCACCACGGGGTCGTTCAGCTCAAGCCCCGAATTTGTTCCCGCGTTTATCTTGAAGCCGCCGTAAAGGTCGTTTGCGTTTCTCTCGATAATATCGCAAGGCTCCGAGAGAATGAAATCCTTGTTCTTCTCTTTCAGTCCCAGCATTTCGCGGAGCTGCTCGTTCTCCTTAATCAAATCCTCGTAATCCATCGTGTGCTTGTACATTTCGGTAAGCTTCGCGGAAAGCTCGTCGTTCGCGGCTTTGTAGGCGTCCGCGTTCACAACCTTGTCGATAAAGCCCGAAACGCCGTCTGCGACCCAGTTCGCGGCGGCGGTAAACGGATATGTGAGCGTGCCGAGGATTTTTTCGGGACCCGACTGTATTCCCACGTTTATCGCAACGGACGCCATAAGTCCGAGCAAAAGCGCGGCAATACATATCAGAATTTTGAACTTAACGCTGTGAAAAAAATCTTTCATAGTAGGAAAATGAGTGTTATGTTATCAGTAGATTGTTTCGTCCTCGGAGAGAACGTCCTCGAGTTTATCGATATTTTCGAGAACCTTTCCCGTGCCGTCCGCAACGCAGTCGAGCGGTCTTTCGGCAATTTTCACGGGCATTCCCGTTTCATCGTGAATAAGCTTGTCAAGACCGCGCAGAAGCGCGCCGCCTCCCGCAAGCATAATTCCGCTTTCGATGATGTCCGCGGCAAGCTCGGGCGGGCATTTTTCAAGAGTCGTCTTTATCGCGTCAATAACGTGCGAAAGCGGCTCGGAAAGCGCTTCTCTGACTTCTTCGCTCGTGATTGTGATATTTTCGGGCAAGCCGTTGAGCAAATTGCGTCCGCGGATATCCATAACAGGCTCCTTGTCGTCCGTTTTCGCGGCGGAACCTATTCCCGTCTTGATATTTTCGGCGGTTCTTTCGCCGATAAGCAGGTTGTATTTCTTCTTGATATAGTTGATGATAGCGGAATCAAACTCATCTCCCGCAACTCTTACGGAACGCGCGGTGACAATGCCGCCGAGCGAAATAATCGCGACTTCGCTTGTGCCGCCGCCGATATCGACAATCATACTTCCCATAGGCTCCGCAACGGGCAGTCCCGCGCCGATTGCCGCCGCCATAGGTTCTTCGATGATGGAAACGCGCTTTGCGCCCGCCTGCTGAGCGGCTTCCTTAACGGCTCTGCGCTCAACCTCGGTTACGCCCGACGGGATACAGATGATAACTCTCGCTTTTCCTCTGCCCTTGAGCGCCTTTTTAATGAACTGACCGAGCATAATGGACGTCATATCGAAATCCGCGATAACGCCGTCTTTAAGCGGTCTAACGGCGGTAATCGAGCCGGGAGTACGTCCGATAACGTCCTTTGCCTCCTGACCGACATAACGCACCTGACCCGCCTTTTTGTCAACCGCGACAACCGACGGCTCGCGGATAATAATTCCCTTTCCCCGCATATAAACAAGCGTATTCGCCGTTCCGAGGTCTATTCCGATATCCTTGCTTACACCAAACATTTATGACTCCTCCGAATGTATAAAATATATAATAATGCACACCTTGTTAACCAACACCGGACGGGCGAGAAAGGTGCAGATGCCAGGAAGCGGAGATTCGGCCAGGCTTTGTGCCTGCCGAAATTCCGCCGACGACGCAGATGTGCCTTTATCGACAGTCCGTTTATATTATAACATTATTTTGTTCGCGTTACAATATATTATTTATCATAATTTTTACATTTTTACACAAACTTTTTTGTGATTTTAACCAAAGCCCCGATAACAAAGCGGCAGCCGAAACCGACCGCCGCTCAGAATATCCGGAAAACGAATTACTTCAGATTTTCAACCATTTCCTTGGTATCTCTTGCAATAAGAAGCTCCTCGTTCGTGGGAACAACCCAAACCTCGACCTTGCTGTCGGGAGCGGAAATCTTCGCGAGCTTTCCGCGCAGACCCGCGTTTGTCTTTTCATCGAGCTTAATTCCGAGGAAATCCATATTCGCGCATACGTCGGCGCGCAGGTCGTCGGAATTTTCGCCGATACCGCCCGTGAAAATAACCGCGTCAAGTCCGTTCATAATCGCGGCGTACGAGCCGATATACTTCTTAATCTCATAGCGAAGCATTTCGCCCGCAAGCTTAGCCTTTTTGTCGCCGTGTTCCGCAGCAGCGGTAATATCGCGGTTGTCCGAGGAAATTCCGGAAATTCCGAGGAAACCGGACTTCTTGTTGAGGTAATCGCTCATTTCGGAAGCGGAGAGATGAAGCTTGTTCTCGATAAAGGTAACGGCGGACGGGTCAACGCAGCCGGAGCGCGTTCCCATGATTACGCCGTCGAGAGGAGTGAAGCCCATCGAAGTGTCAATCGACTTGCCGCCTTCAATCGCGGTGATTGAAGAACCGTTTCCGAGATGGCAGGAAACAATCTTGAGGTCTTTGATATCCTTGCCCATAGCGTCTGCGAGCGCCTGTGAAACAAATCTGTGGGAAGTGCCGTGGAAGCCGTA
>DPBR01000046.1:61053-61220 GCA_003516865.1 Oscillospiraceae bacterium
GGCATAGTCTGGTGGAACGCGGTATCGAATACGACAACCTGAGGCGTTCCGGGCGTGATTACCTTCTTGCAGGCTCTGAGCGCAAGCGCGTGCGGGTGGTTATGTACGGGAGCAAGCTCTGCGAGGTCGTCGATTTCCCGAATAACGTCGTCGTCGACAAGCGTGGT
>DPBR01000015.1 GCA_003516865.1 Oscillospiraceae bacterium
GAGCGCGACGACTGGAGGCACTGTTAGCAAATTAAAATTCGGGCTTTTTTTCCTCGCGGTTATTGATTTTTTTAGCGTTGAGGACGGCTATGGCGAGGAGGGACATAATTACGCTTACGGCGAGGGAGATTATGACGCTTAAAGCGATATTGAGTGTGTTATCGGGGAGGGAAAAATCGGGAGAAGCGAGCATTTCGCCGGAAACGAGGTTAACGAGCGAGAAAGGGTTGTATTTTATACTGCCGAAATTCTGTTCAACCATCTGGAGGACGGTTTGGGTTATTGTAATCACGACAAACACGACCGCTGCCATAACGCCGGGTTTAGAGGTGCAAATTCCGAGCGAAATAAAGACGCACACGGCGAAAACGATATAAACGCCCGCCAAAGCGCTTGAAAGGACGAGCAGACCCGCGTTTATTGTGTTATTTGGGAAAAGCGCGTTGCAAAGCGCTCCGCAGAGCATTGACGAGAGGAATACGTCAGCGAAGCAAACGAGCGGATAGAGGATAAATTTTGCGAGGACATAGTGTTTTGTGCTAAGTCCCGAACAGAGCGGGATTATCATTGCGCGCTTTTTCTGTTCTCCGCCTGCTGCCGAGCCTAAAATCAGCATAAATACGAGCAGCGTTATCGAAAAGACGCTTGCCATTGTTGTGCTGTACATAAGTCCTGCGTCGAAGTACATTTCAGCCATATCTCCGAATGTCATTCCGCCGAAAAAATCCTGTCCGGAGCTGCCCATTGAAATCGACAAGACTTGCTCGGATAATTCCTTCATAAGCACTCCCGTGAATTTAAACAGCATCGGATAAACAATCACCACGGCAAACGCCGCGATTATCACTCCCGCAAATCTGAATGTGCGCGAAAAGTGCGCCCATTCCTTTTTAAGGCAAAATCTCAGCTTCATTTATCCCGCCACCTTTCTGAAAATCTCTTCAAGAGTCGCCGTGCCTATTTTAAAGCTCTCGGCAATCATATCGCGCTCGGCAAGCAGCTTTATAAGCCGTTTCGCGGTTTCGTCGGCATTATCCGAGCCAAAACGGAAAAGATTGAGCTTTTCATCATATTCCGCTCTCGCGAAATCAACGCTCAAAAGCGCGATTTTGTCCTCACGAGCGAGATTTTTCACGGTAAGATTAACGATTTCACCGCCGTATTTCTTGAGGATATCCGAAAGACCGCCTTCCTCCGCAAGCATTCCGCCCGTCATAATGCCGATACGGTTCGCCACGCGCTCGACGTCGGAAAGAATGTGCGTTGAAAGCACGATAGTACAGCCCATTTCTTTCAGCCTGTTTATGATTTCAATAACCTCAAGCCTGCCCTGCGGGTCAAGCGCGGAAGTCGGCTCGTCAAACAGCAGCAAATCGGGTTTTCCGAGGATTGACGCGCCCATTCCAAGGCGCTGGGTCATTCCGCGGGAAAATCCCTTTACACGCCTGTCTGCGGCGTTTGCAAGCCCCACAATCTCGATTACCTCCGAAACGCGCTTGTCGATATCTCCCTCATAATCCACGCAGGACGCGATATATCCGAGATACTCGCGCGCAGTCATATATCCGAAAATCATAGGACTTTCGGGCAGATAGCCGATTTTAACGGGCTTTCCGCCGTTAATCTCAATTTCGCCGTCGTCTTTTTCTATGATATCGGCGATAATGTTCATAGTTGTGGTTTTTCCGCAGCCGTTTCTGCCGAGAAACCCGTAAATATCGCCGTCGTTAATGTTCATATCAAGACCGCGAAGCACGGAAAAATTCCCGTAAGCCTTTTTCAGACCCCTGATTTTAACCATATTTCCACTCCTTTAACGCTAATGTATACCAAACGATTACATTATTATAACACATATTTATTTAAATTTCAATACTTTACAAAATCAAATTATTGTGTTATACTAAAAACGTGAGGTGTGAAATGAAAAAGTATTATATTTTTGATATGGACGGAACGCTTGCTTCGTCTATGAAGCTCTGGCGGGAGGAATGTGCAAGAATTGATATGAACGACGAAAGCGCCTGGGAAAGCGTTTTTCAGCGTATGAAAAAGCACTATGCCGAGGAAATTGAGCTGAAAAACGGCGCGCTTCGGTTTATCCGTGAAGCGAAAAAGCGCGGGATTAAAATGTGCATTGCGAGCGCGACAAGGCGCGATATCGCAGAGCCTTTTCTCGAAAAAAGCGGACTGCTCGATTATATCGAGTTTTACATCGACTGCATTGAAATCGGCGCGTACAAGGACAAGCCCGATATCTTCCTGCTTGCGGCAAAACGGCTCGGCGCTGAGATTTCGGACTGCGTTGTGTTCGAGGACGTGCCGCAGGCGGTCGCAACGGCTAAGGACGCGGGATTTTACGTTGTCGGAGTGTACGACAGCGTTACCGTTAACGACGGAAATATTAAGCCGCTTGTTGACGATTATGTCACGGATTGGCGGGAGTTTGAGATTAAGGTTTAGACGGCTTCGGACGCTTCGCTTCAGTCGTCGCGCTCCGCGCTCCAGTCGCTCCCGCGGGGGACGCTTCGCTCTAGTGCCTCCGGCGGCTTAAGACCTTTTTCTGAAGAAAAAGGTAAAGAAAACCGAAGGTTTTCTGGAAGAACTAAAAAGACTTTTTGTTTCGCTTCGCGTCAGTGGCT
>DPBR01000008.1:0-3807 GCA_003516865.1 Oscillospiraceae bacterium
AAAAGACTTTAATCGCTTCGCGGTTCTCGCCACAACAAAGCAAAATGCGCGGTGCTTCACCAAAGCTCGGCGAAAACTTGGAGCAGTTTGGCGGGACTCGATGCCGAGCTGCACTCGTGCAGCAAACTAAGCCACTGACGCGAAGCGGCTTAAAAAGTCTTTTTAGATTTTTAAGACCTTTTTCTTCAGAAAAAGGTCTTAAACCCCGCGGGAGCGACTGGAGCGCGGAGCGCGACAACTGTGAGCGACCGGAGCGAAGCGCCCCCCCCGCGGGAGCGACTGGAGCGCGGAGCGCGACGACTGTGAGCGACCGGAGCGCAGCGAGCGACCGGAGCGAAAAGCCGTTACTTCCTCATTTTATCGGACGTGTAAACAACCTCCGCGTAAATTGCCGCGACAATCTGATAAAGCTCCTTCGGAATGGTTTCTCCTGCGTTCAGCATTACCAGAAGCGCCGCGACCGAATCGTCACGATACACGGGAACACCCGCTTCGTCGGCAATATTCACAATTCTCTGCGCGAGTTCGCCAAGTCCCGACGCCACAACAACAGGCGCGTAATTCATATCGGGATTGTATTTAAGCGCAACCGCCGCGTTTTGTCCGTATAGACGCTTGTTGTTTGCGGGCGCCATAGGGTGCTTTTCTTTCGGCATTTTCTCCCTCCTTATCAAACTCTCGTATTGAGCGTTGTGCGCTTATCGGTTATTTTCGGGAAAATCTCGACAAGATTATGAGGCTTTTTCAGCGGCGCGGTTTCAAACGTCCGCGCGGAATAACCGCTGTTTCTGATAATCTTCGTTATTCGCTCCTTCATCGCGTCAATTTCCTTGTCAAACCTTGTCGGATAAAGCAGCGTGAGGTTCACTTCCTCACCGATTGCATACATATCAACCTCGAACCTGCCGATACTCTCAACGTCAAACGTCAGGAAAAGATGATAATTCCGCTGAGTTCCGGGGGTATTGTTCGGGTTATTTTCGTCGTTGTCAACCCAAAGCTCACCGAACGCGCGCGTGTTGTTCACCTCAAGCGGCAGAATATAATGTGCAAGCGGCGTGAATACTCCCGGAGCGTTAAGCAGGCTCTGGAGAAGATTTGCCGCATTGAAGCTGTCGAGAGATTTCAGCGCGGGATTGTTTATATTTTTCTGAATAAAATCGGTCAGATTGTCGAGCGTCGAGCTTACGGGCGGTCTTATTCCGTGCTGCGGAAGCTCGTTTTTAACCGACATCTTATCAATAATATCGACAAAAACGCCGTAAAGACGCTCTCTGAGCGGAATATCGGGCATATCCCGCAAAAGCGAGTTCAGATTGTCGATAAGTTCCTGCATTGTGTTTATCTTTGAGAAATCGGCAAGCATAAGCTCGCTGTTCCGCGCGGCTTCGGAATAATCCGACTTCAGGAAAAGCCCGTCTATGAGCATTTTCAGCGCGTCCGTTCCGCTGAGCTTTCCGCGGTTGTAATTCGCGAGAATATGCTCGATGTTATATCCCGAGTCCCTGAGCTGCTGCATAAAGCCTCTGTCGCTCATGGTTTCATTCAAAAATTTGTGCCAGCCGGAAAGTTCTTCTTCAGCAATATTTTCAAATTCTGCTTTTTTACCAAAATTTTCATCTGAAATTGTGTCATTTTGCTGAATTTCACCTTCAACGCCTTCGAAATTTAAATTTTTATCGTCTGAAATCGTTGAAAGTAGTTGATTTTGTTGTTGGTTTGTAGTATAATTATCAATAGGAACTTGTCTTTCCTGTTCGGCGGCAGCCGTCATCGCACGGATATCCTCCATAGTCTGGGGATTTTGCATCGGCTTTTTGTCGAATATAGCCGAATACAGACGGGAAAACGAGTTCTTCAGAGCCTCGCGGAGAGTTCCCGAAGAAATCTGGGTCAAAAGCAGGTTGAAGTACTCCTTGCACATATAAGGGCTGTTGTTATAGCGCGAAAGATTGTGCGTTATCAGCGGAATGAGCATCTGAGTTTTATCATCGTTCAGAAGGCTTCCGCTTACGTCCTTGAGGATTGCGAGAGTTTCGCCCTTGAGATAATCGAAATACTTTTCGGCGTCGTCCGCGCCCCATTCCTGCGAGAGATTGAGAAGCTTTTCCGAAAGCTTTTCGTTCGGGGAATAATACTCCGAGAGGAACTTTAGATTAGCCCTCAGCGCGCCGAGAATTTCTTCTTTGTTCTGCGCGAAGTTTATTGATTTCAGGAGATTTCCGATAAGCTCCTTTGTATTCGGGTCGGAAGTTGTCTGAGCGACTTCTCTCAAAACATCGTAAAACTCGTGTCCCGAAAACATCGTGTTCTGCTGCTCTTGATTCTGAATTTCCGCGACAAGCTTATCCGGCGAAACATAAAGCTCCGCAGCAAGATTTTTGAGGCTTCCGTAAAGCTCGGTGTGACCCGTGACGAGAGCCTGATTGAGCACCTCGACGTTGAGCAGGTCCTTGAGCATCTCGACCGCGAGAGTCGGGTCCTTCGCAACCTGAACCTGAAGCGGAATAAGCTCGCGGTTTCCCATTTCAAGGCGGCTTTTGGACGCGGAATCGGAACTGACGCCCGCCGCGCCTACTCCCGTCAGTTTGACGATATCAAAAGGTTCGGTGTTTTCGTCCTGCTGTCTTGGACTGTAATTATAGTTCTTGGCGGTTATAGGGTTGTTTATCTGAGGAATCTGCGCCATATTATCTGCCTCCGGAAATTCAAATTACCAAAGGTCGCCCAAAAATCCTGCTAATCGGGTTTTATAGGTTCCCAAAAATAAGTTCTGTTATAATAATAACATATTTTCGGAAAAGATAAAAGGGTTTTTTTAAAAAAAATTGTAATTCACGAAAAAAGTGAGTTATTTGATATAAAAATCAACAGGAAAGCGCCAAAACGACGCGACCTAAAATATTAAGCGCCTATGTGCGTATTCGGAAAGGAATTAAAATTATGGCAAAAATTGAACCCGGCATGGAAGCAATGCTTGATATGTACTTCTATGAAACAAATTCTCTTCTGGAACAGTTGGACGAGATTCTTCTGCGCACCGAACAGGCAAACGCTTTTGAAAGCGATGACATCAAGGAAATCTTCCGCATTATGCACACAATTAAAGGCTCTTCGGCAATGATGGGCTTTGACAATCTTTCCGTGCTTGCTCATAAAGCGGAGGATATGTTCTTCGTAATTCGCGAAAATCCCGATGTTATTACCGATGTAAGCTTTGTTTATGACCTCGTTTTCCAAGTTTCCGACTCCTATAAGGCACAGATTGAAGCAATCCAGAATAACGTCAACGGCGAATACGAGCAGTTCAATTTCGACGAACTGATTGAAAAGCTTAACAAAGCAAAGGATAAACTTTCCGGAGAAGCAAGCGGTGCTGTCGCTCCCGCACAGGCTGCTCCCGCTGCTCCCGCTCCCGCAGCTCCCGCTGTTCCCGCAGCAGCAGCTCCCGCCGCCTCGGGCAATGGGAAAACAACCGTCCGCGTTTTCTTTGAGGAAGGCTGCCAGATGGAAAATCTGCGCGCGTTCCTGCTGATAAACACAATCAAGGACGAATGCTCGTTCCTTGAATATACGCCCTCGGACGTTGAAACAAATTCCGAATCCTCAAAGGAAATCATCGACCACGGCTTCCTCATCACTTTTTCGGCTGCGGATAATCAGGATTACATACTCAAACAGATTGAAACCGCGCTCAACGTTCAGTCATATGAAGTTTTGAGCGCCGCTACCGAAGCTCCGGCGGCTTCTGAAGCGCCGAAAGCGGAAATTCCTCCGGAGCCTGCAAAAACCGCTCCCGCGGAAAAA
>DPBR01000008.1:3969-19905 GCA_003516865.1 Oscillospiraceae bacterium
GTTAAACCCGCCGCTCCCGTTCACACGGATTCCGCAATCGAAAAGGCGCAGGCGGCTGTCGCAAACGTTGCCGCGCAGGGCGGAATGCAGAAGCAGAGCCTTATAAGCGTAAATCTTGCAAAACTCGACGCGCTTAACGATATCGTCGGCGAAATTATCACCACCGAGTCTATGGTTATCTCAAATCCCGACCTTGAGGGACTTGAGCTTGAAAGCTTCAGCAAGGCTGCTCGCGACCTCAAAAAGCTCACCGGCGAGCTTCAGGATACCGTTATGTCAATCAGAATGGTTCCGCTTTCGGGCGTGTTCCAGAAGATGAACAGAATTGTCCGCGATATGCGCAAAAAGCTTAACAAGGACGTTGAATTTGTTATGGAGGGCGAGGAAACTGAGGTTGACAAGTCGATTGTCGACAGCCTTCAGGACCCGCTTATGCACCTCGTAAGAAACTGTATGGACCACGGTATCGAGGAACACCCGGAGGAAAGAACAAACGAAGGCAAGTCCGCAAAGGGTACTGTTAAGCTCACGGCGCAGAATTCTTCGGGCGAGGTTATTATCACGGTTTCGGACGACGGCGCGGGTATCGACCCCGAAAAGGTTCTTGCAAAAGCAAAGCGTTCGGGCGTTCTTACAAAACCCGAAAGCGAATACACTGTAAAAGAAATCCAGAATTTAATTCTTCTGCCCGGTTTCTCAACAAACGAAACCGTCACGGAATTCAGCGGACGCGGCGTCGGAATGGATGTTGTCAAGGCAAATGTTGAAAAATGCAACGGAACGATTATCGTTGACAGCAAAAAGGGCTTAGGAACAACGTTTATCATCAAAATCCCGCTTACTCTCGCAATTATCGACGGAATGGAAATCAGCGTCGGAGATATCGTATTCACCGTCCCGATTTCGACAATCCGTGAAAGCTTCAAGGTTGAGCCGGAGCAAATTCTCCGCGATACCGACGGAAACGAGATGATAATGCTCCGCGGAATTTGCTATCCGATACTCAGAATGCACGAAAAATTCGGCATTGAAACAGAGGTTACGGACCTCAAAGAGGGCATTCTCCTGCTTGTTGAAACGGATAACAAGAAAATGTGTATCTTCGCAGACAAGCTGATAGGCGAACAGCAGGTTGTTGTAAAGCCGTTCCCGAAATATCTCTCACGCTACAATATCAAGGGCGAGGGACTTTCCGGCTGTACGATAATGGGCGACGGCAGCATTTCACTTATTATTGATACAAATACGCTTATCGGTTAAGGGGGAAGTTAATATGACAAACGATGTAATAAAAGAAGCCGTTGCAAAACAGCAGTCCGGCGACAGAAAGCTTGCCGCTGACAACAGCATTCTCGGCAAGGTTATGACTTTCAATATCGGCGAGCAGGTTTACGGTATCGAAATTCAGTATGTTGTGGAAATAATCGGAATGCAGAGAATTACAAAGGTTCCGCACGTTCCGAATTATATCAAGGGCATCATAAACGTGCGCTCGAAGGTCGTTCCCGTAATCGACATCAGAACGCGCTTCGGAAAGCCCGAAATTCCCGCAACGTCGCATACTTGCATAATTACGCTTTCTTTCAATGAAACGTCTGTCGGAATTATCGTCGATAACGTTGCAAACGTTGAGGATATCCATTCGGGAGATATTTCCGCGACGCCCGAAAACAAGAACGTTAACACAAACGCATTCATTCAGTATATGATTCGTTCGGGAAATAACCCCGAAGGTCCCACAAAGCTTATTCTCGACGTCGCAAAGCTCCTCGACGAACAGGAGGCGTAATTTATGGAAATAACCGACGCTGAATTTAAACGTCTTGTAAAATTTATGTACGATAACTTCGGCATAAATCTTGCCGCAAAGCGCGTTCTCGTTCAGGGACGTCTTGGAAATATGCTCCGCGACCGCAATTTTAAAAGCTACGGAGATTATCTTGACGCGGTTGAAAACGATAAGACGGGCGCCGAGGTTACTACCATATTAAATAAGCTTACGACAAATCATACCTTCTTTATGAGAGAACCGGAGCACTATACGTTTATGAAAGACGTTGTGCTGCCGTATTCGATAAAAGTCTGCAAGGACCATATTCTGAGAATGTGGAGCGCGGCTTGCTCTTCCGGCGAGGAAGTATATACTATGGCTATGCTTATAGACCAGTATTTCGGCGCGGAAAAGGCAAAATGGGATACCAGAATACTCGCGACGGATATTTCGCAGAACGTTATCGGAAAGGCAAAAGCGGGAATTTATCAGGAAGAGGGAATGAAGGGTCTTTCAAAAGAGTGGAAAGCCCGTTATTTCAACAGGCTCGCGGACGGAAGCTATGAAATTTGCCAGGGAATAAAGGACGAGGTTATCTTCAAGACATTTAATCTTATGGACCCTATGCCCGATAAATATAAGGCAAAGCCGTTTGATTTGATTTTCTGCCGCAATGTTATGATTTATTTCGACCAGCCGACAAAACAGGCGCTTGTAAATAGATTTTATGACGTTGTAAAGCCGGGAGGATATTTCTTTATAGGTCACGCCGAAAGCGTAAACAGGCAGGATACGCAGTTTGATTACATAAAACCTGCGATTTACCGCAAACCATCTGGAAAGTAAGTCAGGGAGTGTTTTTTTATGAAGCGAATAAAGCTTTTGGTTGTCGATGATTCAATACTTTTCAGAGAAGTTCTCGCGCGCTATATCAAGCAGGACGATATGATTGAAGTTGTCGGAAAAGCCGGCGACGCTTATTCCGCAAGAGATATGATTTTACAGTACGAGCCGGACGTTATGACGCTCGACCTCGAAATGCCGAAAATGGACGGAATTGCTTTTCTGAAAAAGCTTTTGCCGCAGTATTATATTTCGACAATCGCGGTTTCCGGTTCGGAGGACAGAAAAGCCGCCTGTATTGAAGCGGGCGCGGTTGAATTTATCGCAAAACCCTCAACGCGCACCAGCAGCGAAATGGCTGTTTTTGCCGCGGATTTGTGCAGGGCGATACGCAGAGCCTATAAGCACGCAAATCCGAGCGCTATTATTTCAAGCGAGCCGTCTTTTGTTACAAAGTCAAATTCTGCGGAAAAAAATACTTCTCAAGCGAAAATAAACGCAAACGATACCGTTAATTTTGCTCAAAAGGCGAAAGAGCAGGTCAGTCAAACAAAAAATATGCTTCAATCGTCTATGCCGAAAACGCATACGAAAGAGCCTCCCGCCGTAAATATCGCGGTTAAGCACTCAAAATTGAGCAAAAATGAAGCAATTATCGCTCTCGGCGCGTCAACAGGCGGAACGGAAGCGCTTGAGCAGGTTATCAGATTTTTTCCGGAGGACACACCACCCGTTATCGTTGTCCAGCATATGCCTGCGGGATTTACGAAGCTTTATTCCGAAAGGCTCAATCACTCCTGCAAAATGGAGGTTAAGGAAGCCGAGGACGGCGACAGGCTGAGAAGAGGTCTTGTTATAATCGGAGCGGGAGAGCATCATCTGCGGCTCTGCAAGGACAGTCACGGCTATTATGTCAGCTCAAAGCCCGGCGAAAAGGTTTCGGGACATTGCCCTTCCGTTGACGTTATGTTTACGTCTGTGGCGGAGGTTGCCGGACCGCACGCTATCGGCGCAATTCTCACAGGAATGGGCCGCGACGGCGCAGACGGGCTTTTGAAAATGCGTCAGGCGGGCGCTTTTACAGTCGGTCAGGATAAGGAAACCTGCGTTGTTTACGGAATGCCGATGGAGGCTTATAATATCGGCGCCGTTGAGGTTCAGGCTCCTTTGTACAAAATTTCCGAAATTATTCTCAGCGACCTTTATTGATACATAATATATATTATAATAGTATAGAAGCGGAGTTTTTGCTCCGCTTGAGACCGTTGAAAAAGTCCCGTTGGGACTTTTCCGCCGAAGCATCCGCACTGCCCGCACTCATTGTCGGCAATGCCGACAATTCGCACAGTTGTGCGGATAGAAGTGTTTTTCGCCCCGGAAGACCCGTGGCAAAAAACGGATTTAAAATGCCCGCTTCGCGGGCAGAATATACTTTTCGACATACTGAAGCGGAGTTTTTGCTCCGCTTTTCTTTTTGAAAATTATCATTTTTATGATTTTTTTATTTCAACAATCAACCGTCTTTTGTTGATAAAAAAATTTTCCATTAAACTTCAACCTACTTTCAACGTCACTTTAATTTTTTCAAACATAAAAATAAACCTCATTATAATACGCTATTTTAACATTATCAACCGAGTTTTCAACAAAAAACAGCGGTTTAAACACTTTAATTGTTAAAAGTAAGCCAGAAAAGTATAAAAAATATGTCAAAACTAAAAAGTTTTCAACCGCGGCTTGGAATAATATTCAAAAAATTGAAAATTCCGCATTGTTTCGTGAGCATATTTTTTATACCAAACGTATTATTTTGCTTAAAAACAGATTTTTTTATTTCAAAAAAATAAATTTTTAAAGTTTTCTACTTTTTTCTTCCGAAAATTTGGCTAAGCTAAGTGATTTTTTAACCTATTCAACAGAGTTTTCAACATTTTAATTTACTTTTCTGATTGTATATTTATTTTTTCTGTTTTCAACAGGATAAGTTTAAAATAATTTGAATGTCAGGTTCTGAATTGTAAAAAATTAATAAAAAAATTCAAGAAGTATATTATCTTTGTTGAAAATTCACAGAATATTGACATTTTTATGTTGTTATTTTTGCTTGAAAAATTTCGGGATTTATGGTACAATTAATATAGATGTGATTATAACAAAATCACTTGTTTTGTATATATATTATTTTGGAATGGTGAACCGATAATGAACAATCTTTCTTCTCTATCCGATATTTACAGATGTGTTGTCGATAATTGCGTAAAGGAATACGATATTTCCGACGCAGCAAGAGAACTTTGGCTTGACTCCCTCGTTCCGCTGAGAATGGACGGAAATTCTTTCGTTCTCGCAACAGACCACGAATTTAAAAAGGATACTCTGAAATCTCTGTATCTCCCGCATATCGAAGAACAGCTCAAAAATATACTCGGCGTGCCTATGAGAGTTGAAATTGTCGTTGACGATAAAATCAACTCCCAGAAGCAGGTTATCTCCGAGCTTATTCACGCTGAGCCTGTAAACGATACCGTGGTCAATTTCGATAAAAAGGTTACATATACTTTCGATAACTTCATCGTCGGTCCTTCAAATAACCTTGCTTTCGCGGCGGCAAAGGCTGTTTCCAAAAAGCAGCACGAAAAATATAATCCGCTTTTTATTTACGGCGATTCCGGTCTTGGAAAAACGCATCTGCTCTCGGCTATTCAGTTTGAGATGCAGAATAATTTTCCGGGAATCAATATAATCTATATTCCCGCAGAAACGTTTACAAACGAGTTTCTTCATTCGATTTCTTCAAATACAGTCGAGAGCTTTGACGAGAAATACAGAAGCGCGGACGCTCTTTTGATTGACGATATTCAGTTTATCGCGGGCAAAGACCAGACGGAGGAAAAATTCTTCCATATCTTCAATGAACTTTATAATCAGAATAAGGTGATTGTACTTACGTCCGACCGTCCCGCAAAAGAAATCAAGTCCATTTCGGACAGGCTCAGAACGCGGTTTAGTTCCGGACTTATAGCCGACGTAAAGCCGCCCGAATATGAAACGAGGCTCGCTATTATCCAGAGAAAAGCGGAGCTGCTTCATTTCAATATTTCGGATGACGTTATCGATTATATCGCGACAAAGCTCAAATCAAACATCAGACAGATTGAGGGCGTTGTTACAAAGCTTAACGCGCTGTTTGTCGTATCGCAGGTTAAGCCGACGATTGCGGTTGCTCAGAATGTTATCAAGGATATCGTGACGGACCATCAGCCTATTCCCGTTACTGTTGACAAGATAATAACCGAGGTAGCCAAGATTTATAATATTGAACCCGATGAAATGCGTTCTCAGAGAAGAACTGCAAGCATTTCTCAGGCGAGAAAAGTCGCAATCTACGTTATTCAGAATGTTACCGAGCTGTCTTACGAGTCAATCGGTCAGGAATTCAGCGGACGCGACCATTCTACTATGGTTTATGCGATTAAGTCAGTTAAAGAGGAAATGGAGCGCGACAGCGGCTTTCGTTCCATTGTTGAGGATATCATCAAGAACGTAAAGACAAATCAGTGAGTTTTCCGCATATTTGTCAACATTTCTTCAACGTTAATTAACAGGCGGTTGAAAGCGCAGGCTGTTTTAAACTTTTTGCGTTTTTTTGAACATCGGCGGGTTAAATTTTTTTATTGAGAAAATGGCTTTGTAATCGCATTTTTTTGATATTCCACAGTTTGCACCGCCCTTATTATTATTATTATTAATATATAAATATTATCATCATATGATATGATTTCATTTGATTGATTTGATTTAAGGAGATTTTTATGAAATTTTCAGCTTCAAAAGAATCTGTTCTCGAAGCTTTTCTTACAACTTCAAAAGCCGCTTCTTCAAAATCAACGATTGCGGCGCTTGAGGGCTTGCTTCTGGAACTCACCGATAATAAGCTTACCGTAACGGGCTATAATCTTGAAATAGGAATAAGAACCGAAATTCCCGTTGAGAACGGAGAAAACGGAAGCACGGTTATAAATGCGCGTATTTTGTGCGAAATCGTAAGAAAAATGCCGTCGGGTATATTGGAATTTGATATCGGAGAAAATAAGACCGCAACCATTAAAAACGGGCTTACCGAATTTTCTATTATGTGTATGAGAGCGGACGAATATCCGCCCGTTCCTCAGACAGGCTCTCAGCATGGCTTTACTATGCCGCAGGCACTGCTTAAAAGTATGATTAATCAGACAAAGTATGCCTGCGCGACAACCGATACGAAACCTGCGCTTACCGGCTGCAAGTTTGAAATTGTGGATAATGTTCTGAGCGTTGTTGCGGTTGACGGAATAAGAATTGCGCTTCGTCAGGAAAGCGTTCCTTACGAGAATATTGATTTTATCGTTCCGAACAGAACTCTTGAGGAGCTTACTCATATACTTTCTGATGAAAACGATAAAAATGTTACTATTTGTATAGATAAAAATCAGATTTCATTTGAAGTCGGCAAGTATACGATGATTTCACGCCTTATAAACGGCGATTTTCTTGAGTACAGAAAGCATCTTACCTGCGAGGGAAGCGTTTTCGCAGAGGTTAATTGCCGTGAGATTATCGATATGCTTGACAGAGCGATGCTTGTAATTAACGAGAAAAATAAATCACCCGTTCGCTGCGAGTTCGGAAATGACTCAATTACAATGAGCTGTGCGACTACTCTTGGTAAAGTTTCTGATAAAATTAACGTAAAGTATAATGGCGAGCCTATTACAATCGGATTTAACGCGAAATATTTGCTTGACGCATTTAAGGCTTGCGATACAGATAAGGTTAAAATTATTCTGACAGGTTCGGCGGTTTCTCCCGTTCTGATTGTTCCCATGGAAGGGAATGAGTTTACGTTCTTCCTTTTGCCCATGAGATTAAAATAAATATATAATTGTATAAAAATAGCAAAATTCTACTATAAGTAAAAAAGAAAGGTTATGAAAATGGAAGAACTGAAAATCATTACCCCTTTTATTAAGCTTGACCAGCTTGTAAAATTTGTCGGATTTACGGAAACAGGCGCAAAAGCCAAAATTCTGATAGACCTCGGCGAGTTTAACGTAAACGGCGTCTGCTGCACAAAACGCGGCAAAAAGATTAAGCCCGGCGACGTTATTGAATATAAAAATAAGAAATATAAGGTCGTTTATGATGAGCAGGAGGCTTCTGCCGAGGAAAAATCGGAGTAATGTATATAACCTCTGTCTATTTGAAGAATTTCCGCAATATTAGAGAAGCGGAGATTGACTTTGATAAAAATTTAAATATTTTCGTCGGAAAAAACGCTCAGGGAAAGACTAATCTTTGCGAAGCAATTTCGGTTTGCCTTGGGGGGAGTTTCCGACGCGTTCGTTTTTCACAGTATATTCCCGCCGATAATCCCGAAGCGGAGGTTATGGTGAGGCTGAAATTTCGTGATGATATTACTGAGCGTGAAAATATAATTAATTATACTATTTGTAAAAATAATATTGAGATTACTTACAATAATATCAAGATGAAAGACGCCGCGGAATTATACGGAGTGTTAAAATATGTGGTTTTTATACCGGAACATTTGAGTTTAATCAAAGGCGCTCCGGAACTTAGGAGAAATTATCTTGACGATGTTGCGCTTATGCAGACAAAAACGCATCTGAAAAAGCTGTCGAGATATAACAAAGCGTTAAAACAGCGCAATAATATACTCAGCGGCTATAATGGCAGCCTGAAAGAATTGTCGGCAAATGTTGCCGCTTGGAATGAAATTCTAGCCGCCGAGGGAATTAATGTCACATATGGGCGGCTGAAATACTTTAATTTTCTGAAAAAATGCGCAGGTGAGATTTATTCCGAGCTTACAAACGGCGCAGAAACGCTTGATATGGAATATCAAAGCTCTGTTTTTAAGACGGATAGTATAAATTTTGATGAAAAAGACAAATTGTATAAAATTTATATAAACGAGCTTGAAAAAAATCTTGAAGCTGAGATGAAGCTGCGCTACACTTTGGCGGGTATACACCGCGATGATGTGAATTTTTATGTTAACGGATTGGCTGCGAGGGATTTTGCCTCTCAGGGGCAGCTCAGAAGCGCCGCTCTTGCGCTTAAATTGTCCGAAGCGGAAATTATACGCCGAAAGAATAAAACCAATCCTGTGATTATTCTGGACGATATTCTGAGCGAACTCGATTTTATCCGCAGAGATTATATTATTCATCATATTGAAAAAAGTCAGGTTTTTATTACTTGCTGTAATATAAACGACCTGTCGTCGATGAACGGCGGGAGGTCTTGGAATGTCGAAAACGGTTGTTTTACGGAAATAAAGTGAGTTTTCAACAGATTTTTGAGGTGAGGTTGAAAAATGTTTTTGTATCTCGGCGGTGATATCACCGTTAAATCCAAAGATGTAATCGGAATTTTTGATATTGAGGAATGCTCCGTGAGCCGAACAACCGCGGAGTTTCTTAATTTTTCGCAGAAAAACGGGCGGATTGTAAATGTTTCGGAAGAAATGCCGAAAAGTTTTATCGTAACCGAGAATAAAACCTACATTTCCAATGTATCCAATAGGACAATAGCCCTGCGCGCGCGCGAAAAATGAATGTGTAGCCCTAAGGAAAAAATTATCCGAAAAATCGTAAAATGCTTGAAATTTATGCGATTTTGTGGTATACTATATATAATATAGTGTAAAATAAAGCGCGTAATTCTTAAAGGAGTATTTATCTATGGCTGAAAACGAAAACGTTGTTGACAAAAGCTACGGCGGCGATGATATTCAGGTTCTGAAAGGTCTTGACCCTGTAAGAAAGCGCCCCGGTATGTATATCGGTTCAACGGGCGAGGGCGGACTTCACCACCTCGTCTATGAGATTGTCGATAACGCGATTGACGAGGCGCTTGCGGGATTTTGTAAACATATCGACGTTTCAATTCTTCCCGATAACGTAATTCGGGTTATCGACGATGGACGCGGCGTTCCTACGGGTATAAACCACGCCGAGGGCATTTCCGCGGCAACGCTCGTTTTTACGGTACTTCACGCGGGCGGTAAGTTCAACAACGGCGTTTATAAGGTTTCGGGCGGTCTGCACGGAGTAGGCGCTTCTGTTGTAAACGCGCTTTCGGAGTGGCTTGAAGTTGAAATTCACGACGGTGAGAACGTTCATTTCCAGCGCTTTGACAGGGGAACTTACACCGAGCCGATTAAAATTATCGGAAAAACCGACCATACGGGAACGCAGGTTACTTTTAAGCCGGACGGACAGATTTTCCATACAACGATTTTCAATTTTGAAACGCTTCAGGAGCGTCTTAGAGAACAGGCTTTCCTTAACGCGGGACTTAAAATCTCGCTTCACGACCTGCGCGACGAGAATAATCCCGTTAACGAAACGTACTGCTATGACGGCGGTATTTGCTCGTATATCGAGTGGCTCAACAAAAAGCGCGGCGCAAACGTACTTCACCCAGATATTATCTATCTCAAGGGCAATGTCGACGATATAATGGTTGAAATTGCATTTCAGTACACGGACGATTTCAACAGCGAGATTTTCCGCTCTTTTGCAAATAATATTCACACAGGTGAGGGCGGAATGCACGAACTTGGCTTCAAGCGCGCGCTGAATAAGGTTGTAAACGACTACGCAAAGGCTTATAAGGAAAATAATGATAAGAATAAGGTCAAGAAAAAAGCCGGCAAAAAAGGCGAGGAAGAAAAGCCTTTCGCTGGTTATAGCGGCGAAGCTATCAGAGAGGCGATAAACGCGATTATTTCCGTAAAGCTGCCTGAGTGTGAATTTGAGGGTCAGACAAAGGGCAAGCTCGGAAATCCCGAAGTTCAGCCTGCTGTCTACAAGGTTGCGACAGAGCAGCTTACTTATTATTTTGAAGAACACCCCGAAACCGCGCAGATTATTATGAATAAGGCGGCAAACTCTCAGGCTGCCCGCGACGCGGCGAAAAAGGCTATGGAAGCTAAGAGAAAGTCCGCAATGGACTCGAACGGGCTTCCCGGAAAGCTTGCCGACTGCTCCGATTCAGACCCCTCGCATACCGAAATTTATATCGTCGAGGGAGATTCTGCGGGCGGTTCTGCGAAAGAGGGCAGGGACAGGCGTTTTCAGGCTATTCTTTCACTTTGGGGTAAGATGCTTAACGTTGAAAAAGCGCGCGCCGACAAAGTTTATGGAAACGACAAGCTTTCACCTGTCGTAAAGGCGCTTGGAACGGGCATTGCCGAGGATTTTGATATAAATAAGCTGCGTTACGGCAGAGTTATCATAATGGCAGATGCCGACGTTGACGGTCTGCACATCAGAACGCTTATGCTGACGTTTTTCTTTAGATTTATGCGGCCGCTGCTTGAAGAAGGTCACGTTTATATCGCGCAGCCGCCTCTTTTCAAGGTATCGCGCGGTAAACAGGTTCGCTACGCTTTCTCGGACGAAGAACGCGACGCCTATATAGCTCAGCTCGGTGCCGACGGCGGAAAAACCGATGTTCAGAGATATAAAGGTCTTGGCGAGATGGACCCGTCGCAGCTCTGGGAAACCACGATGAATCCCGAAACCCGCACAATGCTTCGCGTTTCCGTTGAAGACGCGGCAAAGGCTGACGAAATAATGACAATTCTTATGGGAGATAAGGTCGAGCCGCGCAGACAGTTTATCGAAACAAATGCAAAGCTTGCCGAAAATCTTGACGTTTAATTAAAGAGGTGATTTCTATTTCTAACGGTTTGCTTCCGGATTTAAAAGCCGAAGAGCTTGCAAATAAGGAAAAAAAGAAGAAAAATCAGAAAATAATCGCTGATTTTTCCTACGATAATACGCTTGAAGAAACGGACGACGCTATGAAAACCTTTCAGAAGAGGTTTTCTTCAAAGAGAGGAAAGCTCTCTGTTATCGCGTATTCACTGCTTGCGGCTGCCGCGATAACTGCGATTGTGTTCAATCCTACACAGATTGTGCTTTATATTTCGCTTGCTTTCTGTATTTTTGGGATTGTTTATACGCTTACGGATAAAAAGCGTATGAGAAGCAGGGTTCTCGATACGCTCAGCAAGATGAAACCGGAGGATTATCACTGCACGATTTACGATAATAAAATCGAGATTGAAACGATTATCAGGCAAAACGAGGATAATTCCGATAAGGAAAAGACTGTTTCCGCTGAAAAAGACGCTGAAAATCCCGATATTCCCGAAAATACGGAAACTGCAGAAAAACCCGATGAACAGATAAAATCCGTGTTCAAGTTCGGGGAGGATATGCTTGATTTTATCGAAAGCGAGCGCTCTTTGCTGCTTGTTCTTGCGAGAAGGCAGATTTATTGCTTTCCGAAGCGATGCCTTTCCGATGAACAGCAGAACGCAGTTCGCGATTTTCTTACAAAAAAGCTTGCGGAAATAAACTATTGATTGCCTTGGTTTGCTCTATCAGGAGGAATAATGGACGTAGATTTCAGTTTGGAAAAGCTCCACAATATCGACCTTGAGGAAACGATGAAAAAGTCTTTCATCGAGTACTCAATGGCGGTTATTACATCAAGAGCGCTGCCCGATGTACGCGACGGTTTTAAGCCCGTTCACCGCAGAATTATCTACACGATGAACGACGCGGGAAATACCTCGGATAAGCCGTTCAGAAAGTGCGCGTATACCGTCGGAGAAGTTCTCGGTAAGTATCACCCGCACGGCGACGCTTCCGTTTACGACGCGCTTGTGCGTCTTGCACAGACGTTTTCGATGCGCTATCCGCTTATCGACGGTCACGGAAACTTCGGTTCGATTGATGGCGACCCGCCTGCGGCTTACCGTTATACAGAGGCGCGTTTGTCGAAAATCGCGAACGAAATGACTTCGGATATCAACAAAAAAGTTGTTGATTTTCAGACGAACTATGACGATAAGCTTGTTGAACCTGTCGTTTTGCCGTCAAGATTTCCGAATTTGCTTGTAAACGGCTCGAACGGAATCGCTGTCGGAATGGCGACAAATATTCCTCCGCACAACTTGGGCGAGGTTATTGACGCTATTCTTATGCTTATCGATAACCCCGAAGCGACAATCGAGGATTTGATGTCCTGCATAAAAGGACCGGATTTTCCGACAGGCGGCATTATAATGGGTTACAGCGGTATTCGCTCGGCTTATTATACGGGACGCGGCAAGATTATTCTCCGCGGCAGGGCAAACATTGTCGAAGAAAACAACCATACGCGGATTATCATAAACGAAATTCCCTATATGGTTAACAAAGCAAGACTGCTTGCGAATATCGGCGACCTTGTGCGCGACAAGCGTATTGACGGAATTTCGGTTTTCCGCGACGAGTCCGACCGCGACGGAATGAGAATTGTAATAGAGCTGAAGCGCGACGCAAACGCGAACGTTGTCCTTAACAAGCTGTATACTTACACTCAGCTTCAGGATACCGTCGGCGTGATTATGCTGGCGCTTGTAAACGGCGAACCGAAAACGCTTACGCTCAGAGAAATGCTCACGCACTATCTCAATCATCAGGTTGACGTTGTTACGAGAAGAACGAAGTTTGACCTCGACAAGGCAAAGGAACGCGAGCATATTCTCGAAGGCTTCCTTATAGCCATTGACTTTATTGACGAGGTTATTGCAATTCTGAGGAGTTCAAAAACAATTCCGGAGGGCAAGGAGCGCCTTATTGAGCGTTTCAAGAATATTGACGTTTCACAGACGGGATTTTTCACTTCTCACACATATTCGCTGAGCGAGGAACAGGCTGAAGCTATCGTTCAGATGCGGCTCGGCGCGCTTACGGGAATGGAAAAGAGCAAGATTGAGGACGAACTTCTTGAAAAGCGCGAGCTGATTAAGAATATGGAGGAGCTTCTTTCGGATAACGGAAAAATGCTGCATCTTATCGGCGAGGAGCTTTCCGCTGTTAAAAAAAAGTACGGCGATGAGAGAAGAACGTCAATCGAGCCTGTAAGCGGCGAGGTTGATATTGAGGACCTTATTCCCGAAGAGGACTGCGTTGTTACTTTCACGAATATGGGTTATATCAAGCGCCAGCCCGCAGAGGTTTACAATATCCAGAAGCGCGGCGGACGCGGAGTTTCGGGAATGAAACAGCGCGACGAGGATTTTGTTGACAGTATGTTTATAGCGTCCAGCCACGAAAATATTCTCTTTATCACAAACAAGGGCAATATGTTCCGCTTGAAATGCTATCAGATTCCCGAAGGAAGTAAGCAGTCTCGAGGTATGAATATCGTAAATCTGCTTCAGCTTTCAGAAGATGAAAAGGTTGCCGCGATGATGACGACAGTCGATTTTGCGGAGAATAAATACTTTATTTGCCTTACAAAGAACGGTCTTGTAAAGCGCACGCGCCTTTCCGAGTTCAGAAACGTGAGAAAAGGCGGCTTGAGGGCGATTTCGCTTAACGACGGCGACGAAATTGCGGGCGGCTTCCTCACGGAGGGCGACTGCACAGTTATGGCGGCGACAAGAAACGGCTTTGCTATACGTTTTGACGAGAACGATATCCGTGTTATGGGAAGAATTGCGCGCGGCGTTCGTGCAATAAAGCTGCGCGATGACGATTATATTATCGGCGCAACGAAGATTTTTGATGAAAACGCGACTATTCTCACTGTAACCGAAAAGGGTATGGGAAGAAGATGTGCTGCGGCAAGCTATCGTCTGCAAAGAAGGGGCGGAATGGGACTTAAAAACTATCCCGTAAGCGAGGAAAAGGGCAGCGTTATCGGTATCCGTACGCTCGGTCCCGACGACGATGTAATTCTGATAAGCGCGGAGGGCGTTCTCATCAGAATACGCGCAAACGACCTCAGAATTATGGGAAGAACGGCTTCGGGTGTTCGCGTAATGCGGCTTGGCGCAACGGACAGAGTTGCGACGTTCAGTCGTACTCCGCACGACGACGAGGAGGTTACCGAGGAGGTTGAAAAGGCTTCCGACGAGGAGGTAGCGGCTTCGCTTGCCGAGGACGCGGCTGAGGTTATCGAGCCTGACGAGCCTGTTGAGGACGATGAAACGGACGAGGGCGGTTCTGAGGAGTAATGACGATATTTTCCCGGACGATTGTTCGGGAAATTCGTTTTTTAGTTATAGAAATGTTCCACGTGGAACGTTATGGAGATAAAATGAATTATACACTTGAAGAATACGATGTCTGCGTTATCGGCGCGGGACACGCGGGCTGCGAGGCGGCGCTTGCTTCAGCGCGGCTCGGACTTAAAACGGCAATTTTCACGCTTTCGCTCGATTGCATAGCGAATATGCCTTGCAATCCTTGCATAGGCGGCTCGGCGAAGGGTCAGATTGTCTGCGAAATTGACTCGCTCGGCGGTGAAATGGGCAGAGCGGCTGACGCGACATTTATTCAGTCGCGTATTCTTAACAGGGGAAAAGGTCCCGCCGTTCACAGTCTGCGCGTGCAGAGCGACCGCGTAAAATATCACACTTATATGAAGCAGACGCTTGAAAACACGGAAAATTTGTACATAAAACAGGGTGAAGTGACTGCGGTTGACGTTGAGGACGGAAAAATCCGCGCTGTTCGGACGAAACTCGGTGCGATTTATCCGTGTAAGGCGGCGATTATCACCACGGGAACTTACCTTAACGGAAAAATCCACATCGGCGAGCAAAATTACGCTTCCGGACCCGACAACGTTCTCCCGTCAACGCAGCTTACGGAGTGTCTGAAAGAGCTTGGATTGTCGATGCGGAGGTTTAAGACGGGAACTCCCGCGCGCGTTCACAGGCGTTCGATTGATTTTTCGGTAATGGAAAAGCAGAGCGGCGATGATGAAATAATGCCGTTCGCGTTTGATAATGAAAACGAGCTGAAAAATCAGGCGGACTGCTGGGTGACGTACACGAATGCTGAAACGCACCGTATTATTCTCGAAAATCTCGACCGTTCGCCGCTGTATTCGGGCAGGATTGAGGGAATAGGACCGAGATATTGTCCGAGCATTGAGGATAAAATTGTCCGTTTTCGAGATAAAGAGCGCCATCAGCTTTTTGTCGAGCCGATGGGGCTGGATACCGATGAGTGTTATCTTCAGGGAATGTCAAGCTCGCTTCCCGAGGACGTTCAGATTAAATTTCTGCGGACGATAAAGGGTCTTGAAAACGTTGAGATAATGCGTCCCGCGTATGCAATCGAGTACGACTGCTGCGACCCGCTGGAGCTTTTGCCGACGCTTGAATTTAAGAAAATTAGCGGACTTTACGGCGCGGGGCAGTTTAACTGCACGTCGGGATACGAGGAAGCTGCCGCACAGGG
>DPBR01000008.1:20076-20760 GCA_003516865.1 Oscillospiraceae bacterium
ACGAGGAAGCTGCCGCACAGGGAATTGTCGCGGGAATTAACGCCGCGAGAAAAATACAGGGCAAAACTCCCGTAATTCTTGAGCGTTCGGGTAGCTATATCGGCACGCTGATTGACGATTTGGTTACAAAAGGCTGCTCCGAGCCGTATAGAATGATGACGTCGAGAAGCGAGTTTCGGCTGATTTTGCGTCAGGATAACGCACCGGAAAGACTTTTGCCGCTCGGTCACGAGATAGGGCTTGTTTCTGACGAGCGATTTAAGCGTTTTCTTGAGGATAACAGGCAGCTTCAGAGCGAACTGGAGCGAATAAAGACGGTTACAATTCACCCGACCGATGAGCTTAACGCGATGCTCACGGAAAAGGGAACAACGCCGATTACAGTAGGAGTGCGGCTGTTTGAGCTATTGAAGCGCCCGCAGCTTGCATACACGGATTTCGAGAAGTTTGACGGCGGGCGACCTAAATTAAAGGTTTCGCTGATTAACAGGCTTGAAATCGAGCTTAAATACGCGGGTTATATCAAGATTCAGTCAGAGCAGATTGAAAGGGCGCGGAAACTGGAAGAAAAGGCGCTTCCGACAGATATTGACTATAAGACAATCAAGGGATTGCGGCTTGAAGCGCAGGAAAAGCTGAATAAGCACAAACCGCTGAATGTCGGACAGGCGGGACGTATTTCCG
>DPBR01000052.1:0-251 GCA_003516865.1 Oscillospiraceae bacterium
GGAAAACAAGAGTTTTCCCCTAACGTTTGAGTTGGCTTTAGCCAACGAAAACGCCTTTGTAGGTTGAGAAGAAATTCTTCTTTGACTGCGGTCCAGCAGTCAAACGGTACAAGTTGGTGAAAAGCGTAAGTTATCGCGGAGCAGTCAAACGGTAAAACTCGGCGAAACCCGCCCTTTTCGCAAAGCAAGCATACGGTACAACTAGGAGGGGAACGCTCCCGAAAATCACCAGCCTGAGGATTTTCGGGAGC
>DPBR01000052.1:492-3517 GCA_003516865.1 Oscillospiraceae bacterium
GGTTCGACGCCCCCAAAATCGCCTTGGCTTCGCAGAAGCCCCGTCTGTTCGCGTACCGGAAATGCGGGAATATCGCAGAGTTCGTCCTGTTCGCGGACAAAAAGGCGCGGTTATCGGGAAGTTTCGCTGAACGATGAAAACCGCTGTTCACGGGGGCGGGTTAACGATTTACACATAGAAAGCAAGTTGATTTTGTTGAATATCAACAAAAATTTGCTCGGCACTTGAAAAATTCTGTCAAAAGGTATATAATAACAGTGGCAGTTTAAATTTATCAAAGGAGGATAATGCAATGAAAGCATTCGGAATATTTATGGCGGGTCTTCTCGCAGCTGCGGGAGGCATTGCCGCGGCGGCTTATATCGCCAAAAAGAAGCTCGAAAAGGAGAACGAAGAGGATTACTTCGACGGCTGGGACGACGGTTTCGACGACGACTGGGACCTCGATTTCGACGAGGACGAGGAGGACGAAGAAGCGAAGCCCGCAGACGGCGCCGCTAAGCCCGTAAAGTCCGTTATTCCGGAGGAAAAGGACGATATCTTTGAGGAGGCTCCCGCCGATAACTCTGACGAGGAACTCTGATTTTCCGGGCAAATTCATCAAATTCGGCAAATTCGGCAAATTCGGCGCTTTCGGGCGCCGTTTTGTTTGTTCTCGCACGGTTTCTGCCGCTTTTTTCGCTGTCTAAGGCTGATTTCAAAAAAATTATGCTAACCCCCTTGAAAAATCTTTGAGGGTATGTTATAATGTATTGTGTAAAACTAAACGGGCATAGAAAGAGGTGTTTTTTTTGAAGCACGTTGTTACTATTAACAAAGCCAACCTTAAGGCTTCTGCCGAAAAGGGCGGCTGCGGCAAGTGCCAGAGCTCCTGCCAGTCCGCTTGCAAGACTTCCTGCACCGTCGCTAATCAGAAGTGCGAAGCTGAACGCTGAACCACCAAGAACCCGCTCATTTTCTTAGGGCGGGTTCGATTTTTGCCTTTCGATTTTGCCTTACGAATAAATAAAAAGGAACGGAAAAATATGATACATAAATTCAAACAGCTTGGATATAACATCGTCCTCGACAGCGAAAGCAACGCAGTTCACGTTATGGACGACTGCGCTTTCGAAATGCTCGACCTCATCTCCGCGCCTATGAACGAAACTATGCCCGAGGTGTTCATCTCGATGCTGCGCGACTATGACGAGAAAACCGTCCGCGAAAGCTACCGCGAGCTTTACGAGCTTTGGCAGAACGGCGCGCTTTTCGCTCCCGACGACTACGAGAAATACTCCGATACTATGGTCAAAAGCCCCGTCAAGAGTATGTGCCTTAACGTCGCGCACGACTGCAATCTACGCTGCGGCTATTGCTTCGCGCAGACCGGCGATTTCGGCGGAGAACGCTGCATTATGCCGCCCGAAATCGGCAGAGCCGCCGTTGACTTCCTCATAAAACAGAGCGCAAACCGCGAAAATCTTGAAACCGACTTCTTCGGCGGCGAACCGCTTATGGCGTGGAACACCGTTGTTGAAACGGTTAAGTACGCGCGTTCAATCGAAAAACAGCACGGAAAGCGCTTCCGCTTCACAATCACCACAAACGGTATCCTCCTCGACGACGAGAAAATGAAGTTCATAAACGAGGAAATGTCAAACTGCGTTCTCAGCCTTGACGGCAGGCGCGAAACCAACGACAATATCCGCAAAACCCTCAACGGCGGCGGTTCTTACGATATTATAGTACCGAAATTCCAAAAGATTGTCGAGCAGCGCGAGCGCGACAAAAAAGACTACTACGTCCGCGCCACTTTTACCAAAAATAACCTCGATTTCGCGGAGGACGTCATTCACCTCAGAAGTCTTGGCTTTATTCAGCTTTCGGCAGAACCTGTCGTTACCGATGAAAAAGAGCCTTTCGCTATCACAAACGCAGATTTGCCGCGTATTTTCAATGAATACGACAGGCTTTGCGAATATATGGCGGACGACAAGCACCCGCATTTCAACTTCTTCCATTTTATGGTTGACCTCGACCAAGGTCCCTGCGCGATTAAAAGACTGCGCGGCTGCGGCTGCGGAAACGACTATGTCGCCGTTGAACCGCACGGCGATATTTACCCCTGCCATCAGTTTGTCGGTATAGAAAACTGGAAAATGGGCAATGTTAAGGACGGCGAAATCAATCAGGATATCAAGACGTATTTCGCGAAAACACATATTTACAGCAAAAAAGGCTGCAGCGGCTGCTGGGCGAAATTCTACTGCTCGGGCGGCTGCAACGCAAACTCGTTCATCTACGAGGGCGACTGCCGCACTCCCCACGCCATCTCCTGCGAGCTCCAGAAAAAACGCCTTGAATGTGCGCTCGCGCTTGAAGTCAACAAGGCGATGAAGGAATAAACCGAGGTTTCTATGAAAAAGCTCTTTTCCGTAATTATAGTTTCGGTAATCCTCCTCGCGGGCTGCTCGAACGCAATTTCGTCCGACAACGCTTCCGTTTCTTCGTCATCATCTTCTTCAATATCGTCCGAAAGCGCTTCGCCAAACGCTTCGGACAGCAGTTCCCCCGCAGAGAGCAAAGCCGAGGTTTACGCGCAGGCGGCGCTTTCGGCGGTCGAGTTCCCCAAAATGAGGAAAATCTCCGAGCCTGCCGAAATCGACGCGCTTTTCGGCTTCAATACCGCAGATTTCGCGGATTATTCGCTCTACACCGAGCTTATGGGCGTTAATCTTAACAAGGTTATCTTCGTTAAGCCCGCCGACGGTAAACAAGACGAGGTTTCAAATGCCCTCAAGGCTTACTTCGACAAAACCGTCGAATCAGGCGCGTATTACCCCGCTCAGCAGGATTCCGCCGCCGGCGCTCAGTTCGGCAAAACCCCCGACGGCTACGTCTTTATCATCTTCCACAAAAACGCTCAGAACGCTGTCGCGGCGCTTTAGTCGGTCGTTTCGCTTCAGTCGGTCGTTTCGCTCACAGTCGTCGCGCTCCGCGCTCCAGTCGCTCCCGCGGGCGACGCTTCGCTCCAGTGCCTCCG
>DPBR01000047.1:0-140 GCA_003516865.1 Oscillospiraceae bacterium
TCCAGCATTATGCCGCAGAAGAAAAATCCCGATATAACCGAGCTTATCCGAGGAAAAACAGCGCGCGTTATCGGAGATAATATGACGCTGCTGACGATGATGAAAGGGCTTCCGCTCGCGTATAACAAGGATATGCAGGA
>DPBR01000047.1:359-1046 GCA_003516865.1 Oscillospiraceae bacterium
GATATGCAGGAGGACAAGGAAGCGATTTTCGACGCTGTTGATAACATCAAACTTTGCCTTTCAACATTTATTCCGATGCTTGCGACAATGACGATTATCAGGGAAAATATGCGCAAGGCGGCTGCTAAAGGCTTTATAAACGCAACAGACTGCGCGGATTATCTCGTAAAGAAAGGGATGCCGTTCAGAACAGCATATAAAATTACAGGCGGACTTGTTGCGCTTTGTATCAGTAAAAACACGACTCTTGAAGAACTTCCGCTTGATGAATACAAGCAGCAGAGCGAGCTGTTTGACGAGGACGTTTATAAGGCGATAAGCCTCGATACCTGCGTAAAAGAACGCAAATCCTACGGCGGACCTTCGCCCGAATGCGTTATTCTGCAGGTTGAAACTGTAAGGAAAAAATTAGAGGAGCTTTGCAATGGTTAAGGTATATATAGACGGACAGGAAGGCACAACGGGTCTTAAAATTCTGGAACGTTTCAAGAACAGAAGCGACATTGAGCTTCTGAAAATCGACGAGTACAAGCGTAAAGACGCCGATGAGCGCAAAAAACTCATCAATTCTTCCGATTTCACTTTTCTTTGTCTGCCCGACACGGCGGCAAGAGAAGCAGTCGCTATGGCGGGAGATAAGGTGAGGATTATCGACGCATCAACCGCTCACAGAACAAATCCCGACTG
>DPBR01000047.1:1244-2618 GCA_003516865.1 Oscillospiraceae bacterium
CACAGAACAAATCCCGACTGGGCTTACGGTTTTCCGGAGCTTGGAGCCGATTTCCGCAATAAGATTGTCAACAGCGCGAGAACAGCCGTTCCGGGCTGCTATGCGAGCGGATTTATCTCAATGGTTTACCCTCTCGTTAAACTCGGAATTATGCCCGCGGATTACCCTGTGACCTGTCACGCAGTTTCCGGATACAGCGGCGCGGGCAAGAAAGCGATTGCTGTTTATGAAGGCGAAAACCGTCCTGCGGAATTTGACAGCCCGCGGCAGTATGCGCTCACTCAGCAGCACAAACATCTCCCCGAAATGCAGAAAATCTGCGGTCTTTCTTATGCTCCTGCGTTTAATCCGCTTGTGTGCGATTATTTTAGCGGAATGGTGGTTTCTCTGCCGATTTTCACGCGGCTTCTCACAAAAAAATACACTCCCGATGATGTGAGAAAAGCGCTTGCCGAATTTTACAAAGACTCCTATTTTGTTAGAGTAATGCCCGACGGCGAGCCTGAGGACGGATTTATCGGCGCAAATAACATCAGCGGCACAAATAATATGCAGATTTTCGTGAACGGAAACAACGAGCGGCTTATTCTTTGTTCGCGGCTCGATAATCTCGGCAAAGGTGCTTCGGGCGCTGCCGTTCAATGCCTTAATATAATGATGGGAATTGACGAAAAAACGGGGTTAATTTGATGTATTACAAGGATATCGGCGTGTGGGTTCCCGATGAAGAAATTCTCGGAATGAAATTTCTTCGGCACGACAGATTTTTCGTGCTGAATTTTCTCGGAAAGCCTTATATTATAACGGCTGAGCGCTCCGATTCAAATAATCTTCTAGGCTTCGGAAGCGACGGAAATGTTTATCTTTTGGAAACCGAAAACAGCCTTAAAAGATACGCGGCGGACGCGCTTGCTGTTTTTGCGAGAGAGCTGAAATTGTTCGCGGAAAGCGATTTTTCTTCCGAAAACGACGAGGAACGCCGCGAAAATGTGCGTGAGTTCACAGATAAGATAAAGCAGCTTGACAAAAACGCTTTTTCCGAGGACGACAGTTTCTGGTCGGTTATCGTGGAACAGATTTACGATGATGTATATAGAGGGGTATAATTATGGTTAAATTTGACGGATATGAGTTTATTGACGGCGGAGTCTGCGCTGCAAAAGGCTTCAAGGCTTCGGGAGTTATTGCGGGAATTAAGGCGGGCAATACCACAAAGCGCGATCTTGCGCTGATTTCCTGCGATGTACGCTGCAAGGCTGCCGCGCTTTTCACCACAAATAAGGTTAAGGGCGCTCCGATTATCGTTTCGCGCGAGCATCTGAAAGACGGATACGCTCAGGCTGTTGTCGTAAACAGCGGAAATGCAAACACCTG
>DPBR01000047.1:2795-3238 GCA_003516865.1 Oscillospiraceae bacterium
AACAGCGGAAATGCAAACACCTGCAATGCAAACGGAATTGAGATTGCCGAGGGAATGTGCGCTCTTGCAGCCGAGGGGCTGAATATTGCAAATGAAGATATTCTTGTCGGCTCAACGGGCGTTATCGGTCAGAGGCTCGACCTCGCTCCCATAAAAAACGCTTTTCCCGCCCTGCTTGAAGGTCTTTCCGAAAAGAACAGCACGCTTGCCTGTGAAGCCATTATGACTACCGATACGCTTAAAAAAGAGTTTGCGGTCGAGTTTGAGATTGACGGCAAAAAGTGCAGACTAGGCGGAATTTCCAAGGGCAGCGGAATGATTAACCCGAATATGGCGACAATGCTTGCTTTTATCACAACAGATGTCGCGATAAACGGCGAACTCCTCAAAAAAGCGCTTGTAAGAGTAAACAGCATCACCTACAATATGGTAAGCGTTGACGG
>DPBR01000047.1:3424-4118 GCA_003516865.1 Oscillospiraceae bacterium
ATGGTAAGCGTTGACGGCGATACTTCTACAAACGACTCGCTTTTCCTGATGTCGTCGGGGCTTGCGGGCAACGCGGAAATCATCTGCGAGGACAAGAATTACGAGATTTTCGAGAACGCGCTTTACGCGGTTATGATGAATCTTGCGCGCGAAACGGCTCGTGACGGCGAGGGCGCGACAAAACTGATTGAATGTGTTGTAAGCGGGGCTGATACCGAAGAAACCGCGAAAAAAGTTGCAAAATCGGTTATCTCGTCAAGCCTTGTAAAGGCGGCGCTTTTCGCGGCTGACGCAAACTGGGGCAGAATTCTCTGCGCTATCGGTTACACGGACGCGGATTTCGATATCGAGCGCGTCGCGGTTGACCTTGCGAGCGATAAGGGCGTAATTCCCGTTTGCAGAAACGGCGCGGGAGTTGATTTCTCGGAAGAAAAGGCAAAGGAAATTCTCTCCGAGGAAGAAATTAAAATTCTTGTAAACCTTAACTGTGGCGACAGATGCGCGATTGCGTGGGGCTGCGACCTTACGTTTGAATACGTCAAAATAAACGCGGAATACAGAACTTAACGGGAAATCAAGGTGATAATATGGAAATTGATTACGATATTCGGGCAAATATAATGATAGAGGCTCTGCCCTATCTTCAGAAATACAGCGGAAAAGTCGTTGTCGTGAAATACGGCGGCAACGCCAT
>DPBR01000047.1:4325-4611 GCA_003516865.1 Oscillospiraceae bacterium
AAATACGGCGGCAACGCCATGACAAACGAGCGACTGAAACAGGCGGTTATGCGCGACGTCGTTATGCTGTCGATTGTTGGAATTAAAGTCGTGCTCGTTCACGGAGGCGGTCCCGAAATTAACGCAATGCTCAAAAAAACCGGCAAGGAAAGCAAGTTTGTAAACGGTCTGCGCTATACGGACGAGGAAACGATTGATATTGTCCAGATGGTTCTCGCGGGCAAGGTCAATAAAGACCTCGTTTCTATGCTTGAAAGTCACGACGGAAAGGCAATCGGTCTTTGCG
>DPBR01000047.1:4813-5012 GCA_003516865.1 Oscillospiraceae bacterium
GGAAAGGCAATCGGTCTTTGCGGGCTTGACGGAAATATGATTGAAGCTGAAATGCTTAATCCCGAACTCGGCTATGTCGGAGAAATCACCGCCATTCACCCTGAGATAATCAACACCGCGCTTGATAACGGGTATATTCCCGTCATTTCAACAATCGGCAGAGGCTCCGACGGCACGGTTTACAACATAAACGCCGATA
>DPBR01000047.1:5192-7708 GCA_003516865.1 Oscillospiraceae bacterium
TTACAACATAAACGCCGATACGGCCGCCGCGAGAATTGCCGCGGAAATGAAAGCGCCGAGTCTTATCCTGCTCACCGATATAAAGGGTCTTCTTGAGGACAAGGACGATGAAAATACGCTTATCAGAACAGTTGGAGTAAGCGAAGTTCCCTATCTCAAGAAGCAGGGCATTATTTCGGGAGGAATGATACCGAAGATTGACTGCTGCGTTGAGGCGGTAAGGCGCGGCGTTAAGCAGGCGAACATCATCGACGGAAGAATACCGCACTCCATTCTTATCGAGCTTCTCACAGACCTCGGTGCGGGAACAATGATTATTGCATAAGAAGGTGATTTTTTTGGGTACAATTGAACAGTTCAACAAATACATAATGCATTCATACGGGCGCTATGACCTTGTTATGGAAAGCGGAGAACACGAGGTTTCGGTTGACGAGAACGGAAAGAAATATATCGACTTCGGTTCGGGAATAGGCGTAAATTCGCTTGGATACTGCAACGACGAGTGGGTTGAAGCGGTCTGCGCTCAGGCGAGAAAAATTCAGCATACCTCAAATTACTATTATACAAAAATTCAAGCTGATTTTGCGAAAGCGCTCTGTGAAACAACCGGATATACCGATATGTTTTTCGGAAATTCCGGCGCGGAAGCGAACGAATGTGCGATTAAAATTGCAAGAAAATACAGCTTCGACAAGTACGGAAAAGGCCGTCACAACATCATAACGCTCAAAAATTCCTTTCACGGAAGAACGCTCTGCACGCTCTCCGCGACAGGTCAGGACGTTTTCCACAACTATTTTTTCCCGTTCGTCGAGGGCTTTGTAAATGTTGAAGCGAATAGTATTGAGGATTTGCGCGAGAAGCTTGACGACAGCGTTTGCGCGGTTATGTTCGAGTATATTCAGGGCGAAGGCGGCGTTTGCGCGCTTGATAAAGGCTTTGTAGACGAGATATTCAAGATTTGCGAGGAAAAGGACGTATTGACGATTGCGGACGAGGTTCAGACGGGAGTTGGCAGAACGGGAAAATTCCTATGCGGCGAACATTTCGGTCACAGAGCCGACCTCACAACTCTTGCAAAAGGACTTGCCGGCGGCGTTCCCATAGGCGTTTGCCTTTCGGGTGAAAAATGCGCGAATGTTCTCACTCCCGGAACTCACGGTTCGACTTTTGGCGGAAATCCACTTGCGTGCGCGGGCGGACTTGCGGTTCTGAATAAAGTGAACTCTGACGGATTTCTTGCAGAAGCGGCGAAAAAAGGCGAATATATCCGCGAAAAACTCGCAAATTGCAGTGAAGTGCAGTCGCTTTCGGGAATAGGGCTGATGATTGGAATTGAGCTGAAAACAAAGAAAGCCGCCGATATCGCAAAGGCTTGCCTTGAAAACGGTCTGCTTGTTCTCACGGCAAAAACGAAAGTCAGACTTCTGCCGCCGCTTACTATCTCTTACGAGGAAATTGACGCGGGTCTTGATATACTGATAAAGCTGCTTGAGGGCTGACGAAAGGATAAAAAATGAAGCGTATAACACAAGTTATTTCGGTTTTAAGTTTGTTTATTGCCGCTGTTACGATTGTTTTGAATTTCAGAGTTCTTTTCGGTCATAACTATTTCTTCGGATTTTCGATTTTCTCGATTGTCAGAAGCGGCGGAATAATGGGCTTTATCGGAAATCTTCTGGGTTTGCTGATTACGGCGTTTGCATTTGCTTCAATGGGTTGGTTCGGAATTATGCTCACTTTTTTAAAAAAGGAAAAAGCGAGAAAACCCGCGTTCATTTCGGGAGTTTGCGTAATGCTTCTTGCGCTGATATCCCTGCTTTTCAGCTTGGGGCATAATTTCACAATCGGCGATATTCTCGTTCTTCTCTTCCCCGCTGTTTACACGTTTTCTATCGTTCGTACAACGGAGGTTTAACTTGAATTACAGAAACATCACCGCCGCAGATTATGACGAGCTTTTTTCGCTGTGGAAAAGCATTGAGGGTGTGGGGCTGCGCAGTCTTGACGACTCCCGCGAGGGTATCGAAAAGTTCATCAAAAGAAATCCCTCAACTTCATTTTGCGCGGTTGAAGAAGATAAGCTTGTCGGCTGTATACTCTGCGGCAACGACGGCAGGCGCGGATATATCTATCATACCTGCGTTCTTCCGGAATACAGAAAAAACGGCACAGGAAAGCGACTTGTTGAACTTGCTCTGCAAGCGCTGAAAAACGAGGGAATAAACAAATGCGCGCTTGTCTGCTTTTCCTCAAACGAACTCGGAAACGGTTTCTGGAACTCGCTTGGCTGGGAGCTCAGAACCGATTTGAATTATTTCAATCTATCACTTGAAAAAAACAACACATGAAAGGGAAATCACTATGAAGCATTTATTAAAGCTGCTTGACCTTAGCACAGAGGAAATCATTGATATCCTCAACCTCGCAGACCAGCTCAAATATGAGCAGAAGCACGGTATTCCGCACAATATTCTCAAGGGAATGACGCTCGGAATGATATTCCAGAAGTC
>DPBR01000047.1:7905-8270 GCA_003516865.1 Oscillospiraceae bacterium
GGAATGATATTCCAGAAGTCCTCGACGCGTACCCGCGTTTCCTTTGAAACGGGTATGTATCAGCTTGGCGGAAACGCGCTTTTTCTGTCGTCGAGAGACCTCCAGATTGGCCGCGGAGAGCCTGTTCAGGATACCGCGCGCGTTCTTTCGCGTTACCTCAACGGTATTATGATTCGTACCTTTGAGCAGGCTGAGGTTGAAAATCTTGCCGAATACGGCACAATTCCCGTAATCAACGGTCTTACTGATTTCGCTCACCCGTGTCAGGTCCTTGCTGATTTGCAGACAATCCGTGAATACAAAAACAAGTTTGATGGTCTGAATTTCTGCTTTATCGGCGACGGAAACAATATGGCTAATTCTCT
>DPBR01000047.1:8442-10731 GCA_003516865.1 Oscillospiraceae bacterium
GGAAACAATATGGCTAATTCTCTTGCCGTAGGCTGCCTGAAGGTCGGAATGAACGTAACGCTCGCCTGCCCCGAGGGATATTATCCCGACAAGCAGATTCTCGACTTTACAAAGGATTACGCAAACTTTAAGCTTGTCAACAAGCCCGTCGAGGCTGCCGCGGACGCGGACGTTATCTACACGGACGTTTGGTCGTCTATGGGAATGGAAGCAGAAATCGAAAAGCGCAAGGCTGATTTCAAGGGCTATCAGGTTAACGATGAAGTTATGGCTGCCGCAAAGTCCGACGCTATCGTTCTTCACTGCCTGCCCGCTCATCGTGAGGAGGAAATCACCGCAAAGGTGTTTGAACAGCACGCAAATGAAATCTTTGACGAAGCTGAAAACCGTCTGCACGCACAAAAAGCGGTTATGGTTCGCCTCATGGCGCCCGAAAAGTAATTTTGCAATGTGATTTTGCGGATTATAGATAGTTTACAGCACAAATTATATAAGGCGCTTCTTGCTTTTGAAGCGCCTTTTTGATTTAAATATTCAAAATTGTTAATTTTTTTCAAAAAAACTGTTGCAAAAATAATAAATATATGTTATTATTAGTTTAGAAGCTAAATTCCGCTTATCAACGGAATAAATTACGAAAGGAACAGTTGTTATGATTAAAGACACTGCTAAGAAAGCTCCCGCAAAGAAGGCGGAAAAAGTTGAAAAGGCTGCTGAAAAGCCCGTAAAGGTTCAGACCGGCGCCGCAGCAAAGCCCGCTGCAAAGAAAGCTGCTGTCGCTAAGAAAGCCCCTGCAAAGAGCGCTAAGGCAGAAAAGCCCGCTGCAAGGGTCGGAAGAAAGCCCAAGGTTGTCGGCGTTGACGAGATGTGCAAGAAGCTCGAAAAGCTTGTAAATAAACAGAAGGCTTCCGCCGTCAAGATGAACGTTGCCGTTGACGTAAAGGTCTGGGGCTGGGCAGATGAAATTGACCGTCACTTCTATATTGAAATCAAGGACGGTATTCTTGCAATTTCGCCTTATGAATACAACGCAGCTTCTTTTGAAGCATATATCAGCTATGAGAATATAATCCGTTTCCTGAACGGCAAGCTGACGCTCAATGACGCAATCTTGACAGGCGCGCTTAACGCGAACGGTAATATTCCCGCTGCGCTTGCTCTCGGAAGTATTTTCTGAGAATCGAAAAATTCAGATAAAAAGCTCCGATTGAGTTCGGAGCTTTTTTTATGCGGTTTTTCTGACTTTTCCTACAATAAAGAATATCAAGAACGTAATAACATTAACGCAGACTATGCTTGCTCCGCAGGGCGCTTCGGCGGCGTAAGAAATAATCATTCCCGCAAGAAACGTAACTATCGAGATTATTCCCGAACAAATCGTAACCGACTTAAAGCTCTTGAACACGCGCATTGAGCTGAGCGCAGGAAAAATAATAAGACTTGAAATCAACATACTTCCCATCAGTCTCATTCCGATAACGACAGTCATTGCCGTAAGCAGCGCAATAAGCATATTGTAGACATTCGCGGCGGTTCCCGTGGCTTTTGCGAAGCTCTCGTCAAAGGTTATCGCGAAAATTTTCGTGTAAAAGAACACAAAAATAACCAGCACAAGCACAGCCAAAATTACGCTTATCACAACATCTTCTCGGCTTACAGACATTATGCTTCCGAAAAGGTAGCTGTTGAGGTCGATATTCATTCCTTTCGACATCGAAACCGTCATAACTCCGACGCCAAGCGCGCCTGTCGATATCATCGCAATTGCCGCGTCGCCCTTGATTTTTCCGTTTGACGACAACCGCAAAAGCAAAAAAGCCGACAAAAGCACAACAGGAATTGCAACCGCCATAGGCGCAAGATTCATCACTGCGGCAATCGCAAGCGCTCCGAACCCAACGTGCGAAAGACCGTCGCCTATCATCGAAAAACGCTTCAGCACAAGGCTTACGCCAAGAAGCGCCGCGCAGAGCGATACCAAAACTCCGACAATAACCGCGCGAATTAGAATAGACGAGGAAAAAATCTCCGAAATCATCTCAAGCATCAGCTTCACCGCCCCTCATAAAGCTTGCAAATCTGCTTTTCAAGAACTCCTCCCTGCTTCCGAAAAAATGGTCTTTTTCGGTCATACACAAAATGTGGCGGGAGTATTTCAGCGCAGTTGTCAGGTCGTGAGTTACCATAATCACGGTAACGCCGCTCCTGTTGATTTTGTCGATAAGCTCGTACAGTTCCGCCGTTACAATCGGGTCAAGTCCCGCGACAGGCTCGTCAAGCAGCAAAAGC
>DPBR01000047.1:10960-11329 GCA_003516865.1 Oscillospiraceae bacterium
AGGCTCGTCAAGCAGCAAAAGCTTCTTTGTCGCGCAAAGCGCACGGCTTAGCAGAACGCGCTGCTGCTGCCCTCCCGAAAGCTCTCGGTAACTGCGGTTTTTCAGGTCGGTTATACCGAGAAGCTCCATATTTTCAAGCGCCATTTTGCGTTCTCTTGACGAATAGAACGGGCGTATTCCGCGCGAATTAAGGCAGCCCGAAATCACCACTTCATATACGCTTGCCGGAAAATCCTTCTGCGCGGCGGTCTGCTGCGGCAAATAGCCGATTTCATTCTTTTTCAGCCCATCGCCGAATGTGATTGAGCCTTTTTCGGGCTTTTTCAGCGACAAAAGTGCCTTTACAAGCGTGCTTTTTCCGGAGCCGTT
>DPBR01000028.1:0-146 GCA_003516865.1 Oscillospiraceae bacterium
TCTCGTAAACGGATATTCGCCCTCGAAAGGTCTTGCGATAACTCTTCCAACCGCAAAATCTCCCTGAAGAATTTCTCGTGCAATTTCACAATATTCGTACAGCTTCTCGACCGGCACAACGCTCTCGTGCGCGGCAATCTGGAACA
>DPBR01000028.1:339-756 GCA_003516865.1 Oscillospiraceae bacterium
ATCTGGAACACGCTGTCCGCCGATGTGTAAACAATCAGCGCGCCTGTTTTTATGCTTTCTTCGCCATAATCCGCGATAACTTTCGTTCCCGAATAAGGCTTGTTGCAGAGCGTTTTTCTGCCGGTTCTTTTCTCAAACTCCGCGATAACCTCGCTCGGAAATCCGTCCGGAAACGTTGGAAAAGGCTTTTCACTGACAATACCCGCAATTTCCCAATGACCCGTGGTTGTGTCCTTGCCCTTGGAAAGCTCGGATAACCGCATAACAGCGCTGCTCGGAGCGCTTTCTTTCTCTCCGAAATCAACTCCGTCAATGTTGAACAAACCAATTTTTGCCATATTCGGCACATTCAGCTTTCCCGTGTTAAAGCAGGAACGAAGCGTATTTGCACCATTATCTCCGAAATCCGCTGCGTCG
>DPBR01000028.1:946-15128 GCA_003516865.1 Oscillospiraceae bacterium
GCAATTCCCCAACGCCAAAACTGTCAAGAACAATCAGAAAAACACGTTTTGCCATTCGATTCACCTTCTTATTTTGCACTCGTAAGCAGCTTAACAGCGGAGCTTGTTCCTATCCTGTCGCAGCCTTCGTTCAGGAAAAGTTCAAGCTGCTCTTTTGTCCTGATACCGCCTGCCGCCTTTATTTTAACGTTCTTGCCGATGTGCTTTTTGAATAGGCGAATATCTTCAATATCCGCGCCTGCAGAGCCAAAACCCGTTGAAGTCTTGATGAAATCGGCGCCCGCGTCGGTTACGCACTCGCAAAGCTTGATTTTTTCTTCATCGGTAAGATAACAAGTTTCGATAATGACCTTTAAAATTTTCTTTCCGCAGGTATATTTAAGCGACTTGATTTCGCTTGTCACAGCGTCAAAATTCCCGTTTTTCACGTCCGTCAGATTGACAACCATATCAATCTCGTTTGCGCCGTTTTTAATCGCGTCCTGCGCTTCCGCACACTTTGCGGCTGTCGTCGAATAACCGAGCGGAAAGCCGATAACCGTGCAGATATTCAGTTCGGGAAAATTCAGCGCGGCATATTCCACATAGCATTGCGGGATACACACCGAAGCCGTTTTATAAATCATCGCTTCCTGACAAAGCGCGTCGATTTCGCTTCTTGTCGCTGTGGGTTTCAGCAGCGTGTGGTCGATATGCGGAAATATTTCATTGTTTTTCATAATTATACCTCAAAACAATCTGAATGATTTCAGCGATAAAATGCCGTTTGATTTGATTTTCAGCTTATGGAAGCCCATAAGCGGTGAAAATGAAGCAGAAAATGCTTTAAACTCAGACAAGCTGCCCGTTGTGGGAACGTCGATTTCCGCAAGAACCGCGTTTCTTTCCGCTTCAAGAATAAACACTTTTGTTTTGGTTGAAGGGTTTGAAACGATTATTTCAACATTCTTTTCATCGTTCAAAGCGCAGTTTTCAAAGGTAATCGAGCTTTGCGCGTTTTCAAGAAGCGCGTATTCATTCAGCGCCTTATCCGTCAAAAACTCAATTCCGATATATTCCCAAGAATTTGCCGCAGGAATTGCCTTTTTTACGTCAAGACCGGAATAATTCTCGCCGTGAACCTTGATGTCAACCGTTCTGAGAATATCCTCCGATGAAGCGCCGACCTGAATTTCATAGGTTCCCGTATAGACGGTCTGACAATTATTGTTCAAATCCCAGAATGCAAGGCTTGAAATATCAAAAGAAAGCGTTATTGAAACGGATTTTTCAGCGGGAACAAACACTCTTCTGAACGCTTTCAGTTCCTTTATCGGAACAGCGCTTGAAAATGCGGGAGATTTGACATAAAGCTGAACGACTTCATCTGAGTCGAAAAGTCCCGTATTTTTCAGTTCAAAACTAACCTCGCAGCATTCATCGGCTTCAAAAGACTTTTTGTTAAGCTTTAAAGCGGAGTATCGGAATGCAGTGTAGCTAAGTCCGTGTCCGAACGGAAAAATCGGCTCGCCGCGGTAATAACGATAAGTGCTCTCGGTTCTTATGATATTATAGTCCTTTATCGAACCAAGCTCATTTTCGGACGAATACCAAGTAAGCGGGCAGCGTCCTGCGGGCGAAATCTCGCCAAACAGAACTTTAGCAACCGAGGCGCCCATTTCGGGACCGGAGTGAGTTGTGTGAACAATTGTGTGGAAGTGTTTGTCAACCGCATACGGATATCCCGAAACCATAAGCAGAATAGCGTTTTCGTTGAGTGAAAGCACAAGGTCTGAAAGCGCCTGCTGACGCTCCGAAAGACTGAGCGTTTTGCGGTCATAGTTTTCTCTTGCGCCGATAAGAGGGTTATTTCCCAGAACAAGCAAAACATTATGCGCTTCGGTAACAGATTTCTTTATCCTGTCAAGTCCCGACGAGAACAGCTCAACGCTGAACATTGAGTTCTTTTTCGGCTTAATTGCGTCGGTAACCTCAACCTGTCCGTTTTTGTTGATATAAAGATATCTTCCCTGCCAGTTCTTTATTCTGCATTCTCTTCCGCATTTTTCAACCGAGAATTTCTCTTTGACAAACCAGCCGTAAGGCTCGTCCGAAGTACACCTGATTACGCCGTTATCGGCAAGCGCTCCGCTGTCGCAGAGGAATTTTCCGTTATACTTTGATTTAAGCGAAATATCGCCGTTTCCCCAGTCGAACAGTTCGAGAAGGCACGTTTCGTTTATTGTCGCGCAATCGCAGGAAAAAGTTCCGTCCTCGGAAACCGAGAAATAAAATCCTGTTTCGGCGTTTCTGAGGGCGATTACATCGTTTCCCATCTCATAGATAACGTTTTCACGGCCGATTTTCGCGACAATTGCGTCAAGAATTGTCGGATTTTTCTCGGAACAGCCCGTGTACCAGTCGCGGAAATTCATATCGCTGTGCAGTCCGATTACAGCGAGCTTTTCACGCTCACGCAGCGGCAGCGTCATGTGACGGTTTCTGAGCAGAATTATTGATTCTTCCGCTGCTTTGGCGGCAGTTTTACGGAAATTTTCACACAGCAGAAGTTCGCTGTTAACCTTGCTGTAAGGGCAATCCGAGTCAAATTCTCCAAGAAGAAAACGTGCTTTAAGCGCGCCATACAGCGAATTGTCGATATCCGTTTCCGTAATCAGCTTTTTCTTCAGAGCGCTTCTTGCCGCAGCCTCAACAACGTCCTGCTCATCGGTTATAATATCGGCGCCGCCGTTTTTGATAACTCTTGCGATTGTTTCCGTGTGAGTAATGTCGGATTTGTGGCGTGTAACGTTTTCGACAAAATCCCACGCGTCGGTAACGGAAAACAACATTCCCCATTCCTTTTTGCAAAGGTTTGTTACCTCAGGATTACAAATTCCCTCGACGCCGTTAACCATATTATACGACGTCATAACGCTCTTTGCGCCGCCTCTTTTAAGCGGCTGCTCAAACGTTTTGAGGTAATAATTGTGTTTCAGAACGGTTGGTACGGAGGAATTGTCGCTGGTTCTGTCCTCCTCGTTATTGTTTGCGTAAAAGTGCTTCAGGGTAGGTATAACACGGAGATATTTCACATCGTTTCCTATCATACCTCTCGTAAGCGCAGAAGCCATTTTTCCCGTAAGAACAGGGTCCTCGCCGTAACCCTCCTCGGTTCTTCCCCAGCGCGGGTCGCGCTCAAGGTCAACGGTCGGCGCCCATAAACAAAGCGATGATTTGCCCTCTTTGTTATAGATTCGCGCTTCGGTTGCGGCAATTGCGCCGATTTCTTCCATAAGCCCCGCGTCAAATGTCGCCGAAAGTCCGATTGGCTCCGGAAAGACGGTTGACGGAGCTTCGGGATATTTCACTTCATCGCGCCTGTCGGGTCTTACAAGCAAGCCTCTTGCGGCTTCTGTTCCGATTTTGAACGCCTTTATGCCAAGACGCGGAATTTCTTTCTGTACTGAAGTAATAAGAAGCAGTTTTTCATCAAGAGTAAGCTCCTCAAGGAGCGCGTTTACACGTTCGTCAACGCTGAGCGAAACGTCCTGAAACTTAAATTTCGGCATAATGTACTCCTTAAATCAAATCTTTTTTCTTACAAGAGAACGCGGCGGCACTTCGATATCCGTCGGGATTGTGATTTTTCCCATAGCGTGACGCGCGGTATCGGTTTCTTCGCCGTTTTCCTCAATTATTACCGTAGGTTTAAAATTAATCGGCTGCTTATGCGGTATAACAAGCTCAAGCTCGTCGTTAACCGTGAAGAAGTTTCTTACAGTAAGGTGCATAACGCCGTTTTCGCAACAATCCACAGAGGCGACAAAATCATACTTTCTCACATAATTGCTGTCCGCGAAATACTGACCGCCGTTTGTAATGACTTCCGGATTTTGCGTTCCGCTTCCCGCTTTCGGTGAATCGTAGAAAAATCCCGTGCAATAAGGTCTGTGGCTGATTTTATCAACCTCGGCAATTGCCCAATCGGGCGGATTTTCGCCTTTCATAGCGCTGTCGAGAGCGGCTCTGTATGCGTTTGTCGTGAGCGCCGTGTAATAAGCGGACTTTGCTCGTCCCTCGATTTTAAAGCTTGTGACGCCCGCGTTCAAAAGGTCGCCAAGATGCTCAATCATACACATATCGCGCGCGTTCAGAATAAACGAGCCGCGTTCGTCCTCGAACACCTTGTAAAACTCTCCCGGGCGCTTCTGCTCCATAAGATAGTATTCCCAGCGGCAGGACTGCGCGCACTGACCGCGGTTTGCGTTTCGGCCCGTGAGATACTCGGAAATAAGGCATCTACCCGAAAAAGAAACACACATTGCTCCGTGAACAAAGACCTCGATTTCCATATCGTCGGGAATTTTATCCCGTATAATTTTTATGTTCTCAAGGTCGACTTCTCTCGCAAGAACAACGCGTTTTACGCCCATTTTGTACAGTTCAAGCGCAGTTCTGTAATTCACAACTCCCGTCTGCGTTGAAGCGTGAATATCAAGGCTCGGCGCGTATTCCTTAATCATCGAAATAACGCCTATATCCGCAGCAATAACGGCGTCAACGCCTGCTTTTTCCGCGGATTTAATAAAGCTCGGAAAAGCGTCGGCTTCATCGTTGTTCGGGACGATGTTGCAGGTGATGTAGACCTTTACGCCTTTTTCGTGCGCTGTCTGCACGGCTGAAACAAGCCCGTTATCATCGAAATTTTTTGCCGCAGCCCTCATTCCGAACGTTTTTCCCGCAAGATAAACCGCGTCTGCGCCGTAATCCAGCGCGCAGAGCAGGCTTTCCTCATCGCCTGCGGGAGCGAGAAGTTCGGGTTTTATCATCACTGTGATTCTCCTCCCGATTCCTCAGGCGGTTCAAGACCCGCGTCGATAATGTTCTGATTATGCTGCTCATGAGTCTGAGCGTAATAGAAGTTGCCTTCTTTGCTTACGAGGAAGTAATAGTAATTCGTTTCCGCGGGATAAAGAACAGCGTTAATCGTATCAAGACCGGGATTACAGATGGCTCCTGCAGGAAGCCCAACGCACTTATATGTGTCGTAAGCGTCCTCGATTTCCTGCATTTTTTCTCTGTTTGCGGCGGTAATCTTCGGCGTAATGCACTTTTCGATATAAGTGTAAATCGTATCCGACTGCAAATTCGGGAAGTTCTCCGGGTCGTTAAGACGATTGTGGAAAACGGAAGAAATCTTCTCCCAGTTATCTTCGGCGTCGCCCTCCCACTGTACGATAGCGGCAAGTCTGACCACTTCGTCAAGCGTCATTCCAAGCTCTTTCATACGAGCCTTCATACTCTTTGTAATCTTGCTCTCAAAGTTCTCATACATAGTTTCCGCAACGGTTTTCGCGTAATCCGTGGTATCGAAATTCGGATTTTTCTTCAAATCGTCGATAACGTAGAACTCGTAGGTGTCGGGGAAAAGATAGCCCTCAAGCATATTCAGGCGGTTCGGATTATCTTCAATCTGCTCCTCAAAGTCGAATTTGTTGAGCTTGTTCTTATAGAATTTCTCGAAATCAACCGCGCGGCAGACGTAATTTTCTTCAAGAATCTGACCGACTTCAAGCGCCGTGATACCCTCGGGAATCATAACCGTAACGGTTTCGGTGTACTGTTTCTTGGTTTTAAGCGTATCAATAATGCTGCTGTACGACATATTTGAGTAAACGGTGTAAGTTCCGTCGAGGAACGGTCTGTAATCCTCCGAGTCCTTTTTGTCGGTCATATTGATATAAATTTTCATAAGCGAAGGCATTTCAATAATACCGCCGTTATGAAGAGAATCGACAATTTCATCAACGCTCATATCGGCGCTGATTTCAACTTCCGCTTCTTTTATAGGCTTCGCCATACCCGTAATATCGCGAAGCGCCTTTATTACGTTAATAGACAAAACAACGCCGAGCGCCATAGAAGCAACCGAAATTACAACGCCGAGAAAAATCTGTCCCATAGTGCGAACGTGGTTTATCCGATGTTTAGGCTTCCTTTTGCGGCGTTTAACTTCATTTTCTTCGGGAATACCGTCATATTGTTCTTCGGGCGCGGATTCTCCGGGCATTGAGTCCATAAGCAGCGTTTTCGACATATCGTCGGGAGAATTAAGCTCGGTAAATTCTTCCCTCGGAGTTATCGAACGCGCGGCATCGGCTTCGGGAAAAACGCTTTTTATTTCCTGAGTTTTTTCAAGCTCTTCGTCAGCGTGTTCGTCCGCGTTAAAATCGTTTTCATTGTATTTATTTTCGTCCATTATTTACCGTCTTTCTGTTAAAAAAAGTGTAATCGGCTTTTCTGTCGTGCGTTTCAGCAGGAACTTCGCGTCTGAATTCATCATAGCAAATTATCACGGATTTTCCCGGAAATCGGCTCAGAAATCTGTCATAATAGCCTTTTCCGTAGCCTAATCGCAGCCCTTTTCCGTCGGCGCAAAGCGCGGGAACAATGCAGAGAGTTTGCTCTGAAGGCGCTGCGGGAAACGTTTGAGGCGGCTCGTCGATGCCGTATCTTCCCTTTTTCAGTTTGTCCGTGCCGCCTATATAAAAAAACTCGATTTCTTCGTCGCCGCTCACGGGAAGCGCAACAGGAATATTTCTTTCAAGGCAGTAATCAATAATTCTTCGCGTATCAACTTCGATTTCTGTTGAAGCGTAAGTAAAAACCGCCTCGGAATTATCAATAAGTTCTTTAATCTGCTCAAAAATATCAATATCAGCCGCAAGCTTTTGGCTTGAATTCATCGCCTTTCGGCGTGAAATCAGCTCTTTTCTGAGCGCATTTTTTATTTCTCGCATTGAATTGCTTCACGGATAGCGTCAGCCGTATCCTTACCCTTAAGCACCTTGACGAGTTCCAGACCAAATTCAACCGAAACGCCCGCGCCCGCCGCAGTTGTGAAAATATCGTCCGTTACAACGTTCTTTTCGGATATTTCCGCACCCTCGAGATACTTTCTGTAATCGGGATAAGCCGTTGCCTTAACGCCATTGAGAACGCCCTTTTTGCCTAGAATTGAGGGCGCCGCGCAAATTGCTCCAATAGGAATACGCTTCTTGACGCAATATTCAATCGCAGCCTGAACAACAGGATTTTTTTCGAGATTTGCCGTACCGTGCGTTCCTCCGGGAAGCACAATCATTTCAAGCCTCTCGTCAAGCTCAACCTGAAAATCCGTCATATCGCAGAGCATAAGAACTCCGTGCGAGCTTTTTGCGCTGTCGTTTGTAAGTCCGACCGTCACAACGTCGCATTTTGCGCGGCGAAGCATATCAATAGGAGCGATAGCCTCGGTTTCTTCAAATCCCTCGGCAAGAAATACATAAATCATAAAATTTACCTCCGTGTAAGATAATATTTTTCTTCAAGAAATACAGGTTGATAGGACAACTTGGCTTTTCTGAGATTTTCAGAACCTGCGTCGTCCTCGCGGTTGATATAGCGGTACTTTCCGCCGAGAAAATCAACAAGTTCTTTATTGATTGCCGCATAAGCGCCCTGATACCGCCGCGAAGCCTTTTCAACATGTACCACAAAACAATCCTCCGCCGAGCGCTCGCCGAACGAAAAAGCCTCGCAAATGCCGTTTACGCGTATCAATCCGCCGATGTAGCCAAGCTCGTCATAATGCTCAAAGCTCTGCTGTACAACAACCTGCTCGTCAAGCTTTCCGTCGTCGTCAACGTCGATATTTTCCTCGCACCAGCGTTTATTCAGCTCCGCGCAGTCTGATATATTTTCGTCATTTATCGGCTCAAAGGTGTAATTATTCTCGGCGAAGCGGTTGAGATGATTTCGTTTTGCGTGAAATTTCTTTCCTTTCAGCTCCGAAAGTTCTTCCGCAGAGTAAACATAGTCGTAAAAATCACGCATAGACTCGGCGTGAAAATCAGGAAAACAGGCTTCTATTTCCTTTGCTTTTTCAGAATTTGCAAGAATTTTCGGCTTCAGTCCGTTTTCTCGGCAATATTCGTCAATAAGCTCAACGGCTCGCCTAACGCTTCCGCTTCCCGAAGGGTATAAAATACGCGTATTCTCGCCGTTTAGCTGTTTAACAAAGTAAAAATCCTCAAAAAAGCAAATTTCAACATTATAAATATCGCGCCAGACAAAATTATTTCCAAACGTATACTCGCACCCGCGGAAATTTGATTTTTCCAGAAGCCCGCACGCGCGGATTTTATCCGATAATTCAATTTTACGGAAAGAAAGTTCACTCATTGCCCAAAATTTTCCTCAGCTGATTGCATATTTTAAGATAAATGTCCTCAATCGCAAGCGGAACGCCGTTTGCGGAACATTCGATTACTGTCCACGAATAAGCCTTTGCACAGAAAATCGCACATTCGCGGCATTTTTCCAGAAACTCGATATCCCGCTCGTGAATATCCTTTTTGCTTTCATCGCCGTTATAGCGGCTGCTGAGCAGCTTTTGCGAAACCTCGGTCGGCATATCAAGAAAAATAACCTCGTCGGGTTCGGGAATACCAAGCTTATTGTACTCGAAATCGAACAGCCAGCTCAGATAATCCCCACATTCTCTCGGAGGAATTTTTGAAAGCTGATAAATTGCGTTCGAGGTGGTATAACGTCCTGCGAGAACAATTCCCCCTGCTTCGTAAAAGTCTTTCCAGTCGGTCACATAGCTCACATATCGGTCAACCGCATAAAGAACTGAAGCGGAATAACCGCCGTTTCTGCCCTCGCACGGTATAATTCCCCTTAGATAGCACTCGACAAGCTGTCCGCTGAGAGTGTCATAGTTGGGAAAGCTTATTGCACGACAATTCAAGTCCAAATCTTTCAGATAGCTTTCCGCAAGGTCAAGCTGAGTTGATTTTCCGCAGCCGTCCAATCCGTCCAGCACAATCAATTTACCTTTTCCCATAACGCACCGCCTTATTTATAAATACACACATATATTGTACCACATATTTGCAGTTTAGTCAATATCTATACGTCAATTTTCACAAATAAACAAGAAAAAATCCCCGAAATTTCTCAGGGATTGGACTTATATATACAGCATTTATAATCCTTTATCGCAAAACCGTTTTTTCGGTAAAAACCCGTCAATTCGTTTTCACAAAGCACATAAACCGAATAATCGCACAATTCTCTGCAAACAGACAGAATAAGCCGTGAAGCAAAGCCTTTTCCTCGCTGGTCGGGTAAAGTCGCAATCTGTGATATCAGCGCTTCGCCGTTTATCGCATACTGAACGGCAAGCGCCGAGCCGCAAAGCCCGTAAAGCCGTGAAATATTGTGCCTTACGCGGTGCGACATATCGAGATACCACGGCTCAAATTCAATTTCAAATCCGGTTTTTATTACGGAATATGCTTCGCTTGGAGAAAGCGTTTTCGGAGTAACAATATCCGAACCGTAATTCACAACATTGCGGTCAAACCTCATAAGATTAACGATTTTCGCATCTGAACCAAGCTTTTTTGAAAGTACTTCACCAAGCTTTTTTGAGCAAAAAACGCTCGAAAAGCCGCAAAATCCGAGAAATTCAGCAAACTCCGCAGCGTCGGTTTCCCCGTCACCGCAGACTATAAAATCACCGTTAAGCTGTGCTATAAAAGCGTTTTCGGCTAAATAAAAACGGCAAAAATCGTATTTTGTTCCATAAGCCATCAGAAGCGAGCGAATTTTTTGCGCTTCAACGCCTTTTTCGGGCAGCGCAGAAAACTCATCTGCTGAAACCGCGCGCTTAATCATAGTTCCGCGGCAGCCGAAAGCATTTTTTCGGCAAGCTGTTCAACCGCATAAAAATCGCTTTCTTTTATCACACAGGACGGCGAATGAAGATAGCGGCACGGCACGGAAATCGAGCAGGTTCTCACTCCGCCGCGTGAAACTTGTATGGAACGGCTGTCGTTTCCGCCTGCGATAAGCGTTTTTGTCTGCGCGGGAATGTTGTTTTCACAAGCAATTTTCATTGCGAGAGAATATAATCCTCTGTCGTAAATCGCTCCGTTGTCCATATACGAAACCACAGCGCCTTTACCAAGTTCGCAGACCTTTTTCGCACCCGAAACGCCCGCTATATCGCACGCAGTGGTGGTTTCGAGAACAAACGAAATGTCAGGAGCAACGGTAAACGCCGCTGTACCCGCGCCGCGAGTTCCGATTTCTTCCTGCACGGTGAAAGCGTACCACGCGTCATACTCAGGCTCGCCGTTTATCATATTCATCATAACAAGGCAGCCCGCACGGTCGTCGATAGCCTTACCTTTGACAAAACCATTCCCGAAAGTGAAAAAATCATCGTCAAAATAGGCATAACTTCCCAAGGGGGCAAATTTTTCTGCTTCTTCGCGTGAATTTGCTCCTATATCAATGAAAAGTTCGCTTATCGCAGGAAATGATTTGCGCTCCTCGGCGGATTGCTGGTGAATTGCTTTCGTTCCGATAACGCCCGAAGCGCCGCTTTCCAGACGAACTCCGCGCCCTAGAACAACTGAAGGATTTATTCCGCCAACTTCGCTAAAGCACAGAAAGCCGTCCTCGCTGATATGCGTTATCATAAAGCCGACTTCGTCCATATGCGCCGAGAACATAATCTTGTTCTTCGGGCGATTTTTTCCCTTTTTAAAGACAATCAGATTGCCTAAGTTATCGACAAACATTTCATCCGCCGATATCTTCGATGAAATATACTTGCGAACTCTGCTTTCATCGCCCGAAGCGCCGTTTATAAGGCACAATTCTCTCAATCCGTTCATTTGCAGCCTCCCACATATTCGCAGATAAGCCGCGCAGTCGCTCTGATATCGCGCAAATCAACAGTTTCCACGGACGTGTGCATATACCTTATCGGGAAAGACAGGGTGCAGCACTTAACGCCTTTGCCGCTTATTCCGATTGCGTCAGCGTTCGTTCCCGTTGATTCGGGCATAATTTCACGCGTAAACGGAATTTGGGAGTTTTCCGCGATTTTGCAGAGTTTTTCAGACATTTCTCTGTCCAGAGCCGCAGAAAATCCTATCATAACTCCGCTTCCGAGAACAGCCGTGCTTTTCGCCGAACCGTCCGGTGTGTTGCCGAACGAAACGTCAACGACAATGGCTTCATCGGGCTGAATTGAGAAAGCTGTCATTTTTGCGCCGCGTTCGCCGACTTCTTCACACGCCGAAAAGCTTATCGCGATATTATACGCAGGCTTTTCAAGCATATCCAAAGCCTCCAGAACAGCGCAAACGCCGCTTCTGTCATCAACGGCGGAAGCGGATATTTGTTCGCCGCAAAGTTCCCTGAACGAGGAATTTACGGTAATTTTATCACCGAGCGAAATCACATTTTCCGCTTCTTCTTTCGCAAAACCTGCGTCAATGAAAATATCGCCTATCTCAGGCACGCCCTTATCCTTTGAAACGTGCGGCGGAAGCGTTGAAATAACGCCAAAAACGTCCTTTTTCCCATGGATAGTCACCGACTGAGCGAGAAGCGTCCGCAAATCCGGCGAACCGCATTTTCCAACGCCGATAAAGCCGTTTTCGTCAATATTTGCAACAACAAGACCTACCCTGTCGATATGAGCGTCCAGCATAAGAGTTTTTGCGGCGGGATTCTCCGAACGGATAAAGCCTGTCACGTTTCCGAAAGCGTCAATTTTTACGTTTTCGGCGTATTTTCCAAGAAGTTCGGCAGCGGCAGCCGAAGCGGGAAATTCCTCTCCCGAAACGCCCGCCGCGCTCGTCAGCAGCCGTAATGTTTCCTTAATATCCATAGTCACCAGTTTATTTCAAAAAATCGTTTCTCACATCTCCGAGCCTTAGATTATGACCCTTCATATTCATAGCCTCGGTTTTGTACCCGACAAGCTCGCGCGGATAGCCTAGCTGTGCCGACAACGCTTCGACGTTTTCGCAGTACGAAAGCGCCGACAAAAAATCATCATCGGATATAAGTATCTCGGAAGCGAAAAGATTTGCCTCGCGCTCCGTCTTGTCGTTTGCGAGAAACAGGGTGTTCTCGCGGATACCGCCGCCCGAAAGTCCTCTGTGAAGCATATCGTGACCCAGTTCGTGAGCGCAGACTACGCTTTGAGTAACTTCGTCAAGTTCGTCGTTTATAACAATATATCTGCAATTATTCTCAAATACATAAAAGCCCTTTAACCCGCCAAGCGCGCGAAACCAGACCTTTACTCCCGAATTTTCGGCGGTTTCAAACACATCTCTCCCACCGAATTCTTCGAGAACGCTTTTCGCTTTATCAAGAATATATTGCATTATTTTGCTTTTTTGCCGCCCTTACCGCTCTTGGTTCCCTTGCGCGAATCAAGGTAAATTTCGTTGAGGCAAGCGAGAAGATTTTCCTTGTCCTCGTCAGAAAGGGAGTTGCCCGCAAACAAACCTCTCGACTTTGCAAGGAACTTCACGGCATCGGTCTTTTTTTCGCCCTTGCTCGCAAGACCGCTTAGGAACTTTTCTTCGGTTGTAAGCTCCATATCAATGTTGTCGTCAAGGAGAAATTCCGGAGTAACTTCAAGCTTCTTAGCCATTCTCTCAAGCACGCTTCTGCGCGGCTTGCGGCAGCCTGTCATATAGTAAGCAAACGCGCGGTAAGTAATTCCCACGCTGTCCGCAAACTCGACCCTCTTCAGGTGACGGCGACCCAGCATAATATCAAGCTTTTCGTTCATTTTCATAAAAATTTTCCTCCTAAATTAATTTTGTTCAAGTACTATTATAACAGTAAACTTTGCATTTGTCAAGATTTACAGAAAATATTTATTATTATGCATATTATACATACAATTTAAAATATTTGCTAATATATCGTGAAAATTATTGCATATTCATTAAAAATATTCATTTTTCTGAATAAATACGCTTGACAAATTCAAAAAAAAGTGTATAATAAAATTAAAATAAATTCTGAAAAGGAGATTTTTACCATGGCAAAGGAAATAAAAAAGGTAGTTCTGGCATATTCAGGAGGTCTTGATACCTCTATTATTATTCCGTGGCTGAAAGAAACTTATCCCGGCTGCGAGGTTATCTGCGTAGCGGGAAACGTTGGACAGGACGCTGAAATCGAGGGTCTTGAGGAGAGAGCAAAGAAAACAGGCGCTTCTAAGCTTTATATTGAGGATATTCAGGACGAATTCGTAAACGACTTCGTTTTCCCCACGCTTAAGGCAGGCGCTAAGTACGAGGGTTATCTTCTCGGAACGTCTTTCGCTCGTCCTCCTATTGCTAAGAGAATTGTTGAAATTGCCAAGAAAGAAGGCGCCGACGCTATATGCCACGGCTGCACGGGCAAGGGCAACGACCAGGTTCGCTTTGAGCTTACGATAAAGGCTCTCGCGCCGAATATGACGATTATCGCTCCCTGGAGAATTTGGGATTTGAAGTCGCGCGACCAGGAAATCGACTACGCTGAAGCGCACAATGTTCCGATAAAGATTACCCGCGAAACCAACTACTCCAAGGATATGAACCTGTGGCATCTCTCTCACGAGGGACTTGACCTTGAGAACCCTGCAAACGAGCCGCAGTACAACAAGGAGGGCTTCCTTGAACTCGGAGTATCGCCGGAACAGGCTCCCGATAAGCCTACTTATATTACGCTTCACTTTGAAAAGGGTATCCCCGTTTCTCTCAACGGTGAAAAAATGGACGGCGTAAAGCTTATAAAGACCTTGAACAAAATCGGCGGTGAAAACGGTATCGGTCTGTTTGACGTTGTAGAAAACCGTCTTGTAGGTATGAAGTCGCGCGGCGTTTATGAAACCCCCGGCGGAACTATCCTCTATCACGCTCACGAGGTTCTCGAAACCATCTGCCTTGACAAGGAAACTCAGCACTACAAGTACGGTCTTGCTCAGAAGTATGCCGACCTCGTTTACAACGGTCAGTGGTATACTCCTCTCCGCGAGGCTATGGACGCTTTCGTTGACAAGACCCAGGAAACCGTTACCGGCGACGTTAAGCTGAAGCTTTACAAGGGTAATATCATCAACGCGGGCGTTACCTCTCCGTACACCCTTTACAGCGAGGACTTCGCTTCGTTCGGCGAGGACGACGTTTACGACCAGAAGGACAGCGCAGGATTTATCAATCTGTTTGGTCTGCCGATTAAGGTCAAGGCTCTTCTTGACGAGGGAAGAAACAAGTAATCTAAGGCATCACCGCACAATTAACGGCTTGCGCCTTTGCCGCGCACTCGCTTGCATCTTTTCCGT
>DPBR01000012.1:0-6200 GCA_003516865.1 Oscillospiraceae bacterium
TGCCCGAAATTCTCGCGGCTGTTCTCGGCGGCAACATATATTTTGTTGTTTCGGGGAATTTTCACAATTTTTCTCTTGTCAAAATAAACAAATTGTGCTTCTGAAATGTCTTAGTTTTGTTTAATTATACGAAATTTATGATTTTTTGCAAAAAAATGAAAAAATGTTGTCCAAAAAACACCCCTTTTTGGAATGTATATAAATGAGGGGGAAATTATTCCCCAAAAAATGACAATGGGGGTGAAATTATTGATGAAAAAAATTATGAAAGGAGGAGCATATTTCACTAAGATTGTAACGAGTGCAAACTCGGTCGGCAAAACATAAACCATCACGGTTTAAGGCAATGAGAAGAAAGTTGTTTAATATAACAAATCATTCGCAATAAGGAGAAGAAATGAAAAGGTTTAAAAATGTTACAATCGCGTTTGCTATCGCATTTTCAGCATTGCTGTCCGGCTGTTATCCCACGGGAGAAATCAGCCGCGTTAACAGCCGCGGCGACAGCGAAAGCACCACCGGCAGTTCATCGCAAGCGCCGAAAACGGTCGAAAATCTCACGGTTACGGCGACGCTTCCGGAATATACTCAAAGCGAAGCTAACCAGATTGTTTTAACCTATAGAAAATGGGATAACGATAAGGTTTTGGAAACGCTTCTTGTCAATGATTCAATTATCAAGGAACAGCATACTCCGAGTGATGTATTCGAGGGTGAGGATATTTTGGTATACGATACCGAAAACGATTGTCGGATAGTCCTTGAAACAGGGAGAATTACTTATTATAATAAATCGTTTATAGGCAGAACGAATTTTACGGCATTTTTTCTTTTTGAGCTGAAGAAAGCGTCCGAGGAACTGTCAGATTTTCCGAAATCCAAGGCAATCGAAATGGCTGAAGATTATCTGAAGCGGTTTAATATCAACAACTGCGGTGAACCTAAAGTAACTGCTATTTTCTGCGAAGAGGCGAATGAGCAGCTGAAAAGTTTCCCCGAAAGCGTTGACGAATGGACGAAAGACGATGAAATATATATTTTGGAATTCCCGCTTGAATATGATAATATCTCGATTTCATCTGCTTCAGAGCAAATTCTGGGAACCGACAAACATTCTCCGGGTACCTTTATTGAAATGGCGGTTTTAAGAGAGGGAGTTGTTATGATAAAAAGCTGGGGAATTATGGCTGAAGAGTGCCAAAAAGTCGGTTCGGTCAAGATTGAATTCGACGCGAAAGCCGCGCTTGAAGCCTTGGTTTCAAACTATTCCAAGGGAAAACTTCTCGACCTCACGGAAATCAGAAGCTGCCGTTTGGTGTATTTCCCCGTGGCGGTTGACGGGAACGTTTACACTTACTCGCCTTTCTGGGAATTTGAAATAATCACAACGACAGAATACGGCGTATATAGTGAAACAAAATTGATGAACGCACAAACGGGAATTTTCCTTGGCAATTACTGGTGAGGTGATAAAATGTGCAGAGCGTATATTTTTAAGATTGTTCGTTCGCCGATGACATATCTTGCGATAATAGGCGTTGCCGCAGTCTTTGCGACAAATTTCCTAAACGGATATGCAGGAAGCGGCGACGTTGTTAACCACCTTGAAGTTTTTTTGGGATTGGACGCTTTTCGGAAGATTATCGCTGTTATGAGCGCGCTTCCGTTTGCGGCGAATTTTGCCGAGGAGTGGAATTCGTCCGTTACCGCAAACTGCATAACTCGAAAGAATGTTGGGAAATACGCCGGAACAAACGTTGGATTTTGCTGGATAACATCTTTTCTCGCGGTATTTTTGGGAATGATGATTTTCGTGGGCATTTATATGTTTATTCTGCCGCTTTACAAACCGAACCCGAATCCAAAAGTCACTCCGTACGGAATTTTTCTCGACTCAGGAATGCCGATAATTTACGTTCTGGCGAGGGTTGCGGTTTTTGCGGCAAGCTGCGCGATGTGGAGCGTTATGGGAATGGCGCTGTCGGCTTTTTTCCCGAACAAGTACATAGCAATCTGTTCGCCGTTTGTGGCAAGTTATGTGATTGAGCGCATTACGATGCAGCTTCCGGGCTTGCTTGACTTTCACAAGCTGTCGCTTTCCTACATTGACAACAAAGCGTCGCCGATTTTCGCGTTTTCGTATTCAATGGGATTTTTTGTCCTGATATCGGCGGTCTGCGGATTGGGTTTCTATTTCATTGTGAGAAAGAAGGTTCAATGTGAATTCAATTAGAACGGTGTTTGCCGTATGTTTTCAGAATTTCAGGAAATGGCGCAGCGATTACCGCATTTGGATAATCGTCGTTACGCTTATTATTATGATTCAGATTTATGTCGACGACCTGCGAAAAGCTTCCGAATTTCTCGGCACGGAAATTCCGATTTGGATTTTCCCGTTTATGTACTCGCAGTTTCACACAAAGCTGATTTATACGCTTCCCGTGATAATGCTGTTCTGCAACGCGCCTTTTATTGACGGAAATCAGGTGTTCGTTTACACCCGCGTTGGGCGGAACAAATGGCTTTGCGGGCAGATTTTGTACATAATTTTCACTTCGGCGGCTTATTACATTTTCTTGATTGCCGCGTCGCTTCTGAGCACGGTTTTCATCGGGGAAATAAGCCTTGATTGGGGCGAAACGCTGAGCACGCTGTCGTCGACGGAAACTGCTGTTAATATGGGGCTGTTTTTCTTGGAAATCCCGAAGATTGTGACGGACTTTTTCTCGCCGCTTCAGGCTGTCGGATTTACGTTTTTGGTATCGTGGCTGTGCGCGGCAATGCTGGGATTGCTGATATTTTTCTGCAATACGCTTACGGGGACAAAATTTCTCGGAACGTTGATTTCATCGGCGTTGGTGGTGCTTAGCGTGCTGGTGGAGAACGGCGGATATCAGCACATAATCAAGTTTTCGCCCGTTTCGTGGAATACTCTTGACAACATTGATGTTGGCGGCTTTACGACAAATCCGGAATTTTTGTACTGCTTGTTTTCATATCTCGGTTTAATAGTATTTCTGACTGCGGGTATTTTTATTATCGGAAAAACAAAGAGAATTGACATGAAAGGAAATTGAAATGGACGCAATTGTGATAAAAAATCTTACGAAAAAGTTCAAGGAAGCGACCGTTCTCGACAACGTAAATATCTCGTTTGAGAAGGGAAAAGTTCACGGTTTAATCGGCAGAAACGGCAGCGGAAAAACAATGCTTATGAAGTCAATTTGCGGCTTTGTGCCGCCGACTTCGGGAGAAATTATAGTCAATGGAAAGCGCGTCGGAAAAGACGTTGACATTCCGAAGAACATCGGCGTGATTATCGAAACGCCGGGTTTTATCCCGAATTATTCCGCGTATAACAACCTAAAATTTCTCGCTCAGCTCAACCATAAAATCGGCAAGGACGAGATAAGAAACGCGATAAAAAGCGTCGGTCTGAACCCCGACGATAAGAAACACGTCGGCAAGTTTTCGCTCGGTATGCGGCAGCGTTTGGGTCTGGCACAGGCGATAATGGAAAATCCCGATTTGCTTATCCTCGACGAGCCGATGAACGGCTTGGACAAGGACGGCGTTGCGGATATGCGAAAGTATCTGCTCGACCTCAAAGCGCAGGGCAAAACTATTCTCATCGCTTCACATTCCGCTGAAGATATCGACATTTTGTGCGACACGGTTTGCGAAATGGATAAGGGCAGACTCGAATGCGTCAGGTAAGCTGCATTTCAAAAAAGCTAAAACTCATAATAAAAAACCGGAGAAAATCCTCCGGTTTTGAGCGTTTTTATTAAAGGCGTCACCGCACAATTATCGGCTTCGCCTTTGCCGTTTCCTCGCTTGCTCTTTTTCCGTCATATTGCCCGAAAACTGCTGGAAATACATACAGTATTCCTGCGTCGTTTTCGTTCAATCTGACGAAAAAATCTCGGCGCGATTAAACGACGATAATTATGCGGTGAAGCCTTAAAATTATCTGCAAATCACTGCAAATCGGCTCTCATTTTTTTCTTGAACGCGACGATAGAAAGCGCGAGCACAACGACCGCATAACCTGCCGTGATAAGCAGGTGAACGAAAAAATCGCCTGAGAAATCGAGCGCCGTCGCCATTCTCGCCGCCTTAACGCCGTGATAGAACGGCAGGACGTTGCAGATGTCGAACATAACGCCGCCTGCGCCCTCCGCGTCAAACCAAACGCTTCCGAGGAACGAACCGAGCGAAATGATAATCGAGCAAAGACCGGGCGCGGATTTTTCGTTGAACAGCGTTCCGAAGAACAGCCCGAAGCTTACCATTAAAATCATTGTCGGAATAAGCGAAATTATCGCTAAAATCATTCCGAGAACGTTCATCTGAACGTTTGTCGTCAGCGATACGATAAACGACGCCGCAAATGTGATTACAGCCTGAATAACGCCGAGAAGCAGCATCGGAAGCGTATAGCCCGCGATGAAGTTGCCGCTTTTCATCGGCGTAGCGTAAAGTCTTGTGAGAAACGCGCCGGAGCGGTCTTTTGCGATTGAAATACTCGTAAACAGCATTACAAACGTAAGTCCGAAGAAAGCAATACCGCCCGCGAGGTTATCTATGCGGAAAATCGCCATATTCGCTTCCGGAGGAACGCTCTGATTTACAAGAGTCATTACAATCAGCATAACGATGGGAAATCCCAGACAGAATATGTAACTCAGCGGGTCGCGGAGTATCTCGATAAAAACTCTTTTTGCAAAAGCCAAGGTCTTGTTCATCTTGCCGCCTTCTTTCCGAACTGCTCCGCAATTTCAACGAAGCTCTCTTCCAGTCCCTTTTTGCCGCTCAGCTTCTCAAGCTCGTCGAGAGTGCCGAGCGCGGCGATTTGTCCCTCAAGCATAATGGCGATTCTGTCGGCGAGATGTTCGGCTTCTTCCATGTGGTGAGTCGTGAGAACGATGGTGATTTTGCCTTTCAGCTCCTCGACAACGCGCCACAAATCGCGCCTTGCGAGAACGTCCAGACCGAGAGTCGGCTCGTCGAGAAAAAGCACCTTTGGCTCGGAAATCAGCGCCATAGCAATCGACAGCTTTCTTTTCCAACCGCCCGAAAGCGTTTTGGAGCGTGAATTTCTCACCTCGTCCATATTGAACAGCTTCATCATTTCCTCGATTTTCGCGGCCGTTTTTTCCTTTGAATAGCCGTAAATCCCGCATATAAGCCTCAGATTTTCGTAAACCGTGAGGTTATCGGCAACGGCGGTATCCTGCGGAGAGATGTCGATAATTTCCTTAACCGCCTGCGGTTCGGTGACGCAGTTTTTTCCGCACACGAAACATTCGCCGCTTGTCGGCTTTGACAGGCAGGATAACATTCTTACGGTTGTGGTTTTTCCTGCGCCGTTTACGCCGAGAAGCGCGAAAAGCTCGCCCTCGGCGACAGTCAGATTAAGCTCGGAAACCGCGGTTTTGTTTTTATAGCGTTTTGTGAGCTTTCGGGTTTCAATAGCGTTCATATAATCCTCTCTTTCAGGGGAATTTTGATTAGTAAAGGATTTTGCTTTCAACCCGAAATGCGCTTTGAAGCCTCTGAAAACCGGTTTAGAGGCAACCGTTTGTTACTTCTTCATCACGCCCGCGTCGGTCATTTTGACGAGCGCCATTCCCTTGTCCTCGTCGCCGAGAACGAGAACCGAGTCGCCCTCGCCCAGACAGAACACCTCGCAAGCCTTTTTGGGAAGCCTGATTTCGCCGTTTTTCCCGACCGTTACAATACCGAAAATGTACTTCCCGCCCTCCTCGGCGGGCATACCTGCGTTGATATTCTTTGAAAGGACGTCGACGCTCACGCAGTACAAATCCGCGAGAGCAATCAAGTTGTCGATATTCGGGAGGGAAGCGCCGCTTTCCCATTTCGCGACAGCCTGCCGCGAAACGCCGAGCTTTTCGGCAATCTGCTCCTGCGTATAGCCGAATTTCTGGCGGAAGAATTTAAGGTTGTTATAAGCAAAGTCCATAAACTTACCCCTTATATACATTATATCCGTTTTTCCTATGCTTTTCAATCAAGAGAAATTGTCTTTTTGTAAACTTTTGTTTACATTTTCTGAATTGTACAAAAAAACGCCCCTAGCACTCACTAGGGGCGTTTTTCGCTGCCGGTCGCACCGACTGGTGGGCGCAGGTGGATTCGGACCACCGAAGCGAAACGCAACAGATTTACAGTCTGCC
>DPBR01000012.1:6483-7344 GCA_003516865.1 Oscillospiraceae bacterium
ACTGAGCTACACCAGCATTTTTCCCTCATTTCTAACGACTTGTACATTATATCACAATCCGACAAAATTGTCAAGGGGTTTTGAAAAAATATTTTTTGAAAAAATCAACATATTTTCTTTCTATATGTAATAATGTATACGCTGAATAATTTTGCCGAAGCGTATATTGTTTAAAAGAATTTACAATACGTTAACTTAATTGCAGGAAATTGTGCAAAATTTGCTTTTGATGTAAAAAATAAGCCGAATGTAACGCATTACATTCAACAACTGTACAAATTGCAAAAAAATACAAAAAAATTTAAAAAATATCTAGCATTTTTTTTCCGTTTCTGTTATAATAAAAGATAGAGTTAAAGAGGTGAGAAAAATACCTCTTATAATCTCAAAATCTAACTTTTTTAGGAGGAGATTTCCAATGGCTAAAAAATGGGTCTATACCTTTAAAGAAGGTAATATGACGATGCGCAACCTTCTCGGCGGTAAGGGCGCTAACCTTGCCGAAATGACCGAGATTGGTCTTCCCGTTCCTCAGGGCTTCACTATCACGACCGAAGCCTGCACTCAGTATTACGAGGACGGCCGCAAAATCAACGATGAGATTATGCAGCAGGCTATGGAAGGCGTTAAGTGGATGGAAGAGGTAAACGGAAAGAAGTTCGGCGACCTTAAAAACCCGCTTCTCGTTTCCGTTCGTTCCGGCGCGCGCGCTTCGATGCCCGGAATGATGGACACAATTCTGAACCTCGGTCTTAACGACGAGGTTGTTGCAGCTATGATTGCCGGCAATTCCGACCCGAAGTTTGAGAGATTCGTATACGACTCTTACAGAAGATTTATCCAGATGTTCTCCGACGTTGT
>DPBR01000012.1:7624-7791 GCA_003516865.1 Oscillospiraceae bacterium
AAGGGCGTTAAGTTCGACGTTGACCTCACCGCTGCCGACCTCAAGGAACTTGCTTCCGAGTTCAAGGCTGAGTATAAGAAGCAGCTCGGCACGGATTTCCCCTCCGACCCCGTTGAACAGCTCAAGCTTGCTATCGAGGCTGTTTTCCGTTCTTGGGACAACCCCAG
>DPBR01000089.1:0-8360 GCA_003516865.1 Oscillospiraceae bacterium
TTCGCGCCATCAGCTAAACCCTCGCCGAGGACGTACCCGACAACCGCCGCACCGCTTAAAATCGCGCCGGAAACCTTGTCCGCGTTCTCCTGCGAACCGCCGAAAATCACGATAAGCCCCGCGACAAATCCCGCGATAGACAGCCATAATTTACGGCTCGTCAGCTTTCTCTTCCAATTAATTTTCACATCTTTTCACCTCGCTTTCGATAAACTTTATTCTTTCGTCCTGAACCTCGTTGCGCTTTTCGAGAGCATAAACGCGTTCAATGACTCGGTTGTGCTTGTTCACTTTATCCTCAAGCTGCTGAATACGATAAGCGGTAAGCCGCGATGAAGCCAAAATACCGCCGAAGCTGCCGATAAGCGTGAAAAGCCCCGAAATGATTGCAACGATAATTGCGCTGTCCATATTAATCCTCCTTTCTTTAATTCAGCTTTTTGCTGTAAGTGAATAATAGCACGCATTTGACTGCAAAAAACTGCACATTTTTCATTGACAATAAAAATAAAATGTGCTATAATTAAGGCAAATGAAAAGATTTGGAGAAAAGAATGGAAGTATTTTTTAAGCTGCTTACAATCGGCGCTTTTCCGATAGGAATATCGGTTATTTTGTACATACTTGACAAGAGAACGGCATTCGGACGGCTGAATTACAAGGCGAAGCAGGGGATTTTCGGCGTTGTGTTCGGCGCTCTTGCGGTGTTTGCGACGGAATTCGGCGTGGACATCGGCGGAGCGATAATAAACGTCCGCGACAGCGCTCCGATTTGCGCGGGACTTATTTTCGGAGGCCCCGCGGGCATTATTGCGGGAATAATCGGCGGCGTTGAGCGGTGGTTTGCGCCGCTTTGGGGCGGGGGAGAATACACAAGGCTTGCCTGCACGGTTTCGACGATACTTGCGGGATTTATCGCCGCGGGCTGCCGCAAATTTATGTTCGACAACAAAAAGCCGTCGTGGTTTTACGGGCTTGCAATCAGTATGGTAACGGAAGTTGTCCATATGCTGATGATATTTGTCACGAATATAACGGACGTTCACGAGGCGTTTTCGTTTGTGGAGTTCTGCTCGATACCGATGATTGCGCTTAACAGCGTATGCGTGACGCTCACGCTTATCTTCATTTCGCTTCTGAGCGGCAGAAAGAAGCGCGAACGCCATACTCTGAAAAACATAGCGCAGACGTTTCAGCGTTGGCTTTTTGCGTGTCTGGCAGTGGGATTTCTCTGCACGACCGTATTTTCGTGGGTGGTTCAGACGCAGCTTTCCGAGAGCGACGCGGAAAATCTCATTCGCCTGAACATCAAAGACGTGGTGCAGGATATCAAGGACGCTTCCGACAAAAACCTGCTTTCGATTGCGCGCGGAATTGCCGCAAAAATCGACGAGGCGGGAGGAATGAATTCGGACGAACTTGACGCGCTTAGCGAAGAATACGATATCGCGGAGATTGACGTTGTTGATGAAAACGGCATAATCACGGCTTCAACAGTCGACAAATTTCTCGGATTTGATATGAGAACGGGCGAGCAGTCGTCGGAATTTCTCGTTTTGCTTGACGGAACGCAGACCGAGCTTGTCCAGAGTTATCAAGCGACCGCGTCCGACCCGTCGCTTCTGAGAAAATACGCGGGAGTAGCGCTTAAGAGCGGAGGATTTGTGCAGGCGGCATACGACGCAGAGCGTTTTCAGCGGGATATCGGCGCGCAGGTTGTCGATGTTACGAAAAACCGTCATATCGGTGAAAGCGGGTTTATGATAATCGCGGACGAGGATAAACAAATCGTAAGCAATCTCCACGACAAGGGAAAGAGCGTGGGCGAAAGCGTGCAGCAACGCTTTGATTTCTCGAAAGCGACGCTCGGAAAGCGCTTTGTAAGCACGGTTTACGGTGTAAAATGCTATTGCGTCTGCCAGTCCGCCGAGGGATATTATATTCTTGCGGTAATGCCGATTGAGGAGGCTGTTTTCTCGCGGAACGTGTCGGTTTACGTCACGGTATTTATGGAGTTCATCATTTTTGGGATTTTGTTCGTGCTGGTTTATATACTCATCAAAAAGCTTGTTGTGGACAATATCGTGAAGATAAACGGTTCGCTTGCGGAGATTACGGAGGGAAATCTCGACGTTGTGGTTGACGTGCGCTCTAACAGCGAGTTTGCGTCGCTTTCGGACGATATCAATTCGACGGTAGTGACGCTGAAGCGGTATATAGCCGAGGCTGCGGCGAGGATTGACAAGGAGCTTGAATTTGCACAGTCAATCCAACATTCCGCGCTGCCGAGCGTTTTCCCGCCATTCCCGAACAGAAAAGATTTCGATATTTACGCGTTTATGGAAACCGCGAAAGAGGTTGGCGGCGATTTTTACGACTTCTATTTTGTCGGGGACGACAAATTCGCGTTCCTGATAGCGGACGTTTCGGGAAAGGGAATACCCGCCGCGATGTTTATGATGACTGCGAAAACGCTTCTGAAGGGCTTTGCGGAAGCGGGAAACGCGGTTGACGAGGTGTTTACGCGCACGAACGAGAAGCTTTGCGAGGGCAATGAAGCGATGATGTTCGTAACGGCGTGGATGGGGGTTATCGACCTTAAAACCGGTCATGTCGAGTTTGCGAACGCGGGACACAATCTTCCGCTTGTCCGCCGGAAAAACGGCGAATTTGAGTATCTGAAGTCGCGTGCGGGGTTTGTTCTCGCGGGTATGGAGGGCTTGAAGTACCGCAGCAGCGAGCTTCAGCTTGAAGCGGGAGATGAAATTTTCCTGTACACGGACGGCGTAACCGAGGCGACAAACGCGAAGGAAGAGCTTTACGGCGAGGAGCGGCTTCTCGGCTTTATGAACACGCTTAAGGATTATACGGCGGACGAGGTTTGCGGCGCTGTGAAAGCGGACGTAGACGCGTTTGTCGGGGAGGCGCCGCAGTTTGACGATATCACGATGGTTTATTTCAGATACAACGGCGAAAAATAATGATTCTCACCAGTTTCGGCGGGTGTCAGACTGTCGATAAAGGCACATCTGCGTTAGTCAGCGTGTCATCGCTTTGACAGCGGCATCCTTGCCGCTTTTTGGCGATGACACTCGCAACCTCCTGTTGCCCTTAAGGCAGGCACAAACACGATGTTTGTGGGCAACCCTGCAAAGCCTAGCCAAAACGGCGCTTCCTAGCATCTGTACCTTTCTCGGCAGTCTGGAAATATACTTTTTCGGCGGCTTCTCACCCGTTTCGGAGGGTGAGTTTTGTTACAAATCGGTTACAAAAAGTTGCACAAATCTTACATAATTTACAAAATAATTACAGTTTAATTTTTGTGATTGACAATAACTGCCTGTTATGCTATAATAAAAATATCGATAAAACAGACAAATTGGGGAAAATTGTGGAGTAAAACATGGTATTTTCAGATTTATTTTTTCTGTATATTTTTATCCCTGCGGCGGCGATTTGCTATGCGCTCGGAAGGTGCGGCGACCGCGCGCGGCTGAAATCGTCGGGAAGGGCGGCGCGTTTTGCGAACAGAAATCTCTGTCCGTATTCAAACGCGGTTCTGATAATATTCTCGCTGTTGTTTTACGCGTGGGGAGAGCCGATTTACGTTTTTTTGATGATACTGAGCGTTCTGATGAACTATTTTGTGGGGTTGTTCATAGCGCGCGAAAAAACGCGGTCGAAGGCGGCGCTTGTAGTCGGACTGATACTTAACATCGCGGTAATCGGCGTGTTCAAATACGCGGATTTTCTTATTGAAACGCTGAATTTTACGGGGCTTAATATCCCGCTTCCGAAAATCAAGCTTCCTATCGGAATAAGCTTTTTCACATTTCAATCAATATCGTACATAATCGATGTTTATCGCGGCGAGGTTTCGGCGCAGAGAAGCTATTTTTCGCTGCTTTTGTACATATCGATGTTCCCGCAGCTAATCGCGGGACCGATTGTTCGTTATTCAACAATTTCCGCGGAAATAAACGAGCGCAAAATCTCGTTCAACGACATTGCCGAAGGCTCGTTCCGCTTTCTCATCGGCTTGGGAAAGAAGGTAATTCTGGCAAATCAGCTTTCCGAGATATCGGGAAAATTCCTTGACGGAGAGCTTTCGTCGCTGACGACGGGCGGCGCGTGGCTTGGAATAATCGCTTATACGATGCAGATTTACTTCGATTTTTCGGGATATTCCGATATGGCGATAGGAATGGGCCGCTGCCTCGGTTTTCACTTCGACGAGAACTTCAAATATCCGTATATTGCGAATACAATCACGGATTTCTGGCGCCGCTGGCACATTTCGCTCGGAAGCTTTTTCCGCGATTACGTCTACATTCCGCTCGGCGGCAACCGAAAGCATCAGCCGCTCAACCTGCTTATAGTGTGGTTTCTGACGGGACTCTGGCACGGCGCAAGCTGGAATTTCGTCCTCTGGGGATTATATTTCGGCGCGATAATATTGCTCGAAAAATACACAATTCTGAAGATAAAAGACAAAATTCCCGCATTTTTCCTGCATATTTACAGCCTGTTTGTAATAATATTCGGCTGGGTAATATTCTATTTCGTTGATTTTTCAAGGCTCGGTGAATTTATACCGATACTGTTCGGCGGAGGAAAAGCTGGAGGCTGGAATCTTGTCGTGCAGAACGAACTTACGGGTAATCTCTGGCTGCTAATTGCCGCTGTAATCTGCTGTCTGCCGATATCGAAGATTTTCCGTTATTTTTACAGCAAATCGGCTCGGAGCGAGGGCGCGTGCGCGGAGGTTGCGCTCACGGGATTAAAGACGATAAGCGCGGTCGGACTGCTTGTGGTAAGCACGCTGCTGCTTGTGGGAAGCACGACAAATCCGTTCCTTTATCTGAGATTTTAAGGAGAAGCTATGAAGCCCGAAAATAAGAAGAAATATAATGAAAAAACGCCTAAGCGCCGCAGAATATCGAATATCGCGTATCTTGCGACCGTTCTTATCGCGTTTGAGTCGATAGGACTTGCGTTGGTTGTGTTTCCGAGAAGCACGGTGAGCATAACCGAAAAGCGCGAGCTGAAAACATTTCCCGAGCTTACCGCCGACAGTTATTTCAGCGGCGAGTTCACGAAATCGCTGTCGGAGTGGTTCAGCGACACGGTTCCTTTCCGCGACGAACTTACGGGCATTTCAACGCAGCTTCGCGAGCTGCGCGGGTTCAGGCAGGGTGGAATAAAGCTGCACGGCGTGGGCGAGTCGAAAAGCGACTCATCGAGCGAACAGAAGCCCGAAGAAAGTTCTTCGTCCGCTTCATCGTCGACAAGCTCCTCGGTATCCGACAGCAGTTCGTCATCGTCGTCAAGCGAAACTCACGAATCGTCGAGTTCATCGGAAACATCGTCCTCTACAAGCACGCCGAACACGGACGACGCGGTTAAAATCACGAACAACGGCATTGCGGTTGTGGGAACGCGCGCTCTTATGCTGTACGGCGGCAGCTTCAGCGTGAGCGAAAGCTACGCCAAGGTGATGAACAAGTACAAAGAGGCAATGCCGAACGTGAACGTTTACAGTATGATAATCCCGACGTCGTGCGAATTTTACAGTCCCGACGAGGTTAAGGCGTATTGCGGAAGCGAAAAGGCGAATATCGAGCACGTCAACAGTCTCTTGAAAGGCGTTGTGCCTGTTGACGCATATTCCGCGCTTCAGGCGCACACGGGCGAGGATATTTACCTGCGCACCGACCACCACTGGGCGCCGCTCGGCGCGTATTACGCGGCTCAGGCGTTTGCAAAAACGGCTGGAGTGCCGTTCAAGGATATTTCGGAGTACGAGCGGCAGGTTGTTCACGGGTATGTGGGAACGATGTACGGTTACACGGAGGATATCGTCCTGAAAAACAATCCCGAAGATTTCGTGTATTACGTTCCGAAAAACGCTGAATATACGACGACTTATTATGAGTATACGTTAAGCGGCGGACGGATTTCGGGCGCGCGGGAGCCGTTCACGGGAAATTTCTTCGTGAGATATCCCGACGGCAGCGGAATGGCATATTGCACGTTTATGGGCGGCGATTGTCAGATAGTGAAGGTGCAGACGAACGCGGGTACGGGCAGAAAGCTCGCGATACTCAAGGACAGCTATGGAAACGCGCTTCCGGGGTATCTTATGAGTTCGTTTGACGAGATTTACGTTATAGATATGCGCTATTTCACGCATAATATCGTTGATTATCTCACGAAATGCAAGGTTACGGACATACTTTTCGCGAACAACTCATTCCATGCGGCAACCGCGTCAACGGTTGATTATTACGAGAATTTCCTCACGCAAAAAGACTGGGGATACTGGACTGAAGAATAAAAAATCGGCTCGGAGAATTAATCCGAGCCGTTGCTTAATCTTTGATTTTATGCGCGGTAATAATAGTGAAGCTGAACGCGTTTACGGTGATTTCGCAGCCGTTTACGCGCGCGTAGAAATTCTTCCCGCGGCGTTCAATCTGCGCGTTTTCGCTTAAAATCAGCCCGCGGCAATACTCAACCGCGTCAATATGCCCAAGAGAAAGATTTCTGCGGATACGTTCGATACCCATAGGCGTGGTGTGAAGCTTTTCGATATTTTGGATAAGTTCGTGCATTTAATCACCCCCTTTTTCTCATTATACAGCGAAAATGGATTTCTGTCAATAAAAGGTCCCGCCGAAAAGCGGGACTTTTTTCAGTATTTTACGATAACGTTATATTTTCTCAGCCAGAATTCAATCTGTAGGAAATACGCGTAAATCTGCGGCACGGTCATAAGCTGTCCGTACCAGTTTTTGGTAAAGGAAGCGCCGTTTGTGGCGAGCATTTTGCGCAGCGCGTCCGCGTTGACAAGCTCGACAAGACGGCAGTCCGAGCGGTTCAGCACCTCGGCGAGCCGTTTTGCGAGGAGCTGCTCGTAGTTCGGGTTGTGGGTTTTGGGGTAGGGGCTTTTCTTGCGCCAGAGGACGTTCTCGGGCAGCGTCCCGCTCATCGCGTATCGAACAAGACCTTTTTCGCGCCCGCGATAGTTCTTGAAGTTCGCGGGAATATTGTACGCGTATTCGACAAGCCGATAATCGCAGAACGGAACGCGTACTTCAAGCCCGTGCGCCATACTCATTCGGTCTTTTCGGTCAAGCAGCGTCGCCATAAAATAGTCGAGATTGAGCATAAACATTTCCCGCATACGCCTGTCGTCGGCGTTTTCACCGTCGAGGTAGTCAACCCCCGCGAGGCACTTGTCGTAAGCGCTGCGGACAAAGCACTCCGCTTCGCCCTCGGAGAGCGGCTTTTTCATCAAAAGACCGCGTTCGGGGACGCTTGTCGCCCACGGGAAGCCGTCATAGTGAAGCACGTCTTTTTTGTGATACCACGGATAACCGCCGAAAATCTCGTCCGCACATTCGCCGCTGAGCGCAACGGTGTAATCACGCTTGATTTCGCGGCAGAACAGATAAAGCGAGCTGTCAACGTCCGCCATTCCCGGCAAATCCCTCGCGTAAACGGCGTCCTCAAGTGCGTCCGCGAGCGCGGGCGTATCGAGAACAACACCGTGGTGTTCAGACCCGATATATTCCGCCATTTCGAGAACATAAGGCGCGTCCTCGTCGGGCTGAAAAGCGCTTGCGCGGAAATTTTCGCGGTTGTTTTTGTAGTCAATCGAGTAAGTCGCGAGGGTTTTTCCGTTATTTCGGTATTCCTCGGCGGCGATAGCCGAAATCAGGCTTGAATCAAGCCCTCCCGAAAGAAACGTGCAAAGCGGAACATCGCTTACAAGCTGCCTTCTCACCGCGTCAACAATGAGCGATTTCGTATGGGCGGCGGTTTCGGTGAAATTCTCGGTGTGCTTTTGCGCGGTGAGCTTCCAGTATCGCCTTATTTTCAGTCCCTCTTCTTCCGAAAAAACGGCGCAGTGCGCGGCGGGAATATCCTTGATATCGCGGAAAACGCCGCTTCCCGTGAATTTTGCGGGTCCCGTGAGCATAATCTGCGCGGCGCCGTTAAAGTCGATTATCGGCGAAACCTCGGGGTGGAGGAGAAGCGCCTTGATTTCGCTTGCGAACACAATTCCGCCGTCCGTCATCGCGTAGAAAAGCGGCTTAACGCCTATTCTGTCGCGCGCGAGGAAAAGCGTTTTGGTGCGCGCGTTCCACACGGCGAACGCGAAAATGCCGTTGAACAGTTCAACGCACTTTTCTCCGTACTCCGCGAACGCTTTCAGCACAACCTCGGTATCCGAGTGACCGATAAAAGTGCAGCCGCGCTTTGCGAGTTCGCGGCGGATATCCTCGGTGTTGTAAAGTTCGCCGTTGTAAATCAGCGTGAAATCGCCGAGCCGCATCGGCTGCCTGCCGTTTTTC
>DPBR01000089.1:8569-8770 GCA_003516865.1 Oscillospiraceae bacterium
GTGCTGCCTGCCGTTTTTCGGGTCAACGACGACAAGCCGCCTATGAGCAAGAGCGGCGTTTTCATCGTAAAAATAGCCCTCGTCGTCTGGCCCGCGCGGAGTAAGCAGGCGGTTCATTTCCCGCAGAAGCTCCGCGTTTATTTCTCTTTTGAAGTTAATTTCTCCTGCAATCGAGCACATAAAAAGCTCCTTTCAAATCAT
>DPBR01000089.1:8989-9703 GCA_003516865.1 Oscillospiraceae bacterium
ATAAAAAGCTCCTTTCAAATCATAGCCGCAGGTTTTCGCGTTGAACACTTTTTTGATTATCCCGCAGCGTTTTTCGGGCAATTTTACTGCAAATCACTGCAAAACAGCCCGAAAAAGCCGAGTTTTGCCTGCAAATCGCTGCAAAAAGCGCAATTATTGCGGTTTCCGCAAAAGTTTACGCAAAATCGCTGAAATAATCGGATTTTTGCAGTTTTTTGCAAGCGTTTTCTTCGATTTTGATATTACCAAAAGGCAATGTGCTTCCTATGCGTTAAGTTTGCTTTGACGAGATATCCGAAAGCGTTCTCAGAAGCAGACTTACTTCCTTTTCGTTGTTGAACACGGACGGCGAAAACCGTATTGTACCGCCGTCTATGGTGTTGATTTTCTTGTGAGCGAGCGGGGCGCAGTGAAGTCCGCCGCGCATATAAAATCCGTGCGACGAGAGAATGTCCGCGCCCTCAACCGAATTCAGCCCTTCGATGTTAAACGAAACGACAGGCGAGAAGAGGTCGTGATTTTCCGGCGTGATTTCATTGTAAAGCCGTATTTTTTCAAGTCTTTTCGCGCCCTCGCAGAAGCGCTCGCAGAGCCTTATTTCGTGATTATACACGGCTTCCGTGCCTTTGCTTTTAACAAATTCAACGCCCGCTCCAAGCGCGATAACAGCCGCTGTGTTTATTGTCCCGCTCTCAAAGCGGTCGGGCATAAAAT
>DPBR01000089.1:9904-10168 GCA_003516865.1 Oscillospiraceae bacterium
CTCAAAGCGGTCGGGCATAAAATCGGGCTGAACAAGGCTTTCCGACGCGCTTCCCGTTCCGCCCTCGATTATCGTCCGCAGAGGATATTTCCCATCGGTTAACATAAGCCCTGTTCCCATCGGACCGTAAAGTCCCTTGTGTCCCGCGGCGCAGATTATGTTTATTCCATCGGCAAGCTTCAGCGGGAAAACTCCGCCGCCCTGCGCCGCGTCTACGATAAAGCAGATGTTCTTCCGTTTGCACAGCGCGGCAAGCTCTTTGAG
>DPBR01000089.1:10365-11031 GCA_003516865.1 Oscillospiraceae bacterium
GGATTTCTCAGACCGATTACATTTGACGCAGCCGTGCAGACAAGCGCGGTTGTGTTCGCGGTAATCGCGCGTTCGGCGTTGTAGACGGTTTGTTCGTCCTCGTATGTCGTTTCAAAGATTGTGACGCTGCCGCCAAATTCTTTCGCAGCGGCGTATACCGGTCGTGAAACCGCATTGTGTTCAATATCGCTCATAACAAAGTGACAGCCGCGGCGCGCCAATCCTTTTATCGCAAAATTCAGCGCAGTTGTGCAGTTTAAGGTAAACACGGTATTTTCTGCGTCCGCGCCGAAAAAATCCGCGCAGATTTCACGGCTCTTGTAGACAGCTTCGGCTGTTTTCACCGAAAACGCGTGTCCCGAACGTCCCGGGTTTGCGCCGTAGACGCTCATTGCGCGCTGCCAGAGCCGATAGACGGACTGCGGCTTCGGAAATGTCGTCGCCGCGTTGTCAAGGTATATCACAGGCAATTCCGATTTCGCCGAGCAGAGCGCAAACCTCCGCTTTTTCGGCGCGTGAATTTGTGAAGCGCAGCGAAAATCCGCAGCCGCGCCCTTTGGTCGTATTTCGCTCAACAACGCAGTTTATACCGCGTTTCTGCAAGTAGGAACGCGCTTTTTGCGACGCTGTGAACGATTTGATTTTTATAGTAAAGTTCATATTATT
>DPBR01000089.1:11264-11468 GCA_003516865.1 Oscillospiraceae bacterium
TTTATAGTAAAGTTCATATTATTCTCCTTTGTGTGTTGTACGGGAACGCTCCCGCGTTTCGCGAAGGAAACCCCTTCGCATAGTTTCGGATTATTACGGCTTAACCGTCTTAGTTAATTATATGCTGCGGGATTTTTGCTGACACAAAACAAATTCTGCGCTTTTTTGAGATTTTTTCGCTTTTTTTTAAAAAAGTACTTGACA
>DPBR01000042.1 GCA_003516865.1 Oscillospiraceae bacterium
CAGGCTATCGCGGAGCAAGGGTTAAGCGAAACGAACAAAAGCGCGAGTGTAAAACCCGCGCTTTTTTCTGATATATAATAAGATTATTTTACCTCGACAATGGTAATGCAGTCCGCGGCAACCTCAACCTCGGAAAGCAGCGCAGACTTGATTTTTGCGGCGGCGGCAGCGTCCAGACCGTCCGTTTTTACGATAATATTTGCGCCATTATCCGAAAGGTAGCAAAGCGCGTCCTCGAAGCCCTGCGCTTTCAGTATCGTTTCAACGGCGTTTTCGCTCTCAATCGCCGCGCTCAGCTTTTTCGCGTTTTGAGCCACGGTTTCAAGTTCGCCGCCAGTCATATCGCCGCCCTGATACATAACAGAAAGCACCTGCGAAGCCTCGTCGCGAGCCTGCTGCTTTTCAAGGCGCGCATTTGCGAAATATGCGTCGGTTGAGCCGCTTTCAGCGCTGTCGGAAGCCTTTCCCGAAACGTAAACAGTTTCGCCGTAGCTTGAACCGGAAACCTGCTTTGAAGGCTGAACGCCCTCTTTTTTGCCCGTCTGAACAGCGATGTTGATTGCCGCGGCAGCTCCCAGTACAACAGCAAGCGATGCGATTACAAGCTGCTTTTTCCCGATAATCATATTCAGTCTTTTCATAACAAAACCCTCCGTATTCCCGAAATTAATCCGTAACATAAACCCTTGATATGCCGATATTAAGCGCTTTCGCCACGGTATTTGCCACCTTTTCCCGCACAATCGGGTCGGACGCGCCCTCGCAGACAACCGCCGCGCCGCGTACCGTCGGCAAAACCGTGCCCGTTAAAAGCGGCTGCTTTGCGCTTCCCGCAAGAACCACCTCCGTTTCTTTCAAGGAACTTTCAGATGCGTTTCCCGAAGTTTCCTCAAGCTTTTTATTTTCTTCATAAACGGCGGTTTCGGTCCTGTCAAGCGTTATCATCACGCTCGCCTCGCCCGCGCCGTCAATTTTTGAAATCAGCCCGCAAAGCCTCTTTTCAAGCTTCCGTTCGATATCGTCGGCGTTTTCGACAGCGACAGGAACGGAATTATCCGTTTTTTTACCCGAAAACGAGCTTAAAAGAAGAATTAGCAGCAGTATTACCCCGCCGATAATCAGAACTTTTCGTCCCGTTTCCCCCGAAATAAACTCCTTCACCCGCGCAATCCCATTTTTCATATTCTCCTCACTTTATATCAACCGTTATTTTGATATCTTCGGGAAGCGCGTTCCGGAGTATATTCCGAGCCGCTTCAGACTCCTCCCCGCTTCCGAAATACAACCTTACTTCGCTAATACTTATGCCGTACAATCCCGAAATATTAACGATTATGTAAACTTCTTCGGGAAAAAGTCCGTTTTCTCCAAGCAGCGCGCGTAATTTTTCCTCGGTTTTTGTGCAGATTTCACTTTTCAGCTTCTCGTCAACCTCTCCCGAAAACCTTATGTAATCCGCGTTTTCGCCTATTTCAACCGAGTCGCCGAGGTCAAATTCCGCGCCGCTCGCGGCTGTTATTCCCGTAAGCAAAAAAACGCACGCTATGAGCAGAGAAAGCTGCTTCGTGAACTTATTTTCGGGTATCAGCAGGCGAAAAAGCGCCGTCGCAACCGCGGCTATGCAAATGCTCGTGAGAAATCCCATTTTAACCTCCTATGACGACGCCGCGAGAAGCAGAATTACCGCCGAAAAATTCAGCGTCAGAAAGCAAAGGCTCACCGACAAAATTATCGTCATAACCGAACAGCAGCTTTTGACAAACGTTCCGAGAGCCTTCTGACCGAGCGTTTCCGCAAGCGCCTGCGCGCACGCGAGCGCGATTTTATAGCACACAATCCTCGCTATCAGCGGAAACAGGATAACCGCAGCCGCGATTATTCCGTAAGTGCCGACGCTGCCCTTGAGCAGGGAAAGACTTCCGCTGAACGTGTTCACGGCGTCCGAAATTGTTCCTCCGACAATGGGAACGCCCTGCGATACCATAAATTTCGCGGCTTTTATCGCGGTGTTGTCCGAAGCGCTTGCAACGAGCGTCTGCGCCGACAAAATGCTCATAAACACCGTCATTATCAGCGTCAAGCCCCATACGATAAATTTCTTGATAAGCTCGGCGGTCTTGTCCGTTTTTAGCTGCGGGTGAACCGCGCCCGCCGCCGATAATCCCAAAATCGTTCCGCAAAGCGGCGCGAGAAAGTTTGCCGCAAGCTGTGAAAAAAGCTGCGTCGCCGCGATTGCCGCCGAGTTTACCGCCGAAGCCGTTGTGATGTGACCGAGAACCGCCGCAATTCCCGCGATTGACGGTATAAACACAAGCATAAAGTTCGCCGAAGCCGAAAGCGCGCTGAGCGTTTCACCGAGAACGTCGTTCATCACCGCCGCCGACGCCGCCGCAGCGCAAAGAACCCCCACGACCATAAAAACATCTTTGAGATTTCCCTGCTCCGAGATGCTGTCGGCAAGCGATGAAAGCAAAATAATCGCGCCGAGCACGCAGAAAAGCGTGAATGGCTTCGCCGCCTCGCTCTTTATCAGCCCCCAAATTCCGCTCAGAACGCCGCCGAACGTAAGGTTCAGCGCGCCGCTGTTTTCGGGTGAAATCTCGCCGTTGTCGAGAATTTCCCGCGCTTCATCGGGCAGCGCGCTCTCAATCCGTTCCCTGCCATAGTCGATTTCATCGGCGAACGCTCGTTCGCTAACCGCGAAAAACAGCGCCGATATCAGCGCGAATACCGCAAAAAATCTTCTCATATCCCAGCCTTTTCTTTTAGCAAACCTCTGTTTTGGTTAACCCGCAGCGTGTGTTATCGCGAAAATTTTCGCCGAAAAGCGCTCGTATTTCAGCGTTTTATCCATAGTCGATTTCATCGGCGAACGCTCGTCCGCTAACCGCGAATAACAGCGCCGATATCAGCGCGAATACCGCAAAAAATCTTCTCATATCCCAGCCTTTTCTTTAAGCAAACCTCTGTTTTGGTTAACCCGCAGCGTGTGTTATCGCGAAAATTTTCGCCGAAAAGCGCTCGTATTTCAGCGTTTTATCCGATAAGCGTTGTGATAAGTTCCGCAAGCCGCGTGAAAACGGGCAGCGATATTGCCGCAACGGCAGCTCGTCCGCCAAGCTCCAGTTTCGCCGCAATCGCCGACTCTCCCGCGTCCCGCGCGCAGCCCGCGCAGAGCGTTGTCAGATAGCACACTGCAAGCGCCTTGAGCAGGATTTTCACGAATTCGCCGTCGATTCCCGCTGCTTCGGACAGCTCGGTGAACGCGCTTACTGTCGGCGCAAGCGTTGAAACCGCCGCTCCGAGTATAACAACTCCCGCCGCAACGCTCACCCAGAACGCTCCCTCAGGGAAAATTCTGCGGATTATGACGCAGATTGCCGCGGCGATTATTCCGATTCCGCACAAAAAAACGTAATTCATAGCTTATAACAGCCCGAAAACCGACTGTATCATCTCGAAAAGCGACTTGATTTCGGGAATAAGCATCAGCAAAACAATGACAATTCCCGCAACCGTCAGCATAACCGCCTGCTCGTCGTGGTCGGTTTTTTTGAGAATAAGATTGAGAATAGCCACGATAATTCCAACCGCGGCGATTTTAAAAATCAGTTCAAGCTCCATAAAACGTCCTTATACAATTAGAATTGCCGCGGCAATCCCGCAAAGCGCCCAGATTTTACCCACAGCGCCGCCTTTTTTTGAATAATCATCACGCGCCTGCCGTTCAAGCCGCGCGATTTTCTCCGAATACACGGAAATAACGTCAACCGCGCCCGCAGAACCGCTGTTTATAAGCGCTTTCCCAAACTCCGACAGCAGCGCGCGTTCCTCGTTTTTCTGAGGAAGCGCAAGACAGGCGCTTTCCCAAGCGCTGTTTATTCCGATTTTTTCGCTTGTCCGCGCCGCGACTTCCCTTGCAAACCGGCAGCTTTCGCCCTCGATAAGCTCTTCGAGAGTCGGCGCACTGAGAACTATTTTTGATGAGAAATTATCTAGCATTGTGTGAATTTCGCCGAGAAAATCCGCGCGGTTTTTCAGAATAAGACTTCTGCGTATACCCTCGTAAACGCACATCACAAGCGCTGCAAGCGCGATTACAAGCCTCATTAAAAGCGCTCCTCTCCGCGCGTTTCGGAAATCTCGCCGCGATTTTTCAGCACGGCGGCGCATTCAAAATAACGCATAATCCGTGTTCCCGAAAAGCGTTCTTCAAGTTCAGCGATACTCCCCGCGTGCGCGGACGCGATAAGCTTCACCCCGCACTGCGCGCACCGTTCAACCGCGCCCTCGTCGTCCGCGATTTCATCGCAGATTATCACCTCCGGGCTCATCGTGCGCAGCGCCATCATAATCCCGTCGCTTTTCTCCGTTCCGCAAAGCACGTCCGTGTTCTTCCCGATATCAAACGAAGGCGTGCCGCGAACGCTGCCGGAAAGCTCGTTTCTGCTGTCGATTATCGTCACGCGATATCGCTCCGACAATAATCTGCAAAGCTCGCGAAGCACTGTCGTTTTGCCGGAAAGCGGCTTCCCGCCGAGGATAAGCGACCTTGCTTCCCGCCGAAAAAACCTTGCAAAAAGCTCGTCCGCGCAGCCTCTTTTCTCGTGTGCAATCCTGATATTCAGCCCCGAAACGTCCTTTATAAAGTCGATTTTGCCGTTCTTATATACCGCCGTTCCGCAAATTCCGACCCTGTTTCCGCCGTCAAGCGTAACAAAGCCCTGAGCAATCTCGTTCTGAAACGAATACACCGAGTATCGGCAGATTTCCGCGAAAACGTCCGCGATTTCCGCCGCCGAAAACGGCTCGGAGCAATACTCCGTTTTTCCGTGAACGTCAACCACCGCCGCCGCCCGTCCCGCTCTTATTCTTATCTCCGCGACCTCGGAAATCGGCTTTGCGGCTCGGATTTTCGATATTGAGGAAAGAAGCGGTCTGTTTGCCGTTATCATTGAAATTCCTCCCTTTTACTTGTCCGGTTTGCTAAATTCTATGACGGAAAATCTTTCCTTAGAACAAAAAAATCCCGCTCGGATAAAACCGAACGGGACCTTTCTGATTTCGATTAAATTATACTGTAACCGCAGCCATATCATAGCGCGCAAATTCCGAGGTAAATTCGCCAAGACCCTGCGTAATCTGCCTTAAAACAAGCGCGAAATCCTGCATTTCCGCTTCGGGAGCTTCCGCGGTAAGCTCGGTCATTCCGTCGCCGAGGCTGTTCATTCCGAGAACCGAGCCTCTTCTCTTCGACAAAACGCTCATAACGTCGCCCTGTTTATCGTCGGGAACAAGTATCCTGAACGAATCAACGGGTTCGAGGAGATAGGGCTGCGCCTGCTCCATACAGCTATGGAACGCCATCGAAGCCGCCGTTTTGAATGCAAGCTCCGAGCTGTCAACGGGGTGATAGCTTCCGTCGAGAAGCGTCGCTTTCAGTCTTACAACGGGATAACCGCCGAGAATACCCTTCTCCGAGGACTCCTGCAAGCCCTTTTCGATAGCGGGGAAGAAATTCTTCGGAACTGAACCGCCGAAAATCTTCTCCTCGAACAGCAGCGCATCGCCGTCATAAGGCTCAAACTCGATTTTAACGTGACCGTACTGTCCGTGACCGCCCGACTGCTTCTTGTGCTTGGCTTCAATCGTGACTTTCTTGCGGATTGCCTCGCGGTAAGGCACTTTCGGCGTCTGAAGCGTAACGTCCATTCCGAACTTGCTCTTCAGCTTTCCAACCGCAATGTCAAGGTGCTGTTCGCCCAGTCCGCCGAGAATACGCTCGTGAGTTTCGTGATTGTGGACGTATTCAAGCGTTCTGTCCTCCTCAAGCAGACGTCTGATTGCGGTCGAAAGCTTGCCCTCGTCGCCGTTTGCCGCAAGCTTTACCGTTCTGAAATAGCACGCTTTCGGGAACTCCATCGGCGCAAGAGCCGCCTTGTCGGACGGGTCGCAGAGCGTATCTCCCGTCTTTGCGTCAAGCTTCGTCACAGCGCAGATATCGCCCGCGTGAACCTCGGCTGTTTCTTCCTGCTTCTTTCCGTTAACCGTAACCAGCTTTCCGAAGCGAAGCTCCGCGCCGTCCGTTGAAACGGGAACGGATTTCGCCGCAAGAACGCCGTGAACAACCTTTACATAGCTTATCTTTCCGACAAACGGGTCTGCAACCGTCTTGAAAACAAGCGCTTTAAGCGGCTTTGTATCGTCGTATTCGAGAACCTCTCCGTCCGCGATTTCAAGCTTTCTCTCGTTCGGCGAAGGAAGCATCGTCGCAACCGCGTCAAGCAGCATATCAACGCCCGAAAGCGTGTCGTTCGCGCAGCAAACAACCGGCGTAATCGTGCCGTTTGCAACGCCGTCGTGAATACCCTTGACAAGCTCCTCGTGAGTAAATTCCTCCTCGTTGAAGAACTTATCCATAAATTCCTCGTTCGTTTCAGCGACAGCCTCCGCCATAGCCGCTCTCAGACCCGCGATTCTGTTCTCGGACGCGGGCATTTCGACTTCGGTCGGAACGCCTTTCTTATCGTATTTATACGCCTTCATCGTAATCAGGTTTATGTAAGCTTCAACAGGTCCGTTCTTATCGTAAGGAACGACAATCGGGCAAACCGTCGGACCAAAGCTTGTTTTCATCTCGGTGAAAACGCGGTAGAAGTCGCTGTTTTCAACTTCCATACAGGTTACAGCCAACATTCTCGCCTTGTTCATCTTCTCCGCGAGCTTATAAGCCTTGACCGTTCCGGGGCAAACGCCGTCTTTTCCGTTTACGCAGACGATAACGCTCTCCGCAGCGCGGATTCCCTCGTACAAACCGCCGATAAAATCGAACTGTCCGGGTGCGTCGATAACGTTGATTTTCTTATCCTTCCAGACCATATTCGCCATAGCGGCGTTTATCGAAATCTTTCTCTTGATTTCCTCGTCGTCAAAGTCGCAGACCGTGTTGCCCTCGGCGGTGTTGCCCATTCTGTCGGTAATTCCGCATTTGAACAGCATAGCTTCGGTAAGGGCGGTTTTTCCGCTTCCGCCGTGACCTGCCATTACAACGTTTCTGATATCATCAGCCCTGAATGTTTTCATAGAATTTTACCTCCGATTTAGAATATGCGGGCTTTTTCCCCGATTTAATAATATTATACAATATTATCTCACAAAATGCAAGAGTTTTTGTGAATTTTTTTACCTTTTCACAATTTTTTCGCAAAACTCTTGAATAAATCGGGTTTTGGGTGTATAATTAAGGCAACACCGCATAATTATTTTCGTTCAATCACGCAGAGAGTTTTCCGTCAGAATGGACAAAACGACCGATGGAATACTTGATGTATTTTGAGGGAGTTTTGGACATTCCGGCGGAAAAAATCAAGTGAGTGAATGAAAAAGGCGAAGCCGCTAATTGTGCGGTGTTACCTTAAATAAGTAAAATGAAACAGGAGCTGATTGAATGATAATACTTCCCGAACAGGTAAACGAAGCGCTCACAAGGCTTGAGGACGCGGGATTTGAGGCGTATATCGTCGGCTCGTGTGTGCGGGAGCTTGTTATCGGAAACTCGCCGCAGGACTATGATATCGTGACAAACGCCGAAATAAACGACATTCTTTTCGCGTTTCGTGAATATCGGCTCTCGGAAGAGGGCATATCGCGCGGCGAAATTCTCGTGACGATACTCGGAATGGTAATCCAGATTTCGCCTTATCGACGCGAAATTGTCGGAAACCGCGTCCTCTACGCGGATAATCTCGAAACCGACCTCTCGCGCCGCGGCTTTACTATGAACGCGATGGCGTTTTCGGCGAAAACGGGGCTTATCGACCCTTATGACGGAAAAACGGCGCTTTCGGGTGAAATAAGGCAAATCGTTGCAATCGGCGAAAATGTCACGGTTAACGTTAAAATCGGCGGAAAGCCTGTCGCAGAAACGGTTTACGATATGTCGAAAAGCTTCGCTTCAAAGCCCGAACGGCTTCTTGAAGCAATCCGCTATTGCGCCGAAAACGAATATGAAATTGAGGAAAAAACGCGCGAATGTATGCGGGCGAATGTCGCTTGTTTTGATTACGCGGATAACAATTCGCTGCGGAATGAGCTTCAGCGCATCGTTATGGGGAAATTCGCAGCCCGCGCGCTTGAACAGAACGCCGATATTCTAAAGTACATTCTTCCCGAAATCGAGCCTTGCATAGGACTTGAACAGCGTTCGTGCCACCACGATTTCGATGTCTGGACGCATATCTCAAAATCTGTCGGCTATTCGCACCCTGAGCCTAAGCTTCGCTTTACAATGCTGTTTCACGACCTCGGAAAGCCCGATTGTATGTCTATCGACGCCGCCGGTCACGGTCACTTCAAGGGTCACGGCGAGCGCAGCCGTCTGCTTGCCGAGGGGATTATGCGGCGGTTTGAATTTCCGAAGGATATGGCAGAGGAAATAAGCTGGCTTGTCTATCACCACGACGTTCCGATACCCGAAGAACGCAAAAAGCTGAAATTTCTTCTGCGCGACCTCGGAGCGGAGGATTTGAAAAATCTGCTTCTCTGCGAGATAGCCGACAGCCGCGCAAAAAAGGTTGACAGCGAACCCGAACAGACCGTAAAACTACGCGAAAGCCTTGCCGCGCTGAACGAAATTATTGAAACGGGCGAGTGCTATGATATAAGTCAGCTTGCGATAACGAAAAGCGAACTTCTGGAGCGCAGAATCGTCACTTCCGATGAAGAAGCGAACAAGCTTATGAACGCGCTTTTCGATGTTGTTCTGGACAAGCCCTCGTTCAACAACAGGCTTATGCTGCTTGATATCGCGCAGACGAGCAAACAGAAGCTCGAACAGCTCGAAGAAGCCCGCAGACAGGCGCTTGCCGAAAAAAAGAAGCGCGAAAAAGAGCTTCTCGAAAAGTCAAAAGGCAGGCGTTCCGAGCCGATTTTCCGAAAAAACAGGCAATAATGTGACAAATGTAACCCCGATTTCGCCCGACAAAGTGACAAATGTAAATTGACTTTTTTCCGCTGAGTTTGTATAATATAGTTACAAACACAAGGAGGAAAAAATTATGACAAAGCTTGAAACAATACAAAAAGTTTTCGGAGTATTCAAAATCATCGCGAGAGTGGGAATGATAGTATGCTATATCGCAGCGGCGCTTGCGGTTGCGGGAGGAATAATTTATCCGGCAAACGGCGAAACGGCGTTGCTTAAATTCGGTGAAACAACCGTATATATGCCGTTCAATTTTCACTCCGGCGGAGATGCTTCCGCAAACGAGAAAATAAGCTGGATAATGATTTCGGGCGGCATAGGAGCGCTTTTCAAGGGCGTTCTCCTCACGTTCGCCTGCCGCTATTTCACGCTTGAGCAAACGCAAGGCACTCCGTTCACGGAAAAAGGCGCAAAATCGCTCCTCACTCTCGGCATATTGTCAATAGCGCTTTCGGCTGTCGAGGCTTCCGTCAGGGCGGCAATTTACGAGATTATGAAGATATCCGAAATTGCCAAGAATTTTTCAAGCGCATGGGGCGTAATTCTCGGAGTTTGCCTGATTTTGTTCTCGCTTATCGCCAAATACGGCGCGGAACTTGAACAAAAAGTCAAAAATTCCGACAATTCCACCGCGACCGACAAATCTTCTTTGTAAATCCGATTTTCTGCTCTTGACAAATATCCGCGGGTGTGGTATAATTGATTTGTTAACCGCGGATATAGTTTATCGGTAAAACATTAGCTTCCCAAGCTGAGGTGACGGGTTCGACTCCCGCTATCCGCTCCACTGGACATCAGGCTTTGCCTGATGTCCTCTGCGTTTTCCCTTCCAAAATTTTCCGAGGGAAAATTTTAGAAGGAAAATCCGCGGGTGTTCCAACTGCGTACTTTGCAATAACTTAATTTCGCCCATAGAAACTGCTATGGGCGATTTTATTGCCCGAAAGCGGCTTTGCTAATCGTCCTCTCCCAAAATTTTCGAGGGAA
>DPBR01000096.1:0-7303 GCA_003516865.1 Oscillospiraceae bacterium
TCGCCGGAATACTTGATACCGCCGTCCGCGATAATCGGAACGCCATATTTCGTCGCCGCGCACGCGCAGTCGTAAATTGCCGTAATCTGTGGAACGCCGATACCTGCGACAACGCGCGTTGTGCAGATTGAGCCGGGGCCTATTCCGACCTTAACCGCGTCCGCGCCCGCCTTGATGAGGTCCTCCGCGGCAGCCGCAGTCGCAACGTTGCCCGCGATAACGGGAATATCGGGGAATGCGTTCTTCACCTTGTCGAGAGTGACCATAATATTCTTGCTGTGACCGTGCGCCGAGTCGAGCACCAGCACGTCAGCCTGCGCCTTTATCAGCGCGCCCGCTCTTTCGAGAACGTCGGGCGTAATTCCGATTGCAGCGCCGCAGAGCAGTCTGCCGCTCTTATCGCGCGCCGTGTTCGGGTACTGAACCGACTTTTCGATATCCTTAATCGTGATAAGCCCCTTGAGGAAGCCGTTTTCATCGACAAGCGGAAGCTTTTCAATCTTATGCTTTCTGAGGATTTCCTGCGCGCCCTGAAGCGTTGTGCCGACGGGAGCGGTGATAAGATTTTCCTTTGTCATAACCTCGCCGATTTTCTGCGCGGGGTCTGAAATAAAGCGAAGGTCGCGGTTTGTGAAAATACCGACAAGCTTTCCGTTCTCTACAATCGGAACGCCGCTTATCTTATATTTGCCCATAAGCGCGTCTGCGTCGCGAACGCTGTCAACGGGCGAGAGGAAGAACGGATTTACGATTACGCCGTTTTCCGAGCGCTTTACCTTGTCAACCTCGTCAACCTGCTGTTCAATCGTCATATTTTTGTGAATAATGCCTATTCCGCCCTCGCGCGCAATCGCAATCGCCATTTTCGATTCGGTTACGGTATCCATCGCCGCGGTCATAATCGGCGTATTGAGCGTGATTGTCTTTGTAAGATTTGTTTTCAGCTCAATCATATTCGGAGTTACGTCGCTTTTTGCGGGAATAAGCAGAACGTCGTCAAATGTAAGTCCTTCCTTTACGAACTTTTCCTCGAAATTACAGTTCAGCATATTTTATCTCCTCTCATCGTTTCCATTTGTGTATATTAGATATATTATACACCACACAAAAATTTTTTTCAAGCGAGAAATCAAAGAAAAATACACAAATATCTTCAAAAATTTTTAACAGGTTTATTACATTTTAACGCACTTATAAAAAAATCTCCGGAAATGACGGTTTATCTCTTGACTTAAAGCCGTTTTTATTATAAAATATAAATGTATGCAATAATTTATTTTAAATCGAGGTTTTAGCAATGCAAAGAGATATTTTGGTTTCCGCTTCGCTTCTTGCGTGCAATCTTGCGGATATGGCGGGAGAAATCGCAAGATGTGAAAGAGCGGGCGTTGACTGGATACATTTTGACGTTATGGACGGGCATTTTGTCGAGCAGATAACCTATGGCGCGCCCGTTTTGAAATCGCTGAGAAGCGTTACGAAAAAGACGCTCGACGTTCATCTTATGGTGGAAAATCCGCGCAGCCAGATTAAGTTTTTCGCCGACGCGGGCGCCGATTTGATAAATATTCACTATGAAAGCAAGGACGACGTTGCGGGCTGTCTGCGCGAAATACGCTCGCTCGGAAAGAAATCCGCGCTTGCGATTAAGCCGCAAACTCCCGCCGAGGCGATTTTCGACTATATACCGCTTTGCGATATGATTTTGGTGATGACGGTAGAGCCGGGCTACGGCGGTCAGGGCTTCATCTATGAGATGCTGCCGAAAATCAAGGTTCTGCGCGACTACGCCGACACAAACGGCTTTGAAAAGCTCGATATTCAGGTTGACGGCGGCGTAAACGAAAAAACGGGCTATTCCGCCGTAAACGCGGGCGCAAACGTCCTCGTTGCGGGAACGGGTCTTTTCAAGGCAGACGATATGAAAGCCGTCTGCGAGGCGCTGAAAGGAAACGATAAATGACGATAAATATTGCTCGCGACCCTAATAAGGTTTATTTCGAGCGTATGGTTATGATGGCGATGCTTCTTGTTCCTGCGGCGTTTTTGCAGGGAATGAGAGCAGTTGTGGTGTGCGTTCTGAGCGTTTTGTGCAGTATGATAACGGACGCGGTGTGCTGTCTTATCAGAAGAATTCGCTATAACGTAAAAGACGCTGCTGTGCCGTTCTGGGGACTTGCAGCGGGAATGATGATGCCCGTAAGCGTTCCTGTGGGGATTGTCATTTTTTCGGCGGTTATGTGCATTGTTGTCGGGAAGCACCTTTTCGGAGGCTCTGACAACATAATCTTCTCGCCTCCCGCGATTTCGACGGCGTTTCTCATAATCTGCTATCCTGCGGAAATGCTTTATGCGCCGAAATTCGGCGAAATATACCCTGTTTTCGGTGAATTTGAGGGCGTTCTGACGCGCTCGACCGAATATTCTCTGAAACTCGGAAACGTCCCCTCAAAGGGCGTTGTCGACACGCTTATGGGGGTTATTCCGGGAAGCATCGGCACGATTTATATGCTTGTAATACTTGTCTGCGGAGTTTGCCTTATGCTTCGCCGCACAAACAGCTTCGCGGCGGTAATGTCGGCGCTTCTGACGGCGGCTGTTCTCGCGTTTTTCTTTCCGAGAGCGGATTTCGGCAGCGGCGGTTCGTGGAGCTCGGTTTTCTATGAGCTTTCATCGGGATATCTTCTCTTCGGGACGGTTTTCCTTGCCGCAGAGCCTTATAACGTTCCGTCAAGACTCGTCGGAAAGATACTCTACGGCGCGACTCTCGGTTATATAACGATGGTTTTCCGCTTTTTCGGGCAGACGGAGGGCAGCTTTCTGTTTGCGCTTCTTATCACGGGCGCGCTCGGAAGCAGCTTCGACAGACTTGTCGATAACCTCGTTTACTGGAAAAAGACCTACGTCAATTCTTTCGAGAAGTCGAAAACGACCGTTCAGAGCGGCGGAATAAAGCTTACGGATACGCAGGAAATCGTAATTCCCGAAAAATACAAGTACAACACCCCGCCTATCGACGGCGAAATAAAAAAGCACCGCAGAAAAAAGAAGAAGGAGGACGACAGGAATGACGGCGGAACGTAAAAAAAGCCACATTAACACAGACGGTCTGTTTCGTCAGAATATCGTTCTTATGAGCGGGCTTGTAACCGCGCCGATTATTGTCGCGGCGACGACGCTTCAGCGCGCGCTGGTTCTCACGCTGAGTTTTTTTGCGATTTCTTACGTTTCAATCATCATCTGCCGGTTTATTCCGAGAAAAATTGTATATACTGTAAGAATACTGCTTTATTCAATAGTAGCGGCGGCGGCGTTTATCCCGACGGTTATCGGGCTTAGATATCTCTTTCCGGAAACGACGGGCGAAATTATGCTTTATATCGAGCTTTCCGTTGTAAATTCGCTTATTCTTGCGAAAACCGAGAGCCGTTTTTACCTCGAACCTTATGGGAGAATGGCGGTTGACGCGCTGATTTACATTGCGGGATACGCGATGGCGGCGTTTGCTTCGGGGCTTATAAGAGAAATATTGTCGTTCGGCACGGTTTTCGGCTATCACGTCTGCGAGCCGATTGTTCCCGCGGCAAAATCGCCGTTTTTCGGGTTCATTCTCGTGGGAATACTCGCGGCGCTTTGCAGGGCGGCTGCGGGAAAACGCGTTTCTTCGAGAAAGGAGCGCGCAAAATGAGCAGCGTTATCGCAAGAACAATCAGTCTTATTATGGTATCCGTCTTTACGCAGAACGCGATTTTTGACCGCGCTTTTGGCGCGAACGTTGCGATTTATGCGTCAAGAAAGGATTCTCACGTTGTCGGATTTTCAATCGGGATTACGGTTATGACGACGCTCGCGAGCATTATTTCTTATCAGTTTGACGGAATTTTGCTGCCGCTTCCGAACGGCGAGCTTTTTATGCCGCTTGTTTATGTCGGGATAATAAGCCTGCTTTACGTTATCGGGCTGTATATTCTCTGGAAAGGGTTTCCGAAAACGTTTTATAAGCTCAAGAAATACGCGCATCTCGCGGTATTCAACTGCGCGGTATTCGGAGCGCTTTTCCTGAATTCAACCTTCGGGAAGGGCTTTGCGGGATATGTCGGCTATGGCTTCGGAACGGGAATAGGATTTTTCGTCGCCTGCTTTTTGCTCAATATCGCTAACGACAGGCTTTCGAGCGACAAAATTCCGAAGATTTTCCGCGGTTATCCCATTATGATGATTTATATAGGTATAATTTCGCTGGCGTTTAACGTTCTGGTTGGCTACACGGCGGATTTCTGACAGTAAAGGGGGCTGGGCGCATTGAAGAATAAGAAAACCGCAATCAAAATCAAGCGAAGCAAGGTTAATTTGTACAATAAAAGAAAAAACAAGAGAAAACAGGTTCTCACTATCGTTATCACGATAGTTGCGGCGTGTGCGCTCGGCGTTCTCGGATTTGGTCTGGGAAAGCCGCTTCTTGAGTATTTCAGCGGCAAGAACAACAGCTCCGATTCATCGTCGGCGTGGGCTCCTCCCGAAAGCAGCGAGGAAAGCTCGTCCGAAGCCGTGCGCGAAAGTTCTTCCGGGACAAGTTCCGAAACCCCGCCCGAACCCAAGCCCGAAATGACGGATATATACTTTTTGCCGGAGGATGCGGCGCTCAGTTCCGCGTCGCTTAACAGCGCGCTTGCTGCGGCAAAGGCTGCCGGCGTGAAAACGGTTGCGGTCACGCTGAAGAACGAAAACGGAAATTTCCTGTATAAAAGCGGTCTGAAGTCGATTACAACGCACGATATTATCACCGGAACGCTTTCCGCCGAGCAGATTTGCACGGCGATAAAGGACGCGGGATTTGTTCCTGCGGCAAGAATAAGCACGCTTAAAGACAGGCTTTGCGGCTACAAGGACGCGACAGACGGAGGTTATCGTATCGCGGGAAGCGGTGTGACGTGGCACGACGACCGCGACGAAAAGGGCGGAAAACCATGGCTTTCGCCGTTCAAAACGCAGACGCTCCAGTTTATCGGCGAGGTTGCGGAGGAGCTTTCAAACGCGGGCTTCAGGCACATAATCGCCGCTAATACGATGTACCCGAAATTCCACATAGAAGATATCTCGACATATCTCTCGGATTTGCCGCTTTCCGACAACAAGGCGCGGCTTGAAGCGCTGAGAAACGTTGTTGAGTCGGCAAAGGCGGGCGCTGAAAAGAACGGCGCCGCGCTGTGGCTTGAAATAAGCGGAGGGAGCGCTGTCGCGCAGAATAAGCTCTGCACGGACGCGGAAATCTGCGCGGACGCTGATACGATGAGCGCGGTTAAGCTTATCGTGAATTACACGCCCGCAGAAGCCGCCTCCGAGGCTTATTCCGCCGCAAAGAATTTTGCCGTGAAGCTGAAGGCGGCTCTCGGAAACGCGGAATTTTACGTCGTAATCAACGGAGGATATTCCGACGCGGTGATTTCGGACGTTAAAAAGGCGTTTTCCGAGGCGGAAATCGTGGTTTTCGGTCGGTAAGTCGGATATTTACCCCTTGATTTTTTATTAATCAGGGTGTATAATATATAAGTCACTGTCAATACCGCAATATCCGGTATTGCTGAAATAACACATAACGGAGGACAAAAATGAATTTTATTAATCTTATTTCCAGCGCGAGCAGCGCAGACGCAGGCGCGGCGGCGGGTTCACAGCTTGCTTCCATTCTTATGATGATTGTTCCGCTTGCTCTTATGATAGGAGTTTTCTATTTCCTTATTCTTCGCCCCGAAAAGAAGCGCAACAAGGAAATGCAGGCGATGCTGAACAATATTCAGGTTGCGGACGAGGTTGTTACAAGCGGCGGAATTATCGGACGCGTTCTTTCGGTAAAGGAAGATACCGTTCTTATTGAAACGGGAAGCGACCGCACGAAAATCCGCGTTCTCAAGTCGGCTATCGCGAGAAACAACACTCAGCACGAGGCTGCTTCCGCTGAGGTTGAATCTGCAAAGGCTTCCAAGGACAAGAGCGGAAAAACCGAAATCAAGTAATGCCTAAAACCGATTTGCGGGTTGTCAAGACGCGCGCGGTTATCAGAAACGCGCTTGTCGAGATAATGTCCGAAAAGGAAATTTCGCAGATTACCGTTTCGGAGATTTGTCTTTTGGCGAAAATCAACCGAAAGACGTTCTATCGTCATTATCGTTCGGTAAGCGACGTTCTTGAAGAAGTTGAAAACGAGTTTCTGAAAGAGTTTTCGGAAAATCTCCAAAGCGGAAGCCTGCTGAATATCGGCGCGGTTATGCGCGGAGTGAGCGAAACCGTTCGGGTTCACCGAGATTTTTTCGCGCGGCTTATCAAGTTCAACTCCGGTATTTTCACGGGCGGACGAATGAAGCTTGCGCTTCGCAGGACGATTTCCGCGGCGCTCAGGAATATCGGCGCGGGACGCAGCGAACAGGAACTCGGCGCCGCCTCGGAATTTGTGGTTTCGGGGGTGCTTTCGCTGTATGCGTCGTGGTTTGCGGGAGGCTGCCGCGAGGACATTTCGCTTATCGCGGAGGTTTGCCTCAGGACAACCGTAAAAGGACTTTCGGGCTATGTTCCGGAGAGTAAATTGCTGTTAAAGTAGGGATTTTTATGAAACAGAATAATGTAAGCAACTCAATTTATATCAAAAATATGGTTTTTATTGCGCTTTTCGCTGCAATAATCTGCATAATGGCACCGTTTTCGCTGAGCGTCGGCGTAATCCCGATTTCTCTCGGCACGTTCGCGATTTATCTTGCGGGAGGATTTCTCGGCGGTAAAAAGGGAATGGCTGCCGTCGGCGTTTACATTCTTCTCGGAGCGGTCGGACTTCCCGTTTTCACGGGCTTTTCGGGCGGCTTTGCAAAGCTTCTCGGCGTTACGGGCGGCTACATAATCGGATATATTCCGCTTGTGCTTATAACGGGCATTTTCGCCGAGAAAAACAAGGCGCTTATGCCGCTTGGAATGGCTCTCGGAACGCTTGCGTGCTACGTTTTCGGAACGGCTTGGTTTGTGATTTCGACGGGAAGCGAGCTTGTTCCCGCGCTTATGACCTGCGTTGTGCCGTTCCTAATCGGCGACGCAATCAAGATTGCCGCGGCTTCGGCTGTTTGTATTCCGCTGCGTTCAAGGTTAAGGTAACACCGCATAATTATTGTCGTTTAATCGCGCCGAGATTTTTTCGTCAGAATGAACAAAACGAACGAAGGAATACTGTATGTATTTCGAGAGAGTTTTGGGCGTTATGACGGAAAAATAGCAAGCGAGGAAACGGCAAAGGCAAAGCCGCTAATTGTGCGGTGTTGCC
>DPBR01000096.1:7449-10899 GCA_003516865.1 Oscillospiraceae bacterium
CAAGCGAGGAAACGGCAAAGGCGAAGCCGCTAATTGTGCGGTGTTGCCTTAAACAAAATAATGGGTAACTAAAGGTAAGAAAATGAATTCTGCGCTGATTATCGCCTTTCAAGCAGGCGTAATGCTGATTTTGCTGTTTTTCGGGTATTTTCTTTATAAGAAGAACTTCCTCGATGAAAATTCCTCGAAGCAGCTTTCAAATATCGTTATAACCATAATCAGCCCGATTGTCATTTTCAACGCATATCAGACGGATTTTAATTCCGAGCTGCTTAAAGGACTTTTGACGGCAATCGCGCTTGCGTTCGCCACGCAGGGGTTCTTTGTTTTGGCGGCTCGGTTTGTTGTGCGTAAAGACAGGAAGGATTTTGAGGTCGAGCGTTTTGCGGTCGGGTATTCAAACTGCGCGTTTATGGGAATACCGCTTGCAGAGGCGACATTCGGCTCAGAGGGCGTGTTTTTTCTCACGGCTTATATCACCGCGTTCAATGTTTTTATGTGGACGCACGGAGTCGTGCTGATGAGCGGGAAAAAGCTGTCGGCGAAAGGGCTTTTGAAAATCGTTCTCTCGCCTGCAATTTTCAGCATTATTCTTGGGCTTGTCTGCTTTTTCACGGGATTTCGCGTTCCCGAAATCGTCGCGCAGCCTCTTGGCTATCTCGGTTCGCTGAATACGCCCGTCGCGATGATTGTATCGGGCGCAACTATTGCTATGACAGGCGTAAAAAGCTGCTTCACGAATAAGCGAGTGTATTTTTTGCAGGCGTTTCGGCTTGTTATTCTGCCGATGATTATTGCCGTAGGATACGCATTTGCTCGGCATTTTGGCGCGAACGCAACCGCAGTCGGCTCAATTCTCGTGGCGGCGGCGGCTCCGACGGCTTCCGCGGCGATTATGTTTTCGCATAAATTTGGAAGAAACGCGGGTTACGCTTCAAATCACTTTGCTGCGTCAACTATTATGAGTATCGTCACAATGCCGCTTATTCTTGCTTTTTATGAGCTGGTTTGCGGCTGGATTATGTGAAAATTGCACAAAAATCAAGCTTGCGATTTATCATATATTATTGTTGCAATATTTAGAAAAAAATGGTATAATTGATATGTAATAAATTGACAAGATAGTATTAGGGCTTTAGAGCCTGTATACTTCTTATATATTTTCCCCAATTATTTTCAGCCGGATTACTGTTTTCCCCAAACAGTCGGCAAATTTTTCCTGATTTTACCGCAGACGCCCCCTTGTCTGCGGGATTTTTTTGCCCGAAATCGGTCCTTTTGCGTAAAATTTTTCGCCAAAACACTTGACTTTCTTAAAAAAAGATGTATAATATAGTTAGCACTCTAATGGGGTGAGTGCTAAATTCGATAACAATTAGCCGGAAACGGCGCTTAATGTATAAGGAGTGACTTTTATGGAAGAAAAAACAGAATTGAAGGAATTTAAAGCCGAGTCAAAGCGTCTGCTGGAGATGATGATAAACTCTATATATACGCACAAGGAAATTTTTCTGCGCGAGCTTATTTCAAACGCCTCGGACGCTATGGACAAGCTTTATTTCAAGTCGATGGAGGAAAATCTGGGGCTTACGCGCTCGGATATGCAGATTACGATTGCCGCGGATAAGGACGCGCGCACGCTTACAATCTCGGATAACGGCATCGGAATGACCAAGGACGAGCTTGAAAACAACCTCGGAACAATCGCGCAGAGCGGCTCGTTTGAGTTCAAGCGCGACAATGAAAAGGCTGAGGACGTCGATGTAATCGGACAATTCGGCGTTGGTTTTTACTCCGCGTTTATGGTTGCGAAGAAAGTAACCGTTATCTCAAAGGCTTACGGCGCGGACAAGGCTTATTTGTGGGAAAGCACGGGCGCGGACGGTTATTCAATCGAGGAAGCTGAAAAGGACGCCTGCGGCACGGTTATCACGCTTCATATCAAGGATAACGCGGACGACGATAATTACGATGAGTTTCTCACGCCTTACAGGATAAAGGAGCTTGTGAAGAAATATTCCGACTATATCCGCTATCCGATTAAAATGGACGTCGAACACGAAAAGCTTAAAGAAGGAACCGGCGTTGACGGAAAAGAACCCGAATATGAGAAAGAAATCGTCACGGAAACGCTCAATTCGATGATTCCGATTTGGAAAAAGTCGAAATCCGAGCTTAAGGACGAGGACTATAATCAGTTCTACAAGGACAAATTCTATGATTACACGGACCCGCTTCTTCATATTCACACGAGAACGGAGGGTACGGCGACTTACTCGGCGCTGCTTTATATCCCGCAGAACGCGCCTTTCGATTATTACTCGAAGAACTATGAAAAGGGGCTTCAGCTCTATTCAAGCGGCGTTATGATTATGGAAAAGTGCGGGGATTTGCTTCCGGATTACTTCAGCTTTGTAAAGGGTCTTGTGGATAGCGAGGACTTGTCGCTGAATATCTCGCGTGAGATGCTCCAGCACGACAGACAGCTCAAGATTATCGCAAAGAGCATTGAAAAATCAATCAAAAACGAGCTGAAAAAGCTGATGAAGAACGAGCGCGAGAAGTACGAAAAGTTCTTTGAAACGTTCGGCGCGCAGATTAAGTACGGTATTTACGAAGCTTACGGAATGAATAAGGCTGACTTGCAGGAGCTTTTGCTGTTCAAGACGTCAAACGGCGGCACAACGTCGCTTGAGGAGTACGTTTCGCGTATGAAAGAGGAGCAGAAGTACATCTATTTTGCAAGCGGAAGCAGCGTTTCGCGTATTGAAAGTCTGCCGCAGACCGAGCAGGTTCGCGATAAGGGCTATGAAATTCTCTATCTTACCGAACACGTTGACGAGTTTATGATTCAAATGATGCACGATTATGAGGGAAAGGAGTTCAAGTCGGTTTCCGCGGACGACCTCGGTCTTGACACGCCCGAAGAAAAGGAAGAAATCAAGAAGGCTGAGGAGGACAACAAGCCGCTGTTCGACTTTATGATCGAGAAGCTTGGCGGCAAGGTTAAGGCGGTTAAGCTGTCGCAGCGCCTTAAAAATCACCCTGTCTGCATAACGAGCGAGGGTGCGCTTTCCGTCGAGATGGAGAAGGTGCTGTCGGCGATGCCGAACGGCGAGGGCGCAAAGGCGGAGAAAATTCTTGAAATCAATCCAAATCACCCGATTTTCGAGAAGCTGAAGTCGCTTTACGAGAGCGATAAGGACAAGGCGGCGGTTTATGCCGATATTCTGTACAATCAGGCGCTTCTGATTGAGGGAATGGCGATTGAAAATCCCGTGGATTTCTCGAACAAAATTTGCGAGATTATGGCGAAGTAAGGCGAATTTTGTACTTTATCAATAAAATTTCGGCAGGAATTTAGGGCTACACCGCATAATTATTATCGTTTAATCGCGCCGAGGTTTTTTCGTCAGAATAAACAAAACGACCGCAGGAATACTGTATGTA
>DPBR01000031.1:0-10925 GCA_003516865.1 Oscillospiraceae bacterium
TCGGTCCGGGGTTCGAGTCCCTGTTGGCGCACCATTCGCTGAATTCACGTTCAGCGTTTTTTAATAGGGGTATAGTTCAGTTGGTAGAACGACGGTCTCCAAAACCGTATGTCATGGGTTCAAGTCCTATTGCCCCTGCCATGTATTAAACCGCATTGCTAAACGCTTTGCGGTTGTTTTATTTCCTTCATAACAAGCGCTCGGAATCGTGATTTGGTCACACTTCGGTCACACATAAGTCAATTGGTCACATAAAATATAGACGGTGGGTCAACTTTGAGCCGCCGGATTGTTCTAGGAACGATAAAAATTAAGTGAGTGAATGAAAAAGGCGAAGCCTTTAATTATGCGGTGTTGCCTTAATCATCTGAAGATAAAACGCCGCTCGCCAAGCCGCGTTCTCAGTTCGCCCAGAACGCAAGAGAAGCTGCCAAGCTTTTCATAATTTCTTTCTATCACACAACCTCCCTGTTCCTCATACGTTCTTGTTTCGGCGTAAGTCCGCGCCATTTTTATATGTCTGTATAAAGTGGCTGCAATCAAAAAATCCTGTTTTCTGAGCAATATAATCCAAATCATAATCAGAATTTAAGAGTAAATCCTGCGCTTTATTCAACCGAATATATTTGATATACTCCTTGCAGGAACGGCCGTAATTTTCACGAAAAAGCCTTGCAAAATTCTAATAACTCATATGACACATTTCCGCCAGCTGCCGCACCTCCAACGGTTCGGCGGAATGAGTGTCAATATATTTCAGAATATGATAAAACGACAAACCGATATCCGAGTGTTTTTCACGCTGAATAACGCCGTTTTTTTCAACTCCTCTTGCAATTTCAATCAGCAAAATTGCAGAAGGCGTGTGGTCGTATATCCAAAAATATGTGATTGACAAAAAGACAGGAGAATGGATTGAAGATATTTCTCCCGACAACACGGCAATGCCAAATCAAGCCTTGGCGCACGCTTAGAAATGTCCTTATCACAACGGAAGAATGTGCATTGAGATGATTCGCAGACTTTCAGCGGTTTCATAAAATAGTGGGGTATATCGATGCAGAACACAGTTAATTCCAACGCGACAGAAAAAGCAAAAGCGCTTCTGAATTTCCTTTCGGATACCGCAGGAAAAGCAATCGTCACCGGACAGCTTACCCAGACAAATCCAATGGAAGAAATTGACTATATTAAAAGCAAAACGGGAAAAGAACCTCTCCTTCGCGGATTTGAGATGCTTTGAAGGAATACTTGATGTATTTCGAGGAGTTTTCGGGCAATATGGCGGAAAAATATCAAGCGAGTAAATGATAAAGGCGAAGCCGATAATTGTGCGGTGTTGCCTTAGAAAAATATGCAAAAACAGATTACCGCGAGGACTACGACAAGCTTGTTGCCGCGACAACAAAAAATAAAGCTGCCGCTCTTGCGGAAGTTGGATATATTCCCGATATTGAAACGCTTGAGCGGTCGCATACGCCTTGGGCTTATTATATGACTTGGTCGAAAGAATTTTGCGTCGGCGAGCAATATAACTCAACGGCGCAGCTGCAAAAAATGTATGCGAGCGAGTATGCGATTATGCTATAACCACAGCGATATATCGGTGAGGCTTCGCCAAATGAAATTTGACTAAAAAAGCGGTTGTAAATTGTAATTCGATTTTCGCTCCCGATAATATTAGGGGGCGATTTTCGTTATCGGGCTTTTACACAAAAAATGCTGTCTAAAGTATTGAAGATTTTGCGAAATTATGGTATAATAAACTCAAGCGTTTATTATACATCAAAATGTCCTCGCACATACGTGAATCAAGGATTTGCTCCGTGTGTATCGGACAATTATACCATAACGCTTCGCTTTTATGGTATAATGATTTTAACAGAATTTCGACGATGAAATTTGATTTGCCTTAATGAAAACACGATTTCACAACATAGAAAGCGAGGATATTATGAAAAACAAGACTTGTCCCGTTGCGAAAAAATGCAGCGGCTGTCAGCTTTCAAATATGAATTACGCGCAGCAGCTTGAGTATAAGCAAAAGGACGCTGAAAAGCTGCTTGGCGGTTTCGGAAAGGTTAATCCGATTATTCCTATGGAAAATCCCTACAACTACCGCAACAAGGTTCAGGCGGTTTTCCGAAGCGACAGAAACGGCAGGATTATTTCGGGCGTTTTTCAGTCCGCGAGAAACGGAATTGTCGGCGTTGACAGGTGTTTTCTGAATGATGAAAAAGCGGACGAAATAATCGTCGGCATAAGAGAACTTCTGCGTTCGTTTAAAATTCAGCCTTACGATATCGGAACGGGGCGCGGTTTTTTGCGGCACGTTCTCGTTCGCGTCGGGAAGAAAAGCGGTGAAATTCTCGTGACTTTGGTCGGCGCAAGCCATATGTTCCCGAAAAAACACGATTTTGTTTCCGCGCTTGTGAAGAAATTCCCCGAAATAACAACGGTTACATTTTCCGTTAACACAAATCCCGAAATGCTCCTGCTCGGCGATAACGACGAGACGCTTTTCGGGAACGGATACATTGTCGACGAGCTTTGCGGGAAGAGGTTTCGGATATCGCCGCGTTCATTTTATCAGATAAATTCGGTTCAGACGGAAAAGCTCTATAATTACGCGATAAATGAGGCAAATCTTCGCAAAACGGATAATATTCTCGACGCGTACAGCGGCGTCGGGACAATCGGAATTATCGCTTCGGATTACGTTAAATCGGTGCAGGGAGTCGAGTATAATGCGGCGGCGGTTCGTGACGCTGTGAAGAATTGCGCTGAAAATGGATTAACGCGGAAAATCGCGTTCAACAAGGCGGACGCGGGGGATTTTCTCCGTGAAAAGGCGAAGAACGGCACATTTTACGACGTTGTGTTTATGGACCCTGCGAGAGCGGGCGCGGACAGGAAGTTTCTCAATTCGCTTTTGAAAATTCAGCCCGCGCGGATTGTTTATATCTCGTGCAATCCCGCAACGCTTTCGCGCGACCTGAAAACGCTCGCGAAATATTACGATATAACCGATATCCAGCCGTTCGATATGTTCCCGCACACAAGGCACGTTGAGTGCGTGGTTTCGATGTCAAAGACACAGGACAATTCATAAGTTTCAGCTGATGATTTTGACTTAATTATCGAATAATCAGAAAGCTCGAATTTAATGGAGATATTATGGAAAAAAATAAAAATAAGACAAAATATATTCCGCTTGCCATATTAGGTTTGTTTATTTTTCAAACTTTTGCAAGTAAGTTAGGTGGTTTCATTGCTGATTTATTTCAATATGAAGCGATTGATAAAGATGGGACATTTATGAGTGTTTCCGTTCACCACATTGTTCAGATGATTGCGGCTTTAGTACTTATATTTGTTATTAGCAAGAAAAGTGATTTGGATTTTTGGTTAAAACCAAGGTTAAATAAGAGCGGAATACTATATACGGCAATTTTTGCAATCGTTATTTTAATATATGTTCTTATTAGTTATGTTGTTGGTTATTCGCTTAATACAATTGCGCCATATGAATATGAGTTAAATATATCGAATGTTTTAGGAACATTAGGATTTCAGCTGCTTTTATCGGGAACATCAGAAGAAATTTTGTTTAGAGCGCTTCCTATTACTGTTCTTGGCGGATTTATTTGCAAAGAAAAAAAGAGTTATACAGTTATTATTGTAATAGCCTCGGTACTGTTTTCTGCTGCGCATATCCGGTGGACATTGTTTCCCGTTTCAATATCTTTTTCATGGTTTCAACTGATTTATGCGTTTATATTAGGTATAGCGTATGGACTAACATATGTGAAATCCAAAAGTATAATTTATCCTATGATTATGCACGGATTAAGCAATTTCTTTATGGTTGGAATGGGATATATATTTATGGCTGTGATGCGCTAAGAAATAAAAGCTTCTCGAAGAATAACGGGATTCCGTTAAATTGTGATGAGGGCTGTTTGTATAATCAGAAAGTCAGAATAAACGAGCCTCCGAGGACCTTTTCGGGTTCAGCCTCAATCTCGCTCATAAGCTGTTCAACCTCATCTCTTGAGTCGAGGAAAATCTCGACGAGGCGGGGGTCGAAATCGGTTCCGCTGCCGTTTTTGATGATATCGAAGCACTTTTCAACGGGCATTGCGTCGCGGTAGCATCTTTTCTGCGAAACCGCGTCGAACACGTCCGCGATAGCCATAATTCTTGCGTGAAGCGGGATATTTTCGCCCGAAAGACCGACGGGATAACCTTTTCCGTTATATTTTTCGTGATGATATCTTGCGACTTCAAAAGCAATTCTCCTGAATTCATCATTGTCGATATCGCAAAACGTGTGTCTTATAATCTCCGCGCCGTCGGCTGCGTGTTTTTTCATAATAGCATACTCTTCATCGGTGAGCTTTCCGGGCTTTTGGAGAATACTGTCCGGCGTTGCGATTTTCCCAATATCGTGAAGCGGAGCGGCGTTTTTGACGTTGGTGATATAGTCCTTGCTGAGATGCCTGCGGTAATACCTGTCCTCGCTCATTTTCTTCAGCATCAGATTGACATAAGCCTTTGTGCGCTTGATATGACCGCCCGTGTTGTTATCTCTGCTTTCAACCATTGTCGCGAAGCCGTCCACCATATCGTCTTTATGCATGGTGAGCTTTTTTATCGCGGGGTCCTCGAAGTCGATGTAAATACCGAGCATAAGGATTGTCGGGAACAGCGAGGTGAGGAGAACCTCGGGGAAGATAATCTGAGTTACGAGTATAACGCCCGCGATGATGATAAACGAAAGCGTTCCCATAACCTTGTCGTTTGTGAGGAAATGCCGTCTTGAAATGACAAAAAGCAGGATTAATCCATAGTAGAACACAACCGTTCCATAGCACGCATAAACCGAAAGACCCATTGAATACCGCGTTGTCACGCCGTCGATATATTCAAGTCCGCCGATACCCGCTATAACGATTATCAGGGAAATCAGTCCGGGAATACCGAGTAAAATCGCTCTTCTTTTTCGGCTAAAACCAAGAAGCTGACCGAAAATATACAATGACGTTGCGATAACCGTGAGGTCCATAAAGATGAAGAACAAAAGGTGAGCGCCCTTGTTTACAAATTCGGGAACAATATCCGCGTTGTTGACGGACCACGCAGTAAATCCGTCGAAGAAAACCGCCAAAGGTGTCAAAACCAGAAGCGCGTCAAAAAACCTGTTGCACTTGATTTTGCTGTGGCGAGTCTGTTTGATATAAGAGATTACAATGTACAATATTACCATTAAACAGCCGAGTTGAAGCTTAAAATAAAGCATTTTCAATATTCCTTTCAGCTAAAAGAAAAATAGCGCATAAAATTTATACATTAATTATAATCCCAAATCCAATTTTTGTCAATAGGTTAAGCCAATTTGTACGGAAACCGACAAAGCCGGCTGAAAATTCAGTCGGCTTTGTTTGTGATAATCAGAGCGTTATTTAACGTTCTTTTTTATGTCTTGATTTACGGAACGACACGCGCAGCTGTTGGGGCAGGAGGAGCATTTTCCGCCGCAAAGCGACTTGCCCTTCTTTTTGTCCGTGAAAAGCTTTCGTGCCGCGAAAAACAATGCCGCAAGAACAACGAGAGCTATGATAACCGTTGACATATTATACGCTCACCTTTCTGTTTGCGCTTTTTTCACGGTTAGGTCTTACAAGCATATAAACCAAGAATGCAAGAACGATAACCGCGCAAATCAGTCCGATAATGTTCACAGCGCCCGTGAAGAGCAGACCGAACTGATATACGATAAGGGAGATAGCATAAGCGAAGAGGCACTGATAACCGATTGCGAACCAAGTCCACTTTGCGCTGTTCATCTCGCGCTTGATTGCGCCGATAGCCGCGAAGCAGGGCGCGCAGAGGAGGTTGAAGATGAGGAACGAATAGCCTGCAAGCTGCGTCATACCCATAAAGTCGAGTACGCCGAATACGCCGACAACTTCTTCCTTTGCGACAAGACCCATAATTGTTGCGATTGTCGCGGTTGCCTCGCCGAAGCCGAGAGGCGCGAAAATCCAGCAGATTGCGTTTCCGATAATGCCGAGAACGCTGTCCGAAAGCTCAAGCTCGGTGCTGAAGCCAAAGCCGCCGTCGGGGAGATTTCCGAATACGGAGCCTGCCCAGATAAGAACCGATGAAAGGAGGATAATCGTGCCTGCCTTTTTGATGAAGCTCCAGCCGCGCTCCCACATTGAGCGGAGGATATTGCCGACAGTGGGCCAGTGGTAAGCGGGAAGCTCCATAACGAACGGAGCGGGGTCGCCTGAGAACATCTTAGTTTTCTTGAGGATAATACCGGAGATGATGATTGCGGCAACGCCTACGAAGTAAGCGCTCGGCGCAACCCACCACGCATTGCCGAAAAGCGAACCTGCGATAAGCGCGATAATCGGCATTTTTGCGCCGCAGGGAATGAACGTTGTGGTCATAACGGTCATTCTGCGGTCACGCTCGTTTTCGATTGTACGGCTCGCCATAATGCCGGGAACGCCGCAGCCCGTGCCGATAAGCATAGGAATGAAGGATTTGCCCGAAAGACCGAACTTTCTGAAAATTCTGTCCATTACGAATGCAATTCTCGCCATATAACCGCAAGCTTCGAGGAATGCGAGGAAGATAAAGAGAACGAGCATCTGCGGAACGAATCCGAGTACCGCGCCGACGCCTGCTACGATACCGCCGAGAATGAGGCTCTTGAGCCAATCCGCGCAGCCCGCCGAGTCAAGGCCGTTTTCGATGAGGACGGGAATACCGGGAACCCACACGCCGTAATCTTCCGCCGCAGGAACGCCCTCCATAGCTTCGCCGACAAGCCCCTCGACGTCATAGCCCGCTTCCGCAAGGCTTCCGCCGTAGAAGCCGAGCTGTTCTTCAAAGCCGCCGAAGTCCTTTTCTTCAACGGTCGCGAGAACCTCCTCGCCGCCGATAACGCCCTTGTCTGTCGCTTCCTTAACCATCTTCAGGAGTTCGTCCGAGAAGATATTTTCTTCTGCATATTCATCGACAGCCGCGCTGTATTCGCCGTCGCCGATATTGAACAGGTGGAAGCCGTCGCCGAACAGCCCGTCGTTCGTCCAGTCTGTGAGCCAAGTTCCGACGGTGGTTACGGAAACGAAGTAAACGAGGAACATAATCGCCGCGAAAATCGGGAGCGCAAGGATACGGTTTGTAACGATTTTATCAATCTTATCCGAAACGGTAAGTCCGCCCTTGTTCTTCTTTTTGCAGCAGTCCTTGATGATAGTGCCTATGTAGATATAGCGCTCGTTTGTGATAATGCTCTCCGCGTCGTCGTCCATTTCCTTTTCTGCGGCGGCGATATCGCCCTCGATGTGCGCTTTGTCAGCCTCGGACATTCCGAGCGTTTCATAAACCTTGCTGTCGCGCTCAAAGAGCTTGATAGCGTACCAGCGCTGCTGTTCTTCGGGAACATTGTGGAGCGAATATTCCTCGATATGAGCGATTGCGTGCTCAACGCAGCCGCTGAATTTATGCTGAGGAATGGTCTTTTCCTTTGAACGAGCCGCGTCAACGGCGGTCTGAGCGGCTTCCTTGATACCCGTACCCTTAAGCGCGGAAATCTCGACAACCTTGCAGCCAAGTTCCTTTGCGAGCTGTTCTGTGTTGATTTTATCGCCGTTCTTCTTAACGACGTCCATCATATTAATCGCGCAAACAACCGGAATACCAAGCTCGACAAGCTGAGTTGTGAGGTAGAGGTTGCGCTCAAGGTTTGAGCCGTCGATGATGTTGAGAATAGCGTCGGGACGCTCGTTTACGAGGTAATTTCTCGCGACAACTTCTTCAAGGGTATACGGCGAAAGCGAGTAAATACCGGGAAGGTCGGTTATAACAACGTCCTTGTGACCCTTGAGATGACCTTCTTTTTTCTCAACGGTAACGCCCGGCCAGTTTCCAACGAACTGGTTTGAACCGGTAAGGGCGTTGAATAGCGTGGTTTTGCCTGCGTTCGGGTTGCCCGCAAGCGCGATTTTTATTTCCATATACTGTCCTTTCCGTATTAGCCTAGGCTAACTTTTTGATAGAATTAGGTAATGCCGCATAATTATTGTCGTTTAATCGCAAGCGAGTAAATGACAAAGGCGCAGCCGCTAATTGTGCGGCATTGCCTTATACGGTTTCAATCATATCCGCGTCGTCTTTCCTGAGGGAAAGTTCATAGCCGCGAACGGTAACTTCAATCGGGTCGCCGAGTGGCGCGACCTTGCGGATATAGATTTCAACGCCTTTGGTGATACCCATATCCATAATTCTGCGCTTTACAGCGCCCTCTCCGTTCAGCTTGACTACTTTTACGGTCGAACCGACCTTTGCGTTTTTCAGCGTCATTGCAATCCTCCTTAAACCATTATTTTGCAAGCCATTTCTTTTGAAACGGCAACTCTCGAATCTTTAACGTTTACGATAACGTTTCCGCCTATTTCGCTTATAACCGTCACCGTACCGCCCGCAACGAAACCGAGATTTTCGAGAAACTTCCTTGTTTCGGGGTTTCCGCCGACCTTCTTAATAATGTTTTCCTCGCCGGTATTGACAAGCGTAAGCGGCATCATAGCGTCACTCCTTTTAAACATTGTGTTAGATTAAACTAACTTTTGCCTTGTTTTTATGGTTAGCTTTTGCTAACCGATATAATAATACTTCATTTTTGCAATTTTGTCAAGAGGAAAACTTCTGTTTTTTACAATTTTTTATATTTTTGTAGAATTTTCACACTAAAAGCGAGTTAGTTTTAACAAACTATGTAATATTGCACAAAAAACGCGGCTGTAAAGCATTATAGGCTGCTGATTTTACACGGATTTAACATAACTCAAAAAAATTTTACAAACATCGAATATTGCCGCGCTTTTGGATTTAACAATGAAATGATATAATGTAAATGTAAACCGAAACGAAACATGCTGCAAAAAGCTGCAAAACAAGGCTTTTTTTCGGGTATTACGAATGCAAATTACTGCAAAAACGGTAAAATTGAAGATAAGGAGAAAATTACAATGAAAATGAGAAATATTCTGGCTGCGGTTTTATCCGCGGGATTTATAGCGGCATCGCTTACGGGCTGCGCGGGCGGAGAGCGCAAAATCACGGTTGTATCGCGCGAGGACGGTTCGGGAACGCGCTCTGCGTTCGTCGAGCTTATGGAAGTCGTCGACGCTGACGGAAAGGACGCAACCACGGCTTCCGCTGAGATTAACAACTCCACAAACGGCGTTATGATGAGCGTTTCGGGCAATCCCGACGCAATCGGCTACATCTCGCTCGGTTCGCTTAACGACACCGTAAAGGCTGTCAAGGTTGACGGAGTGGAGGCTTCCGCGGATAACGTAAAAAACGGCGCTTATGCGGTTGCGCGTCCTTTTGAAATCTGCTATAAGGAAGAAAATCTTGACGACCTCGCAAAGGACTTCATCTCGTTTATAATGAGTAAAGACGGTCAGCAAATTATCGCCGACAACCACTACATTGCCGTAAATTCCAACGCAAGCTACACTCCCGCAGGCTTGAAAGGCACGATTTCCGTAAACGGCTCGACCTCCGTCGGTCCCGTAATGGAAAAGCTCGCGGCGAAGTATCAGGAACTCAACAGCGGCGCTGTGGTGCAAATTCAGCAGACGGGTTCGGGCGCGGGAATTACCGCGGTAACTTCCGACGCTTGCAATATCGGAATGTCCTCCCGCGCGCTCAAACAGGCTGAGCTTGACAAGGGGCTTACCGAGCTGAAAATCGCGGACGACGGCATCGCGGTTATCGTACATAAGGACAACAAGGTTGACAATCTCACTTCCGAGCAGATTAAGAAAATCTACCTCGGCGAGCTTAAAAACTGGTCTGAAATCAAGTAAAACTACTCCCGACCGCGCAAACTGCGCGCCCCCCTAAGTTAAGCGCAGGCGGTTTTATAGCCGCCTGCGCGCAGCGTTATGAGAGGACAATATGCAAAAAGCTAAAGAAAAAATAATGCACGCGCTGTTTTTGCTCTGCGCCTGCACGTCAATTCTGGCGGTTGCTGTAATCTGCGTTTACCTTTTAGGAACGGGAATTCCGGCGATTGCCGACGTTGGCTTCTTCAAGTTCATTTTTGGTACTCAGTGGCGTCCCGACGCAGAACTCTGGGGAATTTTCCCGATGATTGTGGGGTCTGTTCTGGTAACGGGAATTGCAATCCTGATAGGCGTTCCGATAGGCGTTCTCTGCGCGGTTTTTATGGCGTTCTACTGCCCGAAAAAGCTCTATTCTTTCGTAAAACCCGCGATAAATCTCCTTGCGGGAATACCCTCGATTGTCTACGGATTTTTCGGAGTTATGGTTATCGTGCCGTTTGTGAGAAACGTTTTCGGCGGTTCGGGAAAAGCGCTTTTGACGGCGGGGATACTGCTCGGAATTATGATTTTGCCGACAATTATCAAGACCACGGAAGCCTCTCTCAGAGCAGTTCCGCCGGCGTATTACGAAGGCGCGCTCGCTCTCGGCGCAACGCACGAAAGAAGCGTGTTTCTCGCGGCGCTTCCCGCAGCTAAATCGGGCATTCTCGCCGCGATTATTCTCGGAATAGGCAGAGCAATCGGCGAAACGATGGCGGTTGTTATGGTTGCGGGAAACCAAGCTATTCTCCCCGAAAGCATAACTTCGGGTATCCGCACGCTTACGTCAAACGTTATCCTTGAAATGGGCTATGCGGACGAACACAAGCAGAGTATTCTTGTGGCAACGGCGGTTGTGCTGTTCGTGTTTATTCTGATAATAAACCTCAGCTTCTCGATTCTGAAGCGAAGAAAGGACTAAGCCTATGGAAAAAGCTGCTGAAACAATCAAAACCTCCGCCGTTCAGCAGGAGGAATACATTAATAGGGTTGGTCTGCGGGATAAGC
>DPBR01000031.1:11121-11653 GCA_003516865.1 Oscillospiraceae bacterium
GTCTGCGGGATAAGCTGCGGCATTACAAAAAGCGCCCGAAATCGCTTGTGATGATGATTTTGGTGATGTTATCGGCGGCGTTTGCCGTGGGGATATTGCTGTTTCTCGTGGCTTACATTCTTGTGAACGGTATTCCGCACCTCACCGCAGAGCAGTTTGAATGGAAGTACACCCCCGAAAATCAGAGTATGACGCCCGCGCTGATAAACACGCTCACGATGACCCTAATAACGCTGCTTATAGCCGTTCCCGTGGGAATTTTCGCGGCGGTTTATCTTGTGGAATACGCAAAGCGCGGAAACAAGCTCGTTAAAATAATCCGCGTCACAACCGAAACGCTTTCGGGTATCCCGTCAATTGTCTACGGGCTTTTCGGATTTTTGCTGTTCAATATGCAGCTTGGCTGGCAGTACGCGATGTTCGGCGGAATAATCACGCTTGCTGTGATGATTTTGCCGCTGATAATCCGTACAACCGAAGAAGCGCTGCTCGCCGTTCCCGACAGCTATCGCGAGGGCAGCTTCGGGCTTGG
>DPBR01000031.1:11819-13522 GCA_003516865.1 Oscillospiraceae bacterium
CCGGACAGCTACCGCGAGGGCAGCTTCGGGCTTGGCGCAGGCAAAATGAGGACGGTTTTCCGTATAATTCTCCCCGCCGCAATTCCCGGAATTATGTCGGGCGTTATCCTTGCGATAGGCAGAATTGTCGGCGAATCCGCCGCGCTTATCTATACGTCGGGAACGTTTCGCAGCACTCCGAGCGGGCTTTGGGACTCCGCGGCAACGCTTACTGTTCATATGTACGTTCAGTCGAACGAGGGACTTCACGTCGAACAGGCGTTCGCTTCGGGCGTTGTTCTGCTTGCGCTTACGTTCCTGATAAATCTCGCTTCGGATTTGATTGAACGCAGAATTGCCAAGAAAAAGGGGTAAAAATGAAATTTGACATAAAAAACGCCGAGCTGTATTACGGCAGCTTTCAGGCTCTCAAGGGCATTAACCTTGCAATTCCCGAAAACAAAATAACTTCGTTTATCGGACCTTCGGGCTGCGGAAAATCAACGCTTCTGAAGTCGCTCAACAGAATGAACGATTTGATTGAGGGGTGCAGGATTACGGGCGAATTTCTGCTTGACGGCGAGGATATTTACGGCAAAATGGACGTAAACCAACTCAGAAAGCGCGTTGGAATGGTGTTTCAGAAGCCTAATCCGTTTCCGATGAGCGTTTACGACAACATCGCTTTCGGTCCGCGAACCCACGGTATTCATTCTAAAGTCAGACTTGACGAAATCGTTGAAAAATCGCTCCGCGACGCGGCAATCTGGGACGAACTCAAAGACCGCCTCAAAAAATCCGCGCTCGGACTTTCGGGAGGTCAGCAGCAGCGGCTGTGCATAGCGCGAGCGCTCGCGGTTGAACCGGACGTTCTTCTTATGGACGAACCGACTTCTGCGCTCGACCCTATTTCAACATCGAAAATAGAAGACCTTGCAATTGAGCTGAAAAAGTGCTATACTATTGTTATGGTAACTCATAATATGCAGCAGGCGGCGAGAATAAGCGATAAAACCGCGTTTTTCCTGCTCGGCGAGGTTGTCGAATACGACGACACGGAAAAGCTGTTTTCCGCGCCGCACGACAAGCGTACCGAGGATTACATCACGGGAAGATTTGGCTGAGGAGGAGTTATGAGAAACCGTTTTTTCGAGCAGCTTGAGCAGCTCAACGTTGAGCTTATAAGAATGGGCGCGCTTTGCGAGGAGAGCATTTCCTGCGCTGTAAAGGCGCTTTTCGACGATGACAGCACGGCGATGATTGCCAGAGTTAACGCAAACGAGGAGGAAATCGACCACCTTGAGCGTGAAGTCGAGGCGCTTTGTATGAAGCTTCTTCTTCGCCAGCAGCCCGTTGCGGGCGACCTGAGAACCATTTCCTCCGCGCTGAAAATGATTTCGGATATGGAGAGAATAGGCGACCAGTCGCAGGATATCGCGGAGCTTGCGGAATTTATCCGTTCAACCGACCTTGTGGGAAAAGTTCATATTTCGGAGATGGCGAAAGAAACCGTGAAAATGGTGACGACGGGCGTCGAGTCCTTTGTGCGAAAGGATTCCGAACTTGCACAGAGAACCATTGATATGGACGATAACGTCGACAGGCTTTTCCTTGAGGTTAAAAACGAGCTTATTTCGCTTATCCGCGAGGACGCGAAGGACGCGGAATATTTCCTCGATTTGCTTATGGCTGCAAAATATCTTGAACGAATAGGCGACCACGCG
>DPBR01000031.1:13734-13911 GCA_003516865.1 Oscillospiraceae bacterium
TTGAACGAATAGGCGACCACGCGACTAATATCGCGGAATGGGTAAATTTCTCGATTACGGGAGAGCGCTGACGAGGTAATTGATATGATATATCTTCTTGAGGACGACGCGAATATCCGCAGTTTTGTGCTTTATGCGCTTACAAATTCGGGGCTTGAGGCAAAAGGCTTCGAGCGG
>DPBR01000031.1:14117-17163 GCA_003516865.1 Oscillospiraceae bacterium
TTTTTCGGGGCTGTTGAGAAGGAGCTTCCGAGTCTTGTTCTGCTTGACATAATGCTTCCCGAAGAGGACGGACTTTCCGTTCTCGCAAAGCTCAGGAAAAACTCTGCAACGGCGGCGCTGCCCGTGATTATTCTCACGGCAAAGGGTACGGAATACGACAAGGTTATCGGTCTTGACGGCGGCGCTGACGATTATATCGTAAAGCCATTCGGAACGATGGAGCTGATTTCCCGCATAAAAGCGCTGCTCCGCAGAACTTCCGCCGCTCCCGAAAAGGAATATCGCATATCAAAGTTATATGTAAATCCCACAAAGCATATTGTTGAGGCTGATGGAAACGAGGTTCAGCTTACGCTTAAAGAATTCGAGCTTCTGCGCTGTCTTGTCGAGAACGCAGGGAACGTTGTGACGCGCGAAAAAATTTTTGCGAGCGTCTGGGAATACGATTTTTCGGGCGAGAGCAGAACCGTTGACGTTCACATAAGAACGCTCCGCCGCAAACTCGGAGTTTGCGGGGATATGATTGAAACAATTCGCGGCGTTGGGTATAGGCTCTCTGTTTTACAGTGAGGTAAAATATGACCAAAAAGATATTTCTTTCGACGTTTTTCGTTTCGTTCGCTTCGGTAATCATCGCGATTGTGATATTCCTCGGAGCGGATTACACGAAAAATATCGAGCTGTTTACGGCTCAGCTTGAAGAAGAAACGCGGCTTCTCGGCACGGTGCTTTCCGATGACGACGCGGAAAAAAATCTTGCGGGACTTTCAAATCTTGCGGATTTTTCGAGCAGAATAACCTACGTTTCCGCCGACGGCACGGTTTTGTACGATAACAAAGCAAATCCCGCGCAGATGGAAAATCACGCCGACCGCGATGAGATTGCCGCGGCGAAAGCGTCCGGCGAGGGCGCGTCCGTGCGCGAGAGCAAAACGCTTTCGGAAAGCACGATTTACTGCGCGAGAGTGCTGAAAAACGGCGATGTTATCCGTGTTTCGGGAACGCACAGCACAGTTTTCGGCACAATCGCGGATTTGTGGTGGGGAGTGGCTCTGGCGCTGATTTCGGCGCTGATTTTAAGTCTGCTTCTCGCTGATTTGACTGCGAACAAGATTGTAAAGCCCATTAATGAAATTGACCTGAAAAATCCCGATATCGACGAGAATTACGGCGAAATCGCGCCGCTTCTTCACGAAATCAGAACGCGCAATATCGAGATTGAGAACCGTATGAACGAGCTTTCAAGCGCGCGCGAGGAATTTTCGCTCATAACCGAAAATATGAGCGAGGGCTTTATTATCACGGACAAAGAAGCGCGCGTTTTGTCCTACAACAGTGCCGCGCTGAAAATCCTCGGAACAAGCTTTAACGGAAGCACGAGAAGCATTTTCGCGCTCAATCACAGCGAGAGCTTTATCCGCGCGGTTGAAAGCGCGCTCGGCGGCGAGAGAACGGAAGTGGGACTTACGCTTTCGGAGAGATTTTACAGCGCGATTGCAAGCCCCGTTATCTCGCACTGCGAAACAAACGGCGCGGTTATCATCATTCTCGACGTAACCGAAAAGCAAAGCCGCGAGGAGCTTCGCCGAGAGTTCACGTCTAACGTTTCGCACGAGCTTAAAACGCCGCTCACGACGATTTACGGAATATCGGATATGCTTGCGGGCGGAATTGTGAAGCCGGAGGACGTAAAGGAGTTTTCCGAGAAAATCAAGAGCGAGGCAAGCCGCCTGATTACGCTTATCGAGGATATAATCAATCTTTCGCGTATGGACGAAAATTCTTACGACGATAAGCGCGAAACTGTGGATTTGCACGAGCTTGCGGAAATATGCGCGGGCAGACTTTCCGAGGCTGCGGAAAAGAACGGCGTTTTGGTGTCCGTTAGCGGAGAAAAGGCTGAAATCGAGGGAATTTACGTCGTTCTGGACGAGATTGTCTATAATCTTCTCGACAATGCGATTAAGTACAACAAACCCGGCGGAACGGCGAAAATCAACGTTTCAAACACGGCTCAGGGCGTTTTGCTTTGCGTTTCGGATACGGGAATAGGTATTCCGAGCGAAAGCGCCGACAGGGTTTTCGAGCGGTTTTATCGCGTTGACAAGAGCCGTTCGCGGAAAATCGGCGGTACGGGTCTGGGTCTTTCAATCGTAAAGCACGGCGCGGCGCTTCACGGAGCGAAAATCTCGCTTGAAAGCAGCGAAGGCGTCGGCACGAAAATTTCCGTTCTTTTCCCGAAAAAGGGATAACTTCAGCGGACGATTTCAGGATAATGTTGATTAATGGACAGAGAAAGGCTCTCCTTGCCGAAAACGCTTGGAGAGCCTTTTGTTTACCACTTCAATTCGCCGTCGCCGCCCATAAGCCTTGTCATTTCCTCAATGCGCTCAAGCGGAAAAGGCGGGGAAGAAACCGGTTTCATTGCAAGCGACATCAGCTTCATCGGATTATCGTCCGCGGCAATCCTGTTTGAACTGAGCGTTCCGCAGATTTTGCACCGATGAATTATCGCCCATTCGCCGTTTTTTCTCACCCAAACCGCGACAGGCTCCATAATCCCGCCGCAATCCGCCGCTCTATCGCCCGGCTCAACGTCGAGATGCTGACTGAAAAGACAATATGGGCAGTGATTTCTGTGGTCGCTTCCCGCGCCATCGGGAACAACGGTTCTTCCGCAGTTTTTGCAGACGAAAGAGTCACTGCAAGGGTGATTTTTGAAGTAGTTTTTTGTATATGATTTTTTCTTGTTTTCCCTGTTCATGGGGTACCTCCTGAAAGTAAAATCCAAAACCCTTCGGGAGGCTTGCGGAAATTTTGGCAAACCTCCCGGTTACGCCGCTATCTCCGATGATTTGATAATGTTCTTCAAACAAAATCTCCTTGAAAAAAATAATTTTAGCCATTCAGCTATTTTTAGCATATCACATTTTTCCTCGTTTGTCAAGTCCTGCGGTTAATATTTGTGTGAATATGCAGGATAAGAACGCGCATTTATGGAAATTCGCCTCCGACAAACCATACAGTTGGAACACCCGCGGCTTTT
>DPBR01000092.1:0-8315 GCA_003516865.1 Oscillospiraceae bacterium
GTCGGACAGGCGGGACGTATTTCCGGAGTAAACCCAGCCGACGTTTCGGTTTTATTGATTTGGCTTGCGGGAAAGGGCGGAAATAATGAGTGATTTTGAGTATATAATCGAGGCGTTTGGCGCTGCGGGAATTGAAATTGACGCTGAAAAGGGAAAAAAACTCGCGGAATTGTCCGAGTTTATGGTCGAGTATAATAAGAACGTGAATTTAACCGCGATTACCGACTTCAAGGAGATTGTCGAGAAGCATTTTATCGACAGCATTTTGCCGTTTACTTCACTGAAAATCGCAGAAAATTCAAGCTTCATTGACGTGGGAACAGGCGCAGGATTTCCTTCGCTGCCGCTTCTGATATGGCGTGATGATTTGAAAGGAACGCTCTGTGACAGCTTGCAAAAGCGCTGCGTATATCTCGAAAAAGCGTGCGATAAGCTTGGAATTAAGGCTGAAATCGTTCATGCGAGAGCCGAGGAACTTGGCAGGGAGCGCCGTGAAAAGTACGATTTTGCAACGGCGCGCGCAGTTTCGGCAATGCCTGTTTTGACGGAGTTTTGTCTGCCGTTCGTGAGAAAGGACGGTTTGTTTATTGCGCTTAAATCGGTTAACGAGGACGCAAAATCTGCCGAAAACGCGATAAAAACGCTTGGCGGCAGGCTTGAAGAAGTCCGCGATTATGCGCTTCCGAGCGGCGATAAGCGCAGAATTATGATAGTAAAAAAGATTTCGCAAACTCCGACAAAATATCCGCGAAGCTTTGCAAATATTTCAAAAAAACCGCTTTGACAGGTCGATTTTGCACCGAAGCTGACGTGTATTGCGATATTTCCCTGTGGAAATTATCTTCTCCCGATGTTACAATGAAGAAAAAACATCGGGAGGATTTTTTTATGAAAGGATTGTTTAAAGAAAAGGAAAAAGTTGCGGGAAAAGTCGTGATGATTGACATTTCGCTCATTTCAGCAAACCGTTCGCAGCCCAGAAGCGAGTTTTCGGAGGAAGCTCTCTTGTCGCTTGCGCGCAGTATCAGCGAAAACGGGATTTTACAGCCTGTTTGCGTGAGAAAAGTTGGCGCTTTATACGAGATAATAAGCGGAGAGCGCAGAACCCGCGCCGCAAAAATAGCGGGTCTGACGGAAATACCGTGCATTGTGATGAACGTTGACGACGAGCAGTCGGCTGTTCTGGCGCTGATTGAGAATATTCAGCGCAAGGATTTAAGCTATTTTGAAGAAGCGCTTGCTATTGAAAAACTGATAAATTATTACGGAATGACGCAGGAAACTGCCGCCGAACGCCTTGGAAAAGCGCAGTCAACGATTGCGAATAAGCTAAGACTATTGCGTTTTACAGACGGCGAGAAGCGACTCCTGATTGCGGGAAATTTATCTGAGCGTCAGGCGAGAGCGCTTATCAGAATTGATGATGCAAGGCTGCGTAAAAGCGCATTGGAAACGGTTGTATCACGTCACCTGAATATCGAACAAACCGAGGATTTCGTAGGAAAAATGCTTGACGGCTTGCCTTCAAAGGAAAAGCGCTCTTCAAAGTCGCTCAAACATTTTGCCGCGCCCCCAAGAATTTATATGAACTCGCTGAACGCGCTGATAAAACGTATCCGCGAGGACAGGATACCGTGCGAGCTGTTTACGGAAAAATCCGAGAATTATTACGAATACACAATCAAATTTCCCGTAAACATCTGAAGATATTAATAATGTATAGAATGATTGTTCCACGAGGAACATTTTCGGTTAAAATGTCGAAATTGTTCCCCGTGGAACATTTTTTGTAAAAAACACTTTATTTTTGATGTAAAGTGTGATATACTAAAAGAGTAAGAAAATACAGGGATAGGGGGAGTATTCTTGGGAATTGTAATCGGCGTTGTCAACCAGAAAGGCGGAGTCGGAAAAACCACAACCTCGGTGAATATCGCCGCGGGGTTGGGAGCGCTCGGGAAAAAAGTGCTTCTGATTGATTTCGACCCTCAGGGCAACTCAACGACGGGCTTCGGAATTAAGAAAAAAACGCTTGAAAACACGTCTTACGACGTTGTAATCGGGAAAATACGCCCGCAGGAGGCTATTGTCAAGACGGAAAGCAAAAACGTCTGGATAATGCCGTCGACATCAAAATTGTGCGACGCAGAGCCTGCTCTGACGAATATGGAGCAGAAAAATTACCAGCTGAGAAAAGCGGTTTTGCAGGTTAAGGACGACTATGATATCGTGATAATCGACAGCCTGCCGTCGCTCGGTGTGCTTGCTGTAAATACGCTTGTCGCGTGCGACACGATAATTGTGCCGATGGTCTGCGAGCATTTTGCGCTTGAGGGACTGGCGCAGCTTATGTACACGATAAAGAACATCAAGCATAAGTATAATTCGAATATCAACATAATGGGAATTGTTTTCACGATGCTTGACAAGCGCCTGCTTTCAAGCAATGAAATCAAGAACGAAATCAAGAAAAACTTTGATAAGCGAGCGATTTTCAGAACGGAAATTCCGCGAAACGTCCGTATTTCCGAGGCACAGAGCCACGGCGAGCCTATTATCACGTTCGATAAAAATTCAAAGGGCGCGGACGCTTACATAAGGCTGTCAAAGGAAATTCTGGCAAAATGCCGCGAGAGGGAGAAAGCAGATGGCACGAAAAACTGAAAGCAGCTTCGACGAGCTGTTCAGCGATAACAACATAGGCTCTGAGGACATTTCAACGCTGAGAATAAGCGAGATTGAGCCGAACAAAAATCAGCCGCGAAAGAGCTTCAACAACGAAACGCTGAAGCAGCTTGCCGATTCGATACGCGAACACGGCGTTTTGCAGCCGCTGATTGTGCGTTCAATTGCTTCGGGCGATTATATGATAATCGCGGGCGAACGCCGCTGGAGAGCGGCAAAAATGGCGGGATTAAGCGAAATTCCCGTGTTAATCCGCGACGATTTATCCGAAGAACAGGCAATGCAAATTGCGATGATTGAGAATTTGCAGCGCGAAAATCTGAACCCGATTGAAGAAGCGCTCGGCTACAAGGAGCTTATCGATAAGTTCGGAATGACGCAGGACAAGCTCGCGCAGGTTCTCGGAAAGGCGCGTTCGTCCGTTGCGAACAGCCTTGGTCTGCTGTCGCTGCCAAACGGCGTTCAGGAGCTTTTGCGGAATGGAAGTCTTTCCGCGGGACACTGCAAAGCGCTGAAAAAGGTAAAAGACGCGGCGCTTATGACGGAGCTTGCACATAAGGCTGCGGAGGGCGAGCTTTCCGTCCGCCAGGTCGAGGTTATCGCGAAGCGCGAAGCCTCGCGGCTTGAGGAAGAAAAAGACAAAAAGGAGCTTAAACCGCGCATTTCCTACTACACGGAAATCGAGGTAAGCCTGTCCGAGCTTCTCGGAACGAAAGTTCGCGTTGCCGAGGGGAAAAACGGAAATGTTTTGCAAATCGACTTTGCCGACAAGGAGCAGCTTGAGGGCATAATGAAGTATTTCAACTAACAAAAACAGCGCGTAAAACGCGATATTAAAATGAAAATTGAGGAGAAAAAGCAATGATAGACATTAAATTTCTGAGAGAAAATCCCGACGCAGTTAAGGAAAACATCAAAAAGAAGTTTCAGGACGAGAAGCTTCCGCTTGTTGACGAGGTAATTTCGCTTGACGCGGAGAACCGCAAGTGTATTCAGCGTATGGAGCAGCTCCGCGCCGACAGAAACCGTATTTCCAAGGAAATAGGCGGATTTATGGCGAAGGGAATGAAGGACGAGGCTGAAAAGGCGAAGGCGCAGGTTGCGTCGTTCGCGGAGGAACAGAAGAAGCTTGAAACAAAGCAGGGCGAGCTTTCCGAGAGAATAACGAAGATTATGATGACTATTCCGAACATAATCGACCCGTCTGTTCCGATAGGCAGGGACGACAGCGAGAACGTTGAAATCACGCGCTACGGCGAGCCTGTCGTACCGGATTTTGAAATTCCCTATCACAGCGAGATTATGGAGAAGCTGAACGGAATTGACCTTGATTCCGCGAGAAAAGTTGCGGGAAACGGCTTCTATTACCTTATGGGCGATATCGCAAGACTTCATTCCGCGGTACTCTCCTATGCGAGAGATTTTATGATTGACCGCGGATTTACCTATTGCATTCCGCCCTATATGATAAGAAGCAACGTTGTTACGGGCGTAATGAGCTTTGCGGAAATGGACGCGATGATGTATAAAATCGAGGGCGAGGACCTTTACCTCATCGGTACTTCCGAGCATTCGATGATAGGCAAATTCATCGACACGATACTTGACGAGGATAATCTTCCCTACACTTTGACGAGCTATTCGCCATGCTTCCGCAAGGAAAAGGGCGCTCACGGAATAGAGGAGCGCGGCGTTTACCGTATCCACCAGTTCGAGAAGCAGGAAATGATAGTTGTCTGCAAGCCGGAGGATTCGCCTATGTGGTTCGACAAACTGTGGAAGAACACGGTTGACCTGTTCCGTTCAATGGACATTCCCGTAAGAACAATCGAGTGCTGTTCGGGCGACCTTGCAGACCTCAAGGTAAAGAGCTATGACGTTGAAGCTTGGTCTCCGCGCCAGAAGAAGTACTTTGAAGTTGGTTCATGCTCAAATCTCGGCGACGCGCAGGCACGCCGTCTGAAAATCCGCATCAAGGGCAAGGACGGAAACTATTTTGCTCATACGCTGAACAACACCTGCGTTGCGCCTCCCAGAATGTTGATTGCGTTCCTCGAAAACAACCTGAACGAGGACGGTTCCGTCAATATTCCCGAGGTTCTCAGACCGTATATGGGCGGCAAGGATAAGATAACCGTCGGTTAATAGGAGAATTTATGGCATTTGTCACGTTAAAGGACGTATATAAGCGTTATCACGTCGGCGAGGTTACGATAAACGCCGCCGACGGAATGACGTTTGATATTGAAAAGGGCGAGCTTGCGGTTATTGTCGGACCGTCTGGTTCGGGAAAAACGACCGTTTTGAATATGCTCGGCGGAATGGATTCAATCGACGAGGGCGAGATTTCGGTTGACGGCGTGAGGATTGACCGCTATAACCGAAAGCAGCTTACGCAGTACCGCCGATTTGACATAGGGTTTATCTTTCAGTTCTACAATCTTTTGCCGAATTTAACGGCGAAGGAAAACGTTGAAATAGCGGCGCAGACGAACAAGGATTATATACCCGCAGAGGAAATTCTTGCGAAAGTAGGTTTGGGCGAGAGACTTAACAACTTCCCCGCGCAGCTTTCGGGCGGCGAGCAGCAGCGCGTTTCAATAGCGAGAGCGCTGTCGAAGAAGCCGAAGCTGCTTTTGTGCGACGAACCCACGGGTGCGCTTGACTACAACACGGGAAAGATGATTTTGAAGCTGCTTCAGGACACCTGCCGAGCGGACGGAATGACGGTTATTCTCGTAACGCACAACACGGCGATTACGCCTATGGCTGACAGGGTAATCAAAATCAAGAACAGCAAGGTAAGCGAAGTAATTCTGAATGAAAATCCGACTCCTGTCGAAGAAATCGAGTGGTAAATGATGAAGGCGATTACAAAAAACACTTTACGCGAAATCAAGGGTTCAAAAAGCCGTTTTTTGTCGATATTTCTGATATGCGTGATAGGAGTGGGCTTTTTCAGCGGCGTTCGCGCGACTTGCAGCGATATGAAAACGTCCGCCGACGGATATTATGACAGGCAAAATTTGTTCGATTTGCGCGCGGTTTCGACGTTCGGGCTGACTGACGGAGATAAAGCGGCGATTGAGGACGCGACGCCGGACGATTGCTCGGTTTACACGTCAAAATACACCGACCTTGCGGTTCGCCGCGGCGATAAGGAGTATCTGACAAGGGTATTTTCTGCGCTTCCAAGCGGGATTAACACGCCCGTGATTTACGAGGGGCGTGATATCGAAAACGCGGGAGAGTGTCTGATAAGCTGCAATACGATACGCGAGGGTATTACGCTCGGCGATAAAATAACGCTTGCGGACCTCTCAAACGCAGAAGAATTTCCGCTGAAATACAAGGAATACACGGTAGTCGGGCGGTACAATTCGCCGATGTACGTTTCTATATCACAACGCGGAAGCACGACAATCGGCGACGGTTCGCTTGACGCGTTTATAATAGTGCCGGAAGCGGATTTTACACAGGACATATACACGGAAATCTATGTAAAATCCGAAACTTTGCGCGGAATGGCAAGTTATTCCGATGAATACGAAAAATACCGCGAAACGCTCTCGGAGGTGCTTGAGGAACTCGGTGAAAAGCGCAGCGAAATTCGCTATGAAGAGGTTATCGGCGATGCGAAAAGGGAGATAGCGGACGGCGAAAAGGAGCTTGAAGAAGCCAAAACGGACGGTCGGAAGAAGCTTGACGACGCGAAAAAAGAGCTTGAAAACGGAAAAAGCGAGATTGAAAGCGGCGAGAAAGAGCTTGCGGAAGCGAAAGAAAAGCTCGACGACGGCGCGGTTCAGATAGCCGACGCGGAGAAAAAGCTTGCGGAGGCGCTTGCAGATCTGAACGACGGAAAATCGCAGCTTGCCGAGGGAAAGAAAGCGCTTGATGAGAACAAGGCTAAGCTTGACGAAGCGCAGGCGCAGCTTGACGAAAAAAAGAGCGAAATCGAGAGCGCAAAGGCGCAGCTTGAAGCGGCAAAGCAGACGTACAATGCGGGAATGTCGCAGTATAATGCGGCTCTTGAGCAGCTTAACGAGCAGGAAAAACAGCTTTCCGCGGCTGAACAGCTTTACGGAGAAGCGGCGATGGCTTCGCAGAGAGCGGAGCTTGAGGCTGCGAAACAGACTTTGGCGCAGAACAAGACGCAGCTTGACGCGGCGCTTGTGCAGATAAATGATAACGAGATGTCGCTCATAGAAGGCGAAGCGGTTCTGAATGCGGCGCAGGACGATATTTCCGAGAATTTGGGGTATTACAATTCCGCGCTTGCCGAGTACAATGAAAACGCTCAAATAATCGCCGACGCCGAGCGCGAATACAACAGCGGCGCTGCCGAATTTAACGAAAAAAAGCTCGAATATGAGCAGGGAAAGCGCGATTACGAGGACGGTCTGGAGAAAATCACCGAAGCGAAGCAAAAGTACGCGGACGGGCTTGTGGAATACGAAAACGGCGAGCGCGAGTACAGCGACGAGATTGCGAAAGCGGAAAAAGAGCTTGCGGACGCAAGGGAAAAGATTGCGGACGCGGGCGAGGCGAAGTGGTATATTTTCACGCGCGACGACAATGCAGGCTACACGGAATACGGCAGCAACGCCGAGCGGGTTGACAGGATCGCGGTGATTTTTCCGGTATTTTTCTTGTTGGTAGCGGGACTTGTATGCCTGACAACGATGTCGAGAATGGTCGAGGAACAGCGCACGCAGATAGGAACGATGAAAGCGCTCGGCTACGGAAACGGTGCTGTTATGCGGCATTATATGATTTACGCGGTATCGGGCGCGGTTATCGGCGGAACGCTGGGCGCGTTCGGCGGTTGCGTATTGTTTCCGCTCGTTATAATGTACGCGTATTCGATGATGTATACGATAAGCGATTTCCGATTCCTTTTCGAGCCGGGAAATATGCTTTTCTCGATAGGCTCGATGACCGCGGCGATTGCGCTGACGGTGTTCTTCAGCTGTCGGAAAGCGCTTCGGGAAACGCCCGCCTCGCTTATGCGGCCGAAAGCGCCGAAAGCGGGAAAGCGCGTTTTTCTGGAGAAAATCACGTTCTTGTGGAACAGAATGAGCTTTTTCGCGAAAGTAAGCGGCAGAAATCTTTTCCGTTACAAGAGAAGAATGTTTATGACGGTAGTCGGAATTGCGGGCTGCACCGCGCTTTCGCTTACGGGATTTGGGTTAAAGGATTCAATTTCTGACATTGTTGATTTGCAGTATCTCGAAATAAACAAATACAGCGGATTTGTCGCATACGACAGCGCCGCGAAGCCCTCGGAAATCGAGAAAATTTACTCGGCTATGGAGGAATACAATCCCGAAACGGAGTATACAAGAGCGTTTGTGAAGCAGTATGAAACGCGGTTCGGCGATAAAAGCGTTCAGTGCTACCTGACCGCCGTTGAGGACGCGGATAAAATCAATGATTTTATCGAGCTTCACGACAGGAAAACGCGCGAAAAGCTCTCGATAGCCGATGGCGCCGTGATAACCGAGAAAGCGGCGAAGCTTCTCGGCGCGAAAAAGGGCGACGAGCTTACGGTTCAGATAAAGGACGGCGTTTACGGAAAAGTTAAAATTGCGGGGATAACCGAGCATTACACGAGCCACTATCTTTACTTG